>DASRIY010000064.1:0-9848 GCA_035649755.1 Candidatus Methylomirabilota bacterium
AGGTTCAAGAACGAGGTTTTTGCCTTCAACGTAGCCGAGGTCCCGCATTGCCTGACGAAATACGTCGTAATTCAGTGCCGGAGCCGCCGGTGTGGCAATTGACATCCACCCGACCCGGGCGATCTTGGACGGTTGTTGCGCTAGAGTGGTCAGCGGCGCCAGCACGGCGCACACGATGCCTGTTACGAGAAATGCGAACTGCTTCCGTTTCATGGGACCCCTCCCCTGAGGTAACGCCTGAATTAAGCCGCGCCGCGGAGCGGCGTCGGCTTGAATGAAATTGTTAGGCTGCACTTCCTGCGCCATTTCAGTACCGCCCTCAGGACCGCAGGTCGAACCCGAAGACGCGTAGCTCTTGCTCGCACCGGCAGGCCTTCGCAATGCGCGCGGCCCACGCGACGGCCTCCTCGCGCGAGGGCAGTTCGAGCACGGTGAAGCCGCCGTTGAGCGGGGGCGCCCACGGGTAGCCGCCCTCGGCGACCAGACCGTCGGCCGAGACGAGCACGGGCGGGACGTCTTCGTCGATGCCGCCGCCGAAGACGTAAACGCCGGCAGCCTTCGCCTCATCGATCACGGCGTGCGCGTCGCGGCCCACCGCCTCCCACTCGCCGTCGGGCACGACCATCGCCGCGCTGGGGAAGGAAATCAGGTACTTGGCCATGGTACCCTCTTTGGGTTGACGACGATCGTGAAGCGTGTGTGCGGCCTAACGCTCGGCGTGAGCGGCGCGGGCGCAGAGCGCAGTTGGATCGTCCACCATCAACCGCGTCCGCTCGACGCCGTTGTTAGGCTCCTCGAACGCTGCCGGTCGGCTCAAGGCGCTGGCTTATGGTGAGCCGCGGCCAAGCCGACGAACCTCGACTTTCTCCCCAACGGTGATCACCATGAGATCCTCTCCAACCTCCAGAGGCCCCGAGTAGGTCTTTCGCGTCGGCGGGATCAGGTCCTGCTCGGTGGCGGTCGGCAGGACAATGTGCGAATACACTGCAAGCTTCGGCTTCGTCCGAGAAAAGACTTCCCCCGCCTGCTCAGGAGTCACGTGATGGGCGACAACACTCTTTGCTCGCTCGGGAGGGGTGCCAGCCCGCTGGAACGTCTCTGGCGAGGCGACTTCGTGAACCAAAAGGTCTACTCCTTGGGCATGCCGGATGAGATTGTCAGAGACGCGCGTGTCGCCCGAGAGCACCACGGAGCGCCCAGCATGATCGATCCGGTACCCGAACGCCGGCTTGACCGGCGTGTGATCCACCTCAAACGCCGTTATCTTCACACCGCCCTTCTCGTGTACCACTCCCTCACCGATATCCTCAGCGAGGATAACGACGCCGTCGGGCGATGCCCTGTCGTCGTACAGCCGGATGCGGATGTCGTACTCATACGCTTGTTCAAGGTGCGACATCATCTTCTTGGTTCCCCTTGGGCCCCAGACGTATAGCGGGCGGCTGCGTCCAGCGCCCACGAGCCAACCCGTCAACCACAGATCCGGAAAGCCGACCACGTGATCCGAATGAAGGTGTGTGAGGAATACGCCATCCACATCTTGCCACCGGACTCTGAGCTGGGCGAGACGTTGCAGAGCGCCTCGACCCGCATCGAAGAGGAACTTCCCTCCTCCGGCCTCGACCAAGATACTCGGCCCGAATCGATCCATGACCGGGGGCGGACAGCCTGTACCCAGGAGAGTGACCTTGATCTCCTGCCCGGCGGCATTGACTGGAGCAAAAGCCGTTAGAGCTAGAACGATTCCCGCGACTCCGCGGAAAATGCTGAAGACCATGTCTCCCTCCTCGGTTGGAGCCTAACTAAAATTCGGTCCCGAGATAGGCAGCTCTGCGGCCGGCTACCGCGAGCACGGTTTCTTCACCGGACGCGAGCTGTACTTCCTCGATCCGTCGGGGAACCTGCTCGAGGTCCGCGATCCCACCTGGAAGGCGGGGATGGCCACGCCATCACTGGCGGAGATCATCGGCGCCGGCTGAGCCCTTCTCAGCAGCGTTCGGTACCCCCGAGCGCCGCCTTGATTCGCGGCGCCGTCACGGGCAGCTGGCGGGCGGCGGCAGGGCCGACGGCAGCGGCCACGGCGTTGGCGACCGCGGCGCCCACGCCCGACGTTCCCGCTTCTCCGGCGCCCTTCACGCCCAGGGGATTCGTCGGCGTCGGCGCTTCCTCGATCAGGAGCTCGACGGCCGGCGCGCGGTCGGCGGTCGGCAACGCATAGTCCATGAAGGTTCCGGTCACCAGCTGGCCGCTCTCGTCGTAGACGAGCTCCTCCGAGGTTGCGTGGCCGAGCCCCTGGATGACGGCGCCCACCAGCTGGCCCTCGACGATCGTGGGATTGATCGCGCGGCCGACGTCGCACAGGACGAAGTGCGTCTCGGGCTCGACCCGGCCGGTCGTGAGGTCCACGCCGACCACGGAGAGATGGACTCCGAACGAGCCGACGGCGCGCGTGGTCTCGTGACGCCATTCGGCCTCGAGCGGCCGGCCGGCGAGCGCCGCGATCTCGCGCAGCGAGATGCGTCGATCGGGCACGCCGCGCACGAGCGCCGCGCCGTCCACGAGCGTGATGTCGGCGGGGCTCGCCTCGAAGTGCGCCGCCGCGATCGTCACGATCTGCTCTCGCAGCCGCGTGGACGCCTCATGCACGGCGCTTCCCGCCATGACCGCCGATCGGCTGGCGGAGCTGCCGACGCCTTGCGGCATCCAGCGCGTATCGCCCAGATGCACGGTGATCTCGGCGGGCTGGACCTGCAGCACCTCGGCGCAGACCTGAGCAAGCGTGGTTGGAAGCCCCTGGCCCAGCGCGGTCGCGCCCGTCGCGAGAGCGATCGTCCCCTCGGGAGTCAGCGTCGCTCTCGCGCTCTCGAACGGACCGGTCCCGGAAGTCTCCACGACGGCCGCCAGCCCGACGCCGAACCTCACGTCGCCGCCGGCGGCGTTCCGCTCGCGGCACGCGGCCACCCGCGCCTCGTACTGACCGGCCTTCAGCGCCTGCTCGAACATCTCGGGGAAGTCCTCGCCCGTGAAGTCGGCCTCGCGTCCGGTCACGGCGGAGGCCACCGTGCTGACCGTGAACGGCAGGTCTTTGGGGCCATGGAGATTCCGGCGACGGATCTCGGCGGGATCGAGCCCGAGGCGCGCGGCGAGGAGATCGACGATTCGCTCGCGCACGAATGTGCCTTCGTAGAATCCCGGCGAGCGCACGGTACCCGTCGGCGTCTTGTTCGTCATGACGCAGGAAACGCGGCAGCGATAGCTCGGCCATCGATAGGGCCCGGCCAGGTAGGACGCGGTGAGCCGCGCCGCCCAGACGCCGTGGGTGCGCAGATAACCGCCCAGGACGTTCACCAGCGTGGCGTCGAGCGCCAGGAGCTTGCCGCGCGCGTCGGCGGCGGCTGCGACCGACCATTGCTGCTCCCGGGAGTGGTTGATCGTGAGGAAGTGCTCGCGACGATCTTCGACCCACTTCACCGGCCGCTCGAGGCGACGGGCGAGGTAGGGCACCAGGAAGTCCTCGGGATAGAACTCGCCGCGCGCGCCGAAGCCGCCGCCGGCGTCCGATTCGACGAAGTGGATGCGCGCCTCGTCGAGGCCCAGCATGGTGCCCAGCGTCTGCCGGTTGAAGTAGGGGACCTTCGTCGTGCCCCACACCGTCAGGCGGCCCGCCGCACTGTCCCACTCGGCCACGAGCCCGCGCGTCTCCATCGGCGCGGCGGTCTGCCGGCCGACCGCGAACCGCTCTCGCACCACGCAGGCCGCCTCGCGCAACGCGGCGTCGGCATCGCCGAGGGCCGTGGTCCAGGAGTCCACCACATTGCCGCCCGTAAACAGAACCGGCCCGCCCGGCCGCTCCGCGTGCGCGGGGTCGACGAGCGCCGGCAGGATTTCGTAATCGATCTCGACCAGATCGCGCGCGTCGACGGCGGTGGCACGGTCGCCGGCGATGACGACCGCGACGGGCTCGCCCGCATAGCGCACGGTTTCGCGGGCCAGCGGGGGCTGCAGGAAGGCCGCGTGCTCCGGCCTGGCGCCCTGGCGGAGCGGGATCGTCGGCACGCCGGCGAGCTCGGCGCCCGTGACGCAGGCGAGCACGCCGGGCAGCGCGAGGGCCCGGCGCACATCGACGCGGCGGACGCGCGCATGGGCGTGCGAGCTCCGCACGACGACCGCGTGCACCATGCCGGGGCGGACCACGTCGTCCACGAACCGCCCGCCGCCGACGAGCAGCCGCGGATCCTCGAGCCGCTTGATCGGAACACCGACGAATTTCATCTGGAGTGGCCGGATTATACAATCCCGGCGGGGAGGACCTTCATGATCGGCATCGAGTTCACGACGTTCTCGCTCATCGGCCGGTGCGAGCGCACCGGAATGTTCGGCATCGCCATCGCCACCAGCGAGATGGCGGTCGGCTCGCGCTGCATCCACGTGGCACCGGGGATCGGCGCGGTCGTCACCCAGGCCAGCACCAATCCGCGTCTGGGCCATCTCGGCCTGAATCTGATGCGCGCCGGCTACTCGGCGCCGCGTGCCCTGCAGGAGATCGCGGCGAGCGATCAGTTCGTGGAGCGCCGCCAGCTCGGGTGCCTCGACGTGACCGGGCTCACCGCCGCGCGAACGGGCGCCGAGAACAAGCCGTGGGCCGGCCATCGCGCCGACCGCAACGTGGTGGTCGCGGCCAACGCCGTCGTCAGCAAGGACGTCGCCGACGCCATGTTCGACGTCTTTCAGCGGAGCGCCGATCTCGCGCTCTGGGAGCGTCTGCTCCGATCGCTCGAGGCGGGCAAGGCGGCGGGCGGCCAGCCCAACGGCGAGGTCTCCAGCGGGCTCTACGTCGTCGACCGCGAGCCGTACGCGATGGTCGACCTGCGGGTCGATCTGCATCCGGAGCCCGTCGCCGAGCTTCGCCGGCTCGCCCACGCCTACTTCCCGCTGGTGCCCTACTACAATCTGCGGCCGCGCGATCCGAACGTGCCGTCGGCGGCGGAGTGGCTCGCCGCCCAGCGGCGCGGCGGGAGCTGAGGCGGTCGCGGCCTTGAAGACCATGGGATCCTCGGCTAAAGAAGCTCTACCGAGAGAAAGGAGCACCTCATGCTGGTCGTCGACGCACAGATCCACATCTGGCGAAACAACAAGCCCACGAACGCGAACCATCGGCAGGTGACCGACTTCACGGCCGCCGACGTCCTGAAGGAGATGGACGAGGGCGGCGTGGACGCGGCCGTCATCCATCCACCCGGCTGGGACCCCGACTCCAACGCGCTCGCCGTCGAGGCCGCGCGCCAGCATCCCAACCGGCTCGCGATTCTGGGCAACTTTCCCCTCGACAAGCCCGAGAGCCGCACGCTCGTCGACGGCCTGAAGAGCCGGCCGGGGATGAAGGGGCTTCGCTTCGCGCTGCTGCAGCCACATCAGAAGACGTGGCTGAGTGACGGCACACTCGACTGGCTCTGGCCCGCCGCCGAGCGCGCGGGGCTACCGGTCGCGCTGCTCGGTCCGGGGCTGCTCCAGGTGATCGGCCGGATCGCCGAGCGCCATCCCGGGCTCAAGCTGATCATCGACCATTTCGGGCGCCCCGACGCGGCCTGGTCGAACCTGCCCGAGCTGGTGGCGGCGGCCAAGCATCGCAACGTGGCGCTGAAGGCGACCGGTGCGCCGAGCTACTCGGCCGAGGCGTATCCGTATCGCGATATTCACGGCCACATCAGAAAGCTCTACGATGCCTTCGGCCCCGAGCGGATGTTCTGGGGCACCGACATCACGCGCATGCCGTGCTCGTGGAAGCAATGCGTGACGATGTTCACCGAGGAGCTACCGTGGCTCTCGGCGAAGGACAAGGAGCTGATCATGGGACGCGCGCTCTGCACCTGGCTCGACTGGAAGATTCCGGGATAGGACGATGGCTGACGACGCGCTCAAAGACGAGGTCGAGCGACTCAAGGCCGAGAATGCTGCACTGAAGGCCCGGGCGACGCGCGGCGTGTCGATCAAGGTGAGCGAGAAGGGCGGGGTCTCGGTCTACGGGCTCGGCCGCTTCCCGGTCACCCTCTACAAGGAGCAGTGGACCAAGCTGCTCGACATGGCCGCCGACATCCGCACCTTTCTCATGGAGCACGACGCCGAGCTGAAGACGAAAGAGCCGCGCTGAGATCGGACGTGGCGGCGCGGCGGCTTCGCCGCGCCGCCGAACGGCCCCATCGCGCATGGAGCATTGCGACGAACTCGCGCGCCGAGGGCGTCAGCACGGCGTCGCGATGGCGGACGATCGAGATCGTGCGCCGCACTTTCCAGCCGGGAAGCCGCAGGACGACAAGAGTGCCGGCTCGGAGCTCACGCTCGACCGTGAACTCGCTGCAGCCGGCTACGCCGTCACCGCGAGCCACCGCCAGCTTCACGGCTTCCCAGCTTGTAAGTATGAGGTGGCGAGTCGGAGTGATGCCGGAGTCGGCCCAGGCCGCCTCGACGGCGGCGCGCGTGGCAGAGCCCTCGTAGAGTGAGATCCACGTCGCGGCCTCGGCGTCTTTCCGCGACAGGCGCCGGCTGGCCAGCCGCGGCGATCCCACCACGACGACCTCCTCCTCGACGAGCGGCTCCGCCTCGATCTCCGGCGCCGCCGCGAACCCACCGACAACTCCAAGCTCGGCTCGATGGGATCGCAGCGCGTCCATCGTCTGCGCCGATGGCCCCGGCATGATGCTCACACGCACGCCGGGATGTGAGCGCTGAAACATCACCAGGACCTCCGGCAGGAGGTAGGTGGCGGGAACGCCCGACGCGACGATCGTCAGCGAACCGGTGGCCCTCTGACGGAACTCGGCGACGCCCCGGGCAGCCTGGGCCAGGAGCGCCTGTGCGCGCAGCACGTGGTTGGCGACGAACTCCCCGGCGGCCGTCAGCGTGCTACCGTGGGCGCGGCGCTCGACCAACCTCACCCCGGCGGCGCGCTCGACGTCGGCGATGTGCTTGGACACCGCCGGCTGGCTGATGCGAAGCTCCTGCGCCGCCGCCGAAAAGGATCGGCGCCGGGCGAAGGCCGCGAACGCTCGCAACCGCGCTTCCAGATCCATAACCTGGGATTATACGGATCGGCAGCTCTATGTATTTCAGTTCTGTCGGCATATCTCCGTACTCTCGCGCGACGGTCCGTGAAAGGACGCGCGAGCCGCTCCAGATCACAAGGGGGCAGATATGCGTGTGCGGGGAAGATTCAAACCTGTTTTCATCGGGTTGGTGCTCGTATTCGCGCTCGGTGCCTGCGCTGCGACGAAGCCGGCGCCGGCCGTGCAGGGGAAGGCAGGAGGGCTCAGCCCGAGCTGGTCGGGGTCGGCGTATCGGAACCAGGATCGCGACGACGCGTGGCACTTCGCCTATGCCGTGCAGAGCTGGGCTGCGGAGCAGAGCGGGCACGTGGTGATGATTCCGGCTCGCTATACGATCGTCGTCGATCGTGCGTTTTTCAGCGAGGAGTTCAGCCACGTCCCGATCCGGGCGTTTCGGGGCGTCCGGGCGGACGATCCGGACCAGGTGATGGTGCTCAAGCACATGTGGACGACGCACGCGTCGTCGTGGGACTACGACACCGATATCAAGTTCGTCCTGTATGGTCCGGGTTTCATCAGGGAAGGCGTCCGGCTCGAGAAGACGACCTTGCAGAATGTCGCTCCGACGTACGCCCAGCTGATCGGAACGACCCCGCCCAAGGGATCGATGGGACGGGTGATGACCGAGGCGCTCCTGCCTACAGCGAAGCGCCCGAAGGTGATCCTCACGATCGTGATGGATGGGGGAGGACGCGCGCTCTACGAGGCGTGGCCGGACGCGTGGCCCCAGATCAAGGGGCTGGCAGCACGGGGAGCCGAGTACCTGGACGCGAAGGTCACGCAGCTGGAGACTGCGACGGCCGTTTCTCACGTCGCCATCGGCACGGGCGGTTATCCGATCACGACGCGCATCGTGGGCAACGAGATCTACGATCCGGCCACGAAGCAGGTGGCCCAGTCATTTCCTGATTTCTCGGCGGAATTCATCAAGGCGCCCACTCTGGCCGACGAGTACAGCGTGAGGGCGGGACACAAGCCGGTCGTCATCGGTACGAGCTTTCAGGATCGGGCGGCGATGGGGATGGTGGGGCACGGTGCGGCGCACGATCCGGGGAACAAGACGCACATCGTCGTGCTCTACGCCCAGCCGAAGCGCCCGGCCTGGAAGGCGGAGTTCCCCGGCGGGGACACGGAACATCGGCTGATGACGAACCTCGACCTCTACACGTTTCCCGCGTACCTGCGGGGGCGGAGCCCGATGCCTTACGTCCAGCAGCTGACCGGCGGCACCGGCATGTGGATGGGACACAAGATCGACGACAGCTCGAACGTGCGTTTCACCCCGGCGTACGCCGACTTCGAGTGCGACAACATGATGCTGATGCTGGATCGAGAGCCCATCGACCAGTCGGACGTGACCTCACTGATCTACATGAGCATGAAGCCGACCGATTACGCGGCGCATCGGTGGGGCCTCGAAAGCCTGGAGGCGCGGGAGGCGCTCCGCGCGCAAGACGCCTGTGTCGGCCGGCTGATCCAGAAGCTGAATGCGCGCGTAGGCGAGGGCAACTATGTGGTCACGATCACCGCCGACCACGGGATGATGCCGATGCCGGAGGTGACGGGCGGGCATCGACTCTCGCTGCGCACACTGCTCGAGATGATCGACAAGAAGTTCGGCGCCAAGATCAGTCTTGGCGGTGGCTTTATCAACCTCTGGTTCGATCAGGCGAAGATGAAGGAGATCGGCGTCACGAACCAGGACATCGCCGCGTACCTGCGCTCGCTGACGGCCGGCGAATACTACGGTGCCCGCGAGAAGTGGCCTGCCTATCTCGCCTACCGGCCGGACGAGCGCCTCTTCTTCAACGCCTACACCGCAGAGCAGGTCGAGGCGTTCGTGAAGGCGAATCCGCGTCGCTGGATGGCAAACCCCTACGCCGGGGAAGGCGCTCCAGTCGCCCTCCAGCACCAGCTGGAGCGACTCTACGCGACCGGCTCAGGCCTGAGCTACCTCGCGTATGGAGCGCATCGCGACGAGGACGTCACGCGGCTCGAGGGCACGCACTACTTCTACCGAGACGGCTCGGAGCTCGAAGAGGAGCGCGAGGCGTTCGAGGCCTTGCTGCCCCGCTAGCGGGCTACGCCGGGCGCGGCCCCAGGTCGCGCTCGGCGTCGGCGATCAACGCCTCGAAGCTCGGCGGCACCTCGATCGCACGGCCGACGACGCCGGGGCTGTAGCCCTGCAGCCAGTAGCTGTTGGTCGGGTGGCCGCCACCGGCGACGAGGACGATGAAGTTGTCGGGGCTGGCGGTGATCGGCCACGGGTCCAGGGCGAGGCTCTCGCGCGTCACCTTCTTCGAGTCGATCTCGATCCATGCCGGGCATCCTGCTCGCCGCAGGTGCTCGCCCGGAATCCGCGAGTGCTCCCAGAAGAACTCGCGGATCGACGTTTTGGTCCAGCCGAGTCCGGCCATGGTCTTCGCCACCACGCCCGGGAGCATCAGGATGCCCGGCGTGCCGTGCTCGTAGCCCGAGAGACCGGGCATGTTGGGCACGCGCATGAAATCGGCCATGCGATACATGCCCTGGAGCGCGTCCTCCTCGGGCGTTTCCTTCTTGGCGCCGCGGCGGCGGATGTTGGTCACGCCGTTGGCGAACGCGAGCGAGATCGAGCTCTGGCCCGGCTTGAAGCCGTGGCGTTCGACACCGTGCGCCGGCCAGCCGGCGGGCAGGTTCGCCTCGTCCTCGGCGAAGACGACGTTCGTGTAGCGCATGCCGCCGTAATTGGCCATCGTGCCGATGCCG
>DASRIY010000065.1:0-3454 GCA_035649755.1 Candidatus Methylomirabilota bacterium
ATGTGATCGAGCGTCAGCGGCGTCACGTTCTGAGCCGAGCTCTTCTGCGCCTCGAAGAGCGCGACGGCGATCCGCTTGTTGCCGGGCGACAGGGATTCGTAGGCGCTGGGCACCGGCGCCGAGGCCACGGCCGGCGCGGGCACCGGCGCGCTCGGAGGCTCGGCGAAGGCTCCGGTCGCTCCCAGGAGTAGCACGGTACCGAGGCTCGTCAGGATCGCTCGTCTCATTGTTCGATGTCCTCGGCATTTCCGGTTGCACGGGTAGTGCCAGAGGGCCCGCGCGGCTCGCCGCCCCATTTTTCGGGGACTTTCGGGGACTTGTGGTCGGTCGGCTGCTCCCGCGGGTGGACAGAGTCTGGACACGGTGGCGAATCCGTTCCAGGGTGCCTGACAGATTTAGGGCCACCCGGCGCGGGCGTGACGGCGCTCCGCCGAATGGATATTATCTGGACCACGAAGCACACGTCGTGAGCCTGGGGGAACCTCATGGGTGACGTCGCTCCTGGCGCGGGCCTGGCCCGCCGAGACTTCTTGAGAGTCGGCGGGATGCTCGCCGCCGGGCTGAGCACCATGCCGCTCTTCGGAGCGTGCGCCTCCATCGGACGACCGCGGACCGACTTCAACGTCGAGGAAGCGACCATCGTCGACATCCAAGTGGCGATGACGGCCGGGCGGCTCGACTCCGAGTCGCTGGTGCAGATCTATCTGCAGCGCATCCAGGAGCTCGACCGGACCGGTCCCATGCTGCGCGCGGTCCAGGAGATCAACCCGGACGCGATCGCCATCGCCCGCACGCTCGACGCCGAGCGGAGCGGCCGCGGCCCGCGAAGCCTGCTCCACGGAATCCCCGTGCTACTCAAGGACAACATCGCCACCGCGGACAAGATGGAGACGACCGCCGGGGCGCTCGCGCTGGTGGGGGCCCGGCCGCGACAGGACGCCACGATCGTGCAGCGGCTCCGTCAGGCCGGTGCTGTCATCCTCGGCAAGGCGTCGATGAGCGAGTGGGCGTACTTCAAATCGACGCCGAGCTCGAGCGGCTGGAGCGCGAGGAGCGGCCAGTCGCGCAATCCGTACGTGCTGAACCGGACGCCGTGCGGCTCGAGCTCCGGCTCGGCGATCGCGGTGGCCGCGAACCTCGCGACAGCGTCGATCGGGACCGAGACGGACGGATCGATCATCTGCCCTTCGGGCGTGAACGGCGTGGTCGGCATCAAGCCGACCGTCGGGCTGACGAGCCGCGCCGGCGTCATTCCCATCTCGGCCACGCAGGACACGGTGGGCGCCTTCGGCCGCACCGTGGCCGACGCGACCGCGGTCCTCAGCGCCATGGTCGGCGTCGATCCGCGCGATCCCGCGACGCAGGCGAGCGGCGGGCTGACGCGAACGGACTACATCCAGTATCTCGAGGCGACCGGGCTCCCCGGCGCGCGCATCGGCGTGCCGCGTGAGGGCTATTTCGGCTACAGCCCCAAGGCCGACGCCCTCGCCAACCAGGCCATCGACGTCTTGCGTCAGAAGGGCGCGGTCATCGTCGATCCGGTCAAGATCCCGAACTTTGACCGCGTCACCCTCACCGCCGCCGAGATCACCGTGCTGCTCTACGAGTTCAAGGCGGGTGTGAACGCGTACCTGGCCGGACTGGCGCCCGGCGCGCAGGTGCGGACGCTTGACGACATCATCGAGTTCAACAAGCGTCACGCGGGCGACAATCTGCCGTACTTCGGCCAGGAGCTGCTCGTGCGGGCGCAGGCCAAGGGCGGTCTCGACGATCCCGAATACCTCGAGGCGCTCGAGAAGTGCCGCCGGCTCGGAGGCAAGGAAGGCTTCGACGTCGCCATGAACGACAACCGCCTCGACGCGATGGTGGCGCCGACGACGACGCCGGCCTGGCCGATCGATCTCATCAACGGCGATCAGTTCCGCGGCAGCAGCGCGAAGAGCGCGGCGCTCGCCGGCTACCCGCTCATCAGCGTGCCCGCCGGCCAGGCGTCGGGCCTTCCGGTCGGCATCACGTTCATGGGACGCGCCTGGAGCGAGCCGACGCTCATCAAGCTCGCCTACGGATTCGAGCAGGCCACGAAGGCACGGCGCCCTCCGCAGTATCTCGGGACGCTTCCCGTATGAGAGCCGTGCTCTGCCGCGCGTGGGGAGAGGTCGACGATCTCCGCGTCGAGGAGGTTCCCGCGCCCAAGCCCGGCCCGGGCGAAGTGCTGATCGAGGTGAAGGCGACCGCGGTGAACTATGCCGACGCGCTGATGACCGCGGGACGCTATCAGACGCGGCCGGAGCTGCCGTTCAGCCCCGGACTCGAGACGGCGGGCGTGGTCGCCGCGTGCGGCGCCGGTGTCGCGCGGCTCAAGCCCGGCGACCGGGTCATGGCCATTCTCGCGTACGGCGGTCTCGCCGAGATGGCGATCGCGCCGGAGGCCGAGACCTTCATGATCCCGGCGGGGATGAGCTTCGAGGAGGCCGGCGCGTTTCCGGTCGCCTACATCTCGAGCCACGTGGCGATCCGCTGGCAGGGAAGGCTGGAGCCCGGTGAGACCTTGCTGGTGCTGGGCGCTGCGGGCGGCGTCGGCCTCACCGCGGTCGAGATCGGCAAGGCGATGGGCGCGCGCGTCATCGCGGCGGCGAGCACGGCGGAGAAGCTCGCGGTGGCGCGCGAGCGCGGCGCCGACGAGCTCGTCAACTACGCGACCGAGAAGCTCACCGAGCGGGTGATGAAGCTCACCGACGATCGGGGCGCCGACGTGTGCTTCGATCCTGTCGGCGGCGATCTCTTCGACGCCGCGCTCTCGTCGCTCGGCTGGGGCGGGCGCATCCTGATCGTCGGCTTCGTGGGCGGCATCCAGCAGATCCCGGCGAACCGGCTTCTCGTCAAGAACCGCTCGGCGCTGGGCAGCTCGCTGCGCTACTTCCGCTGGCAGGCGCCCGACAAGCTCCGCCGGTCGGTCGACGAGCTCTCCGAATGGTACGCGGCCGGAAAGCTCAAGCCGTGCATCAGCCACCGACTCCCGCTCGAGAAGAGCGTCGAGGCGATTCGCCTGCTGACCGATCGCAAGGCGTACGGCAAGATCGTCGTCCTGCCCGATCTCGTGGACTGACGTGGAGATCCGGCTCGACCAGCCCGCGCGGCACGTCGTGGTCGTGACCATCGACAACCAGCCGCGCCGCAACGCGATGTCGCGGCAGATGATGGCCGAGCTGGCGCGGCTCTGGGACGAGCTCGAGCGCGGGCCGTGCCGCGCGATCGTCCTCACCGGCGCCGGCGACCGCGCGTTCTGCGCCGGCGCCGATCTGAGCGGCGACCTCTCGGCGTCGCCGGAGACGGCGGCGGTCGTCGGCCATGCGCTCCTGAAGCATCACGTGTTCTCCAAGCCGATCGTCGCCGCCGTCAACGGCGACTGCGCCGGCGGCGGCGTGGAGCTGCTCCTGTCCACCGACATCCGCGC
>DASRIY010000066.1:0-3327 GCA_035649755.1 Candidatus Methylomirabilota bacterium
ACGCAGATGTGCCCCTCGCCGTCGACCGCCAGCGAGTCGAACATCTGATAGCCGCCGAGTCCCGCGACGACCGTGCCCTTCTCGCCGCGATACGTGCCGTTCGCCGATTCGATCTCGCCGGGCGCCGAGAGCTTGAACGCCCAGCAGCGCGCCGTCGGCGTCTCGACAACGTAGAGCGTGCGCTCGTCCGGCGAGAGGCCGATGCCGTTCGGGCGCTCCAGCGGAAAGATCGCCTCCCGGATCAAGGAGCCGTCGGCCTTCGCGTAGTAGACCGCGCCTCGGTCCATATCGCGATCGCGTGTCTTGCCGAGGTCGGTGAACCAGAATCCGCCGGCACGATCGAACACGAGGTCGTTGGGGCCGCAGAGCTGGCGCCCGTCGCAGGCGTCGTAGAGCGTCTCGAACTTGCCGGTCTCCGGGTCGACCGTCTGGATGAGGCCGCCGCGATAGTCGTCGGCCTGCGCGATCGGGAACATCTTCCCGGGCCGCTCGACGAACTTGAGCCCGCCGTTGTTCGTCACGTAGATCTTGCCGCGCGGACCCATGGCGGCGCCGTTGGGGCCGCCCCCGAGCGTCGCGACGACGCGCACCTTGCCGTCCGGCGTCACGCGCGAGAGGGTTCGCCGCTCGATCTCGACCAGGATCACCGAGCCGTCGGGCATGGCCACCGGGCCCTCGGGGAAGCGAAGACCGGAGACGATCTGCGTGACCGCAGGCGTGATGGTCGTCACGAGGCGAGAGTAGTGCGAGGCGCTTGCGAGTTCAAGCGCGCGACGCGCTAGACTGGCGCGCGCCAGACCGATGTGCGCGCTGCAGGCCGTCGCGGGGCTGGGGCCCCGCCGGCCGAGGCGCGCCTATGGACCGATGACGAAGGAGACACCGGGGTGACATATCTATTGACCGTCGACACGCTCGTGTCGCTGGTCTCGCTATCCGCGATGGAGATCGTTCTCGGCATCGACAACGTCGTGTTCATCGCCATCCTGACCGCTCGTCTGCCGGAGGCGCGCCAGGCCCTGGCCCGACAGCTCGGCATGGCCATGGCCCTCGGCATGCGTATCGGGCTGCTCTTCGCGATTTCCTCGATGATGCGCCTGACGCGTCCGCTCGTCACCGTGCCCGTGCTCGCCCAGGATTTCTCCGGCCGCGACATCATCCTGATCCTGGGCGGCCTCTTCCTCATCTTCAAGGCCACCTGGGAGATCTACGACAAGCTGGAAGTCGACCACGACGCGCCCGCGCGGGGCGGCGGCCGTGCGGGCTTCGCCTGGACGATCGCGCAGATCCTTGTTCTCGACATTGTCTTCTCGCTCGATTCCGTCATCACGGCCGTCGGGATGTCGGACCACTTGCCGGTCATGATCACGGCGATGGTGATCGCGATGCTCGTCATGCTCGCCTCGATGGGCGCGGTCAGCGGGTTCGTGGAGCGGCACCCCAGCGTGAAGATCCTCGCCCTGGCCTTCCTGCTCCTGATCGGCGTCATGCTGGTGGTCGAGGGCATGGGCCAGCACATGCCGAAGGCTTACATCTACGCCGCGATGGCCTTCTCGCTCCTAGTCGAGCTGCTCAACATGCGCTACCGCAAGCGTCGCCGCGCGGTCGCCCTGAACCGCCGCTTCGAGGGCGAGTCGGTGTGAGGCCGTGCCGGCCGGATCGCCGCCACACTGTCTGCGCTATCATGCCGCCATGCGATCCGATCGCCTGATCTCGACCATCGACTTCCACACGGCGGGGATCGGAATGCGGCTCGTCACCAGCGGGCTCGGCCGCCTGCCGGGAAGCACGATCGCCGACAAGCGGCGCGAATTCCAGGAGCGCCTGGACCACCTCAGGACGGCGCTCTGTCTCGAGCCCCGCGGGCATCCCGGCCTGCTGATTGCCGTCATGACCGAGCCGGTGACCCCCGGCGCTCATTTTGGGCTCTTCTTCGCGTATGCCGGCGGCTACTACGTATCGTGCGGCGAGGCCACGATCGGCGCCGCGACGGCTGCCGTCGAGACCGGGATGGTCCCGCGAGCCGGCGCCGCGACGACCGTGGCCGTCGACACCGAGGCCGGTCTGGTCGAGACCAGCGTGCGCTCGACGGGCGACCGCGTGGCGGAGGTCACGCTCCGCTGGACGCCGTCGTTCGTCCTGCTCGCGGGGCAGGCCGTCGAGGTCGAGGAGGTCGGCGAGGTCGCCGTCGACATCGCGCTCGGCGCCGGCAACGTCTTCGCGATCGTGGAGGCGCCGCGCCTTGGCGTTGCCGTGAAGCGCGAGATGGTCAAGCGGATCGCCCAGCGCGGCATGGCGGTCCGCGAGGCGGTCAACGCGCAGCTCCAGATCGACGTCCCCGGTGTGGGAAAGGCGAGCGTGGACAACGTCCTCGTCCACGAGCTTCCCGTCGCCGACGGCGTGTCCCCGAACGCCCTGGTGTGGGGAGCGGGCCAGGTCGACGCCGCCCCCTGCGGCTCGGGCACGTGCGCGCGCATGGCGCTCCTTCATCATCGCGGTCTCATGCGCGTCGGCTCGACGCTCACGAGCCGTGGCCTTCTCGGACTCGACTTCCAGGGCCGGATCGCCGGCGAGACGGAGGCCGCGGGCCGGCGCGCCATCCTTCCCGAGATCACCGGCACCGCATACCTCACCGGCTTCAGCCAGATCCTCTTCGATCCCGAGGATCCGGTGTCGGCCGGCTATCGGCTCGACGCGTGAAGACCCTGGTCTTCGGCGGCGGCGTGGTGGGTGTGACGACGGCCTACTTCCTGGCCCGCGCCGGCCACGAGGTCACAATCCTCGAGGAAAAGAACGCGCTCGGGCTCGAGGCGACCGGCGGCAACGCGGGGATCATCGCGCCCGGTCACTCGTTCGCGTGGGCCTCGCCGCGCGCGCCGCGCATGCTCTGGCAGTCCCTGCGTGGCGCCGAGACGGCCATCCGTGTGCGGCTGACCCCTGACGTCCGGCTCTACACGTGGGGTCTCCGCTTCCTGCGCGAGTGCACGGCGGAGCGGGCGCGCCGGAACACGCTGATCAAGCTGCGGCTCTGCCAGTACAGCCAGGCGCTCCTGAACGAGCTGGCGCGCGCGGAGTCCATCGAGTATCACGCCATCGCGCGCGGAGCGCTCTATCTCTATCGCGACCCGGCCGAGCTGGAGGCGGGCACGAAGAAGATGGCGATCCTGGCCGAGCGCGGGCAGAAGCAGGAGATTCTCGACGCGCGCGCGGTCGCCCGGCTCGATCCGGTCTTCGAGCCGGTCCAGGGGAAGATCGCCGGCGCCATTCGCGACGTCGGCGACTCGAGCGGTGACTCGCGACTGTTCGTCGAGAATCTGGCGCGCGTGTGCA
>DASRIY010000067.1:0-14118 GCA_035649755.1 Candidatus Methylomirabilota bacterium
GGCCGAGGGCGGCATCCCGATCGGATCCGTCCTCGTCTATGAAGGTCAGATCATCGGGCGGGGGCACAATCGCCGCGTGCAGCGGGGCAGCGCTATCCTCCACGGTGAGATGGACGCTCTGGAAAACGCCGGCCGGCTCCGGGCTGCCGTGTATGCGCGGAGCGTCTTGTACACGACCCTGTCCCCGTGCGCGATGTGCACCGGGGCGATTCTGCTGTACCGCATCCCACGCGTCGTGGTCGGCGAGAACGTTACGTTCCGGGGTGAGGAAGACCTGCTGCGGGGCCGGGGCGTGGCTGTGGCCGTGGTCCACGACGCCCGCTGCATCGAGCTGATGCGGCGGTTCATCGGCGCACATCCGACGCTGTGGAACGAGGATATCGGGGTGTGACGGACCGATTTCGCTTTGGACTTCTAGGTTAGGAGCCTGGAGACCGTCGCGCCGATCGTCGCGCGCCTGGCGGGTGGCTAGGCGTCTTCGGAAGGCGAGAATCCGGTTCACGTTGACGAGACTAGACAAATCACCGAGGGCAACGAATTTTGAGCGGACGATTCGATCCTGAGCAATTCGTGCGGATGGCGGGCGACGCGATCGTCGCCGCGGGCGCCGACGGCGGCATCGTCCTGTGGAACCCGGCGGCCGAGCGCATCTTCGGCTACACGGAACGGGAGGCGGTCGGCCGGTCGCTCGACCTCATCATTCCCGAGCGCTTTCGACAGCGCCACTGGGACGGCTACCGGGAGACCATGCGTACGGGCCACACCAAGTACGGCACCGACGTGCTGCGTGTCCCGGCCGTCCACAAGGACGGACGCACGCTCTCCATCGCGTTCACCGTGGCGTTGATGCACGAGCCCGACACTGGCGCGCGAGTGATCGCGGCGATCATCCGCGACGAGACGACCCGGTGGAACGAAGAGCGGGAGCTTCGCCGGCGGCTAGCCGAGCTGGAGCCCAAATGAACCTCAGACTCCTCGCCACCGTATTTGGCACCGTGTTCCTGGCCGAGCTGGGGGACAAGACTCAGCTCGCAACCCTGCTCTTCGCCTCGCGCGCGGGAACGAGCTTGCTCGCGGTGTTCCTGGCCGCCTCGCTGGCCCTCGTCGCCGCCACCGCCCTCGGTGTGCTCGCCGGCGCCGCGATCGCGAGTCACGTCCAGCCCAGGTACTTCAGCTACGTCGCGGGAGTCGGATTCATTCTCATCGGGATCTGGACCATCTGGCGCGCCTAGGCCGGGATGGCTGACTCGCAGTCCGTCTTTCTCACCGCCGAATGGCGGCATCTGGCGATGCTGAACTTTGAAGTCGACCCGACGCTCGTGCGTCCGCTGGTCCCCGCCGGGACGGAGCTCGACGATTTTCGCGGTCGGACATTCGTCAGCCTGGTCGGATTCATGTTCCTCGACACGCGGGTCCTCGGGATCGCGATTCCGCGGCACCGCGATTTCGAGGAAGTGAACCTGCGCTTCTACGTTCGGCGGCGCACGGCCGAGGGCTGGCGCCGTGCCGTCGTCTTCGTCAAGGAGCTGGTGCCGCGCGCCGCCATCGCCATGGCGGCCAGGGTTTTATACGGCGAGAACTACGTCGCCGTCCCGATGAGTCATCGCGTCACCGTCGCCGGCGAGGGCGACGCGGCCTTACGCCAGGTGTCCTACCGGTGGCGGTTCGAGGGGCGAGAGCACGAGATTTCCCTCACCGCCCGGGGCGACGCTCGCGAGATCGCGGTCGGCAGCCAGGAGGAATTCATCACCGAGCACTACTGGGGCTACACACGCCGGCGGCGTGGAGGCACCCTCGAGTATCAGGTCGAGCACCCGCGCTGGCGCGCGTGGACGGCCCTGGAGGCGCACCTGGGGGGCGACACCGCCCGGCTCTACGGAGAGCGGTTTGCCCACTGCCTGAAGGGCCCGCCGGCCTCGGCATTCCTGGCCGATGGGTCGGCGGTCAGCGTCTTCAAGGGAGTGCGGCTCCAGTAGCCGGGCGACGGATAATGGGACCATGCCACCTGCCGGGTGGGTGCTCTACGACGATTCTTGTGGATTTTGTCGCCAGTGGGTTCCGTACTGGGACGAGACCCTCGGCAAGCGGGGCTTCAGCATCGCGCCCCTGCAGAGCGCGTGGGTTCGGGAGCGCCTGGATGCGCCCGGCGATGAGCTTCTGGACGACCTGAGGCTGCTCCTGCCCGACGGGCGCCAGGTGCGCGGCGCTGACGTGTACCGCTACGTCATGCGCCGGATCTGGTGGGCGTATCCGCTCTATGTCCTGTCCGTCACGCCGTTGCTTTCGCGTGTCTTCGATAAGGCCTACCGAAGCTTCGCCGTCAATCGCCACCGGTTCTCACGGGCCTGTGGGCTGCCGGGCCACGAAGCATGATTCTCGAAGTCGCCATCCTCAACGTTCGGCCCGGGCGCGCCGCCGAGTTCGAGCAGGCCTTTCAAAAGGCGCAGCGGATCATCTCGTCCATGCCTGGCTACGTCTCGCACGAGCTCCAGCGCTGCCTCGAGGTCGAGAACAAGTACGTGCTGCTCGTCCGCTGGCGGCGGCTCGAGGACCACACCGAAGGCTTTCGCAAGTCACTGGAGTATCAGGAGTGGCGGCGATTGCTCCATCACTTCTACGACCCGTTCCCGACGGTCGAGCACTACGAATCCGTATTTCTTGCCGCGGAGAATTCCGGCCACCACAATCAGTGAGAGGGCTCCATCGGTCGCCTCGGCGCGCTCGCGCCGGCTCGCGAGGGAGGCATCAATGCATCGAATCAAGCTGAGCGTCTCGCTTCTGGCTCTGCTCGTCGCCGCGACGGCTGTCGCCCAGGCGAGCTCGACCGCGCCGCGCCGCTTCACGCTCCCCGACCACGGCCAGTTCGTGATTCAAGTTCCCACAGACTGGAAGGGCGAGGTGAGTCAGTCAGGCAACCGCATGCCGCCGACGATCACCTTCACGCCGGCGTCGGGCAAGCCCTTTCACATCCTGATGACGGCGATCTGGCCGGCCGCGAGGGACCAGCAGCCGCAATCCCGCGACCAGCTCCGCGCCACGGTGCAGCGGGGTGTCGACGGCGCCAAGACTCAAGCCCTCGAAAAGGAGCTTCGCGTCGTCGAGTTCCAGGGACGCAGCGGGCCCGGCTTCTACTTCTCGGCAACGGATCGCGCACCGAAGCCCGACGAGTACAAGTTCCTCACGCAGGGCGTCGTGCGCGTCGGCGAGCTCTCGGTGACGTTCACGATCCTGACCAACGACGGCCAGGACGCGATCGTAAAGCAGGCGCTCGACGCCCTGAAGAGCGCGACTCAGGAGCCGACGGCCTAGTCCTCAGCTCCGGCGCGTGTACTTCACCACGCGCCGCGGGCGTCCCCACGCGCCGGGCCGCACGACGTAGAGGTCGCCGCGCGAGTCGCCCCAGATGCCGTGGCACGAGCGGAAGCTCGGGTCGCCCCACTGCGCCAGCCGCTCACCGTCGAGCGTCAGCACGCTGACGAGCCCGCCGTTATGCTCGGGGATGTAGACGACCTCGTCGGCGTCCACGTAGAACGCCGCCGGGCCGATGAGCTTGGTCCGCCAGATCTCCCGGAGCTTCCCATCCTGGTCGAAGATCTGGACGCGATCGTTCTCCCGGTCGCACACCAGGACGCGTCCGCGCCGGTCGATCCACACGCCGTGGGGCAGGGCGAACTGCCCCGGGCCCGAGCCCGGCTCGCCCCACGAGAAGCGATAGGTCCCGTCCGCGGCGAACTTGTGCACGCGGGCGTTGCCGTAGCCGTCGGTCATGAACATCTCGCCGGACGGCGTCAGGGCGATATCGGTGGGCAGGTTGAACGGGCCGCCAGCGTGCGTGACGTTCCGGTACGCGGTCGAGCTGAAGTCGGTCGGGTCCACGCCGGTGTCGGAGCGAAACCCCCGCGTGCCGATCGTGCGCAGCAGCGTACCGGTATTCGTATAGAGCAGCATCTGGGCGTGGTCCCGGTCGACGATCCACAGGTTGTCGTCCGCATCGGCGCGGATCGTGTGGGGGAACTTGAAGAGGCCCGCGCCCCACGACGACAGATAGTTTCCGTCGCGATCGAAGACCACGATCGGGTGGTCGGGTGTCCGGTTGAAGCAGTAGACGCGATCGCGCGAGTCGACCGTGACCGCTGCGGCGGGCATCTGCCAGCCATCGGGGAGCTTCGCCCAGTCGTCGTTGACCTCGTACGTGTATTTGCCGCTGCCGACGGTCGTACTCACGTGGTGACCCCCTCCATCTGCAACGCGTAGAGCCGGCGGTAGAGGCCGTCTCGCGCGAGCAGCTCGTCGTGACGTCCAACCTCTGCGATACGCCCCTCGTGCACAACAACGATGCGATCGGCGTTTCGGACGGTGGCCAGCCGGTGCGCGATCACCAGCACGGTCCGGCCGTGCATCAGCTCGGCGAGCGCCTGCTGGATGATGAACTCGCTCTCCGCGTCCAGGTCCGAGGTCGCCTCGTCGAGGATCAGGATCGGCGGGTTTTTCAGAAACGCGCGGGCGATGGCGATGCGCTGGCGCTGGCCGCCGGAGAGGCGCACGCCCCGCTCGCCCACCAGCGTCTGGTAGCCCTCGGCGCACCCGACGATGAACTCCTCGGCGTGGGCCTGCCGGGCTGCGCGCACCACGTCCTCGAACGGCGCCTCGGTCCGGCCGTAGGCGATGTTGTAGTGGACCGAGTCGCTGAACAGGAACGTCTCCTGCGTGACGATCCCGATCAGCGCGCGCAGCGACGTCTGGCTGACGTCGCGCAGGTCCTGACCGTCGATGGTGATCCGGCCGGCGCTGACATCGTGGAAGCGCGGCAGCAGGTCCATGAGGGTCGACTTGCCCGCGCCGCTCAGGCCGACGAAGGCGACGACCTCACCGCGGTCGATCGTGAGCGACACCTCGCGCAGCGTGAGGTCCTCGGAGCCGGCGTGCCGGAAGCTGACCCGATCGAACACGATCGCGTGGCGGAACGCGTCGAGCACGACGGCGCCCGGCCGGTCGGCGATCGCCGGCTGCGTGTCGAGCAGCTCGAACACGCGCTCGACCGACGCGGTCGTCTGCTGCACGGTGTTCACCAGGCGCGAGAGCTGACGGACGGGCCCGTAGAGCAACGCTACCGCTGCCGTGAACGAGAAGAAATCGCCGGGCGTCAGGGCGCCGCTGATCACCTGGTGGCCGCCATACCAGAGGGCGCCCATGATGCCGAAGGCAGTCAGGAGCTCCATGAGCGGCTCCGTCAGCTCGTCGGCGCGATGGTCCTTGAGGGCGAGCTCGAGCAGGCCGTTGTTCACCCGGTCGAACCGCTGCACCTCGTGCGCCTCACGCCCGAAGGCCTTGACGATCTTGGTGCCGGTGAGCGCCTCGTGCAGGAGCACGTTGAGCTCCGCGATCTTCCGCTGCGAGCGCCGATTGATCCGGTAGAGCTTGCGTCCGATGCTGCGCACGGTCAGGCCGATGAACGGAAAGACCACCAGGGCGATCAGCGCCAACCGCCAGTCGCGCACGACCATGATCCCGGCCAGCACGACGACCATCACGATGTTCCGGATGGTCATGACCAGGACCGTGGACGACAGTCGCGCCATCCGGTTCACGTCGGTCACGATGCGGGACGACAGCTCCGCCGAGTGCCGCCCGGCGAAGAACGACAGCGGCATTCGCTGGACGTGGGCGAAGAGATCGCGGCGGAGCGCCGCGACCACACGCTCGCCCACCGCCGCCATCAGGTACGAATGGCCATAGCGAGCCAGGCCCTTGGCGACGTAAGCGCCGAGGAACAGGGCCGGAATGATCTGCACCATCGCCATGTCGCGGCGGATGAAGACGTCGTCCATGGCGGGCTTCACCAGCCACGCGATCGCGCCTTCCATGGTCGCGACCACGATGCCGAGCAGGGAGCCGACGACCATCGTCGGCCAGTGGGGCTTGAGGTAGGCGAGGAGGCGGCGGTAGAGGGCCGTCGGGATGCTCACGGCCCGATCACGCGCTGAAGAAGTCGCGCACCGCCGCGATCACCTGATCGATCTCGGCGTCCTCGTGCTGGGCCGACATCGGCAGGGTGAGGATCTCGTCGACGAGCCTCTCCGTCTTCGGCAAGGGCGCCGCGGCCAGACGCTCGAGCGCGGGCTGACGGTGGCTCGGGACCGGGTAATGGACACCGGTCTGGATGCCGCGCTCGTTCAGGAAGCTCGCCAGGGCTCGGCGCCGGGGCGTGCGCACGACGAACAGGTGGTACACGTGCCGCGAGTGCGGGCGCTCTTCCGGCAGCGCGAGCGGAAGCCCGGCGAGGCCCCGCGCGTAGCGCTCGGCCAGGAGCCGCCGGCGGTCGTTCATGGCGTCGAGCCGGCGCAGCAGCACCCGCAGCGCCGCGGCCTGCAGCTCGCTGTAGCGCAGGTTGAAGCCGATCTCCGCGTGCACGTCGCGGTCGATGCGACCGTGGTCGCGCAGGCGCCGGCACCGGGCCATAACCTCGTCGTCGCTGGTGAGCACGGCGCCGCCGTCGCCCATGCCCGGCAGGTTCTTCGACGGGTAGAACGAGAAGACCGCGGCGCGGCCGAAGCTGCCGACCCGCCGCCCCATCCACTCGGCTCCTTGCGCCTGGGCGCAGTCCTCGAGGAGCCAGAGGCCCAGGCGCGAAGCGAGATCCTGCACGGCACTCAGGTCGACCGGCTGGCCGTACAGGTGTACGGGAAGCATGCCGACCGTTCGCGGCGTCGCCTTCGCCTCGGCGTCGACCGGATCGAGCGTGTAGAACTCGTCGGCGTCGACGAGCACGGGTGTGGCCTCGGCGGCGCAGATGGCCTCCACCGTGGGAAACGCCGTGTGCGACGGCACCAGGACCTCGTCGCCCGCCTTCACGCCGAGGGCGCGCAGCGACAGCCAGAGCGCGGCGGTGGCCGAGCTGGTCAGGACGGCGTGCTTGACGCCGGTGGCGGCCGCCAGCTCGGCCTCGAGCTGGCGGCACTGCGGACCCAGGACGTACTGACGCGACTCGATCGCTGCCAGCACCGCCTGCTTGATCTCGTCGTCGACCGGCGGGCGTGACAGCGGGACCCGCGTCATGTCGTGGGTCCGTGCAGGCGATCGTAGCGGCCCCGGAAATAGACCAGCGGCGCGCCCGGGCCCGTGGAGGCGCCCTCCACGCGCCCGACGAAGATGGTGTGGTCACCCTCGAGGTGGACGTTCACGGTGGCGCACTCGATCTGGGCGAGCGCGTTGTCGAGCAGCGGCAGCCCCAGCTCGCTCAGCGTGAACGGGACCCCTTCGAACTTGTTTTCGATCTTGGTGGTGGCGAAACGGCGCGACACGTGCTCCTGGTCGTGGCAGAGGATGTTCACGGCGAACATCTTGCCGTCGCGGAGCGCGGGATAGCTCTGCGCCTTGTTGTCGACGCACACCAGGATGAGCGGGGGATCGAGCGACACCGATGTGAAGGCGCTCGCGGTGAGGCCGGTCGGACGGCCGTCCCGATCGCAGGTCGTGATGACCGTGACGCCGGAGGCGAAATGGCTCAGGGTCTTGCGGAAATCATCGGCGGAAATCACCCGCTTTTTGTAGCAGGTGTAGGACGAGAGTGCAAGGATTGCGGGGCACGCCCGCGCGGCGCGAGTGTATAGTCCGGATATGGTGACCGAGCAGACCGTCCTCGACGCGCTCCGAGGGGTGAGCGATCCCGAGCAGAAGCGGGACATCGTCTCGCTGGGCCTGATCCGCGACCTGACCATCGCCGACTCGCAGGTCACCTTCACCCTGGCCTTCACGACCCAGTCGCCGTCGTCCAAGGCCACCTTGCACAGCATGGCGTCGCGCGTGGTCAGCCAGATCCCGGGCGTGTCGAAGGTGCAAGTCAAGATGGGAGGCTCGCCGACCGCGCGGCCGGCGCCGCCGCAGGCTCACGCCCATGGGCAGGGGCACGCGCACGGCCCCGAGAAATCGGCCGAGTTCATTCCCGAGGTGAAGCACACCATCGCGGTCTCGTCCGGCAAGGGCGGCGTCGGCAAGTCCACCGTCAGCGTGAACCTGGCGGTGGCGCTCAAGCAGGCGGGCGCGGCGGTCGGCATCATCGATTCCGACGTGTACGGGCCCGACATCCCGCTCATGCTCGGCTCGCGCGGACGTCCGGGCATGTTCGAGAACCGGATCATCCCGGTCGAAGTACACGGCCTCAAGATGATGTCGATCGGGCTTCTCGTGAACGACAGGGAGCCCCTCGTCTGGCGCGGCCCCATGATCCATTCGTTCATCCAGCAAATGCTGAAGGACGTCATGTGGGGCGCCCTCGACTACCTGGTCTTCGACATGCCGCCGGGCACGGGCGACGCCCAGCTCTCGCTCTCACAGGTCATCCCGCTCTCCGGCGTCGTCATGGTGACCACGCCGCAGGAGGTCGCGCTGCTCGATGTGCGCAAGGCGATCGGGATGTTCCAGCGGCTCAACGTGCCGATCCTCGGCATCGTCGAGAACATGAGCTACTTCGTGGCGCCCGATACCGGCGCGCGCTACGCGATCTTCGGCGAGGGCGGGGGAAAGCGGCTCGAGGAAGAATACAACGTGCCGCTGCTGGCCCAGGTTCCGCTCGATCCCGACACTCGACTCGCCGGCGACGAGGGAACACCGATCACGCTGCGGCGCCCGGACTCCCCCCAGGCGAAAACCTTCCGCGAGCTGGCGAGCGCCGTGCGCGCCCGAGTGGACGAGCTCGCCGCCCTCAGGCCGCTGCCGAAAATCGGATAACCGAGGGCGAGGCGGTGCCGCCCCTGACGCTGCCGATCTTCCCGCTGCCGGACGTCACGTTCTTTCCCCACACGATGCTGCCGCTGCACGTCTTCGAGGCACGCTATCGGGCGATGATCACCGACGCGCTCGCGCGCGACCGGAAGATCGCGGTCGTGCGGCTCAAGCCCGGTTTCGAGGCGAGCTATGCGGGTAAGCCGCCCGTGTTCCCGGTGGCCGGGGCGGGCGAGATCGTGAGCTGGGAGCGGCTGGCGACGGGCCGCTACAACATTCTCGTGAAGGGCGAGTGGCGCGTACGCATCGAGCGCGAGCTGCCGACCGACACGCTCTACCGCATCGTCACGGCACAGCCGCTCGACGACGTCGAGCCGACCGGGGACGTCTCGCCTGCGCTCGCCCGCATCCGCGACCTGTGCGGCCGACTGCTCCAGGCGCTGGATCGGCCGTCCGACCTGCTCGACGCCGCGCTCGCCGCCGACCAGAAGCCCGGGGTGATCGCCGACCGGATCGCGGCCGCGGTCGTGCCGGATCCCGATTTGCGCCAGGAGCTCCTGGAGACGCGTGAGGTCGCGCGCCGTCTCGAACGTCTCGGCGGTGCGCTGCAAGATCTCGTCAAGCAGCTGCGTGAGGGGCGCGAGTGATCCGGCGCTCGCCGCTCCCTTTGCTGACCGGGCTTCTGGTGATCATTGCCGTGGCATCGGTACTCGACGCCGCGCAGTGGGCGTGGCTCGGCGTACGCATCCGTGATCTCTCCGAGCAGGAAGGCGACGAGATCTCGAAGCGGCATGGTCTCCGCGAAGGCTTCGGCGTGCTCATCGTCGAGGTCATGGAGGGCACGCCCGCCGAGAAGGCCGGCCTGAAGAATGGCGACCTGGTCGTGGGGTTCGAGGAACGGCCGGTGACCGAGACCCGCGTGCTCCAGCGGCTGATCGCCTCCGCGGGTGCCGGCCGGGACGTGCGCCTGACGATCCTGCGCGCCGAGGGCCGGCGGCGCCTCGATGTCAAACTGGCGTCGATGCCCCGCTCGGTCGTCGGTGAGCGCGTGGGCGCCGAGTTCGGCTTCGTCGTGCGGGAGCCCGAGACCGCGGGGCCCAGCGCCCTCTCGGTGGTGACCGTCCCGACCGTTTCGGTGATCGTCCCCCGGAGCCCGGCCGACCGGGCGGGCCTCGAGGTGGGCGACGTCATCCTCCAGGTCGGCGAGCGCGTGGTGCTCACGCGCGACGAGGTGCGGGAAGCGCTGGCCGACGCTAGTCTGGAAATGCCGCTCCGGCTCACTCTCGGGCGGGGCGCCAACCGCCTGTCCGTGACGCTGAGGCCGCCCGGCGGGGCCTAGGATCCCCGGGCGGCCCACGTTTGTTGACAAATCGAAGACGGCTCGCATAGCCTGAGGGCGGTGGTCCGACCACGCTGCGAGCTCTCCCGCTGTTGATTTGCCGGCCACGGCCGAACATTCCTCTCCACCGATGCGGAGGAGGCACGTCATGAGCGAATCACCGATGGTCACCGAGACCCCACGCCGCAAGTTCCTGCAAGGCGCGGCCCTGGCGGCAACGGGCGCGGCCACGCTCGGCTTCCCGATGGTCGCCAAGGCGCAGGGCCCCATCTCGATGCGCTGGCAGAGCACCTGGCCGCAGAAGGACATCTTCCACGAGTACGCGCTCGACTTCGCGAAGAAGGTCAACGACATGACGGGCGGCGACCTCAAGATCGAGGTGCTCCCGGCGGGCGCGGTGGTGCCGGCCTTCGGTCTGCTCGATGCCGTGTCGAAGGGCACCCTCGACGGCGGCCACGGGGTCCTCGTGTACCACTACGGCAAGCAGACGGCGCTCGCCCTGTGGGGCTCAGGGCCGGGCTACGGCATGGACGCCAACATGCTACTGTCCTGGCACAAGTACGGCGGCGGCAAGCAGCTGCTGAACAAGCTCTACGCGTCGATCGGCGCCAACGTCGTCTCGTTCCCCTACGGGCCGATGTGGACGCAGCCCCTCGGCTGGTACAAGAAGCCGATCACCAAGGTCGACGACTTCAAGGGGTTGAAGTTCCGCACCGTCGGTATCTCGATCGACGTGTTCCAGGGCATGGGGGCTGCCGTCAACGCGCTACCGGGCGCCGAGATCGTGCCGGCCATGGACCGCGGCCTGCTGGACGCCGCCGAGTTCAACAACGCGACGTCAGACCGTATCCTCGGCTTCGCCGACGTGTCGAAGGTGTGCATGCTGCAGAGCTATCACCAGAACGCCGAGCAGCTCGAGATCACCTTCAACAAGGCCAAGTTCGACGCGCTTCCCGACAAGATGAAGGCCATCATCGAGAACGGCGTGGAGGCGGCGTCGGCCGACATGTCGTGGAAGTCGATCGATCGCTACTCGAAGGACTATATCGAGCTTCAGACCAAGGACAAGGTGCGCTTCTACAAGACGCCCGATGCGGTACTGCAGAAGCAGCTCGAGATCTACGACCAGGTCGCCGACAAGAAGGCGACGGACAATGCGCTGTTCAAGGAGATCGCCGAGTCCCAGAAGGCGTTCGCGGCGCGGGCGGTGAAGTGGGATCTCGATACCAACGTCAGCCGTCGCATGGCCTACAACCACTATTTCGGCGCCAAGCCGGCCGCGAAGAAGAGCTAGCACCTCCGTGCTCGAGCCCCAGCGTGCCGGCCATCCGGGGAAAACCGGGTGGCCGGCCGCGGCGCCTCGTTTGATCCGATGAACGGGCGACGTGTGATCGACGCCGTCGACCAGGTCAGCTACTGGTCCGGCAAAGCGGCCGCCTGGCTCATCGTGGCCCTGACGTTCGTCGTCGCGATCGAGGTGTTCAAGCGCTACATCCTCAACGCCCCCACCGCCTGGATCTTCGACTTCAACAACATGCTGTACGGCTCCCTGTTCATGCTGTGCGGCGCGTACGCGCTCGCGCTGGGCGGGCACGTGCGCGCCGACTTCATCTACATCTACATGAAGCCGCGCATGCAGGCGGTGATGGACCTGCTCCTCTACTTCCTGTTCTTCGTCCCGGGCATCCTGGGGCTGATCTACGCCGGCTACGACTACGCCGCGCTCTCCTGGCGCATCGGCGAGCACTCGACGGTCACCGCGGAAGGGCCCCCGGTCTACCACTTCAAGTCGGTGATTCCGATCGCCGGCGTCCTGGTCATGCTCCAGGGGCTGGCCGAGATCGTCCGGTGCGTGGAGTGCCTGCGCACAGGCGTCTGGCCCTCGCGTCTGGAAGACGTCGAGGAGATCGACGTCATCGAAACGCAGCTCTCGCGCAGCGCGTACGTCGACGAGGAGTCGCGGCGCCAGGCGATGGAGGGCGCCCACGCCATCGACGAGGCCGCCCGCCATCGCAGCGTGGTCGACGACACCGAGCGGCAGAGCCGGACGCCATGAGCGATCCCGCGCTCGGCCTCACCATGCTGGGGCTCATCGTGGTGGCCATCATGATGGGCTTCCCGACCGCCTTCACCCTGATGGGGCTCGGGATGATCTTCGGCTACATCGCGTTCTGGGTCCCCGGCGCCCACTGGTGGGACAACCGCATCTTCGACCTGATCGTGCAGCGGACGTACGGCGTGATGACGAACGACACGCTCCTGTCGGTGCCGCTGTTCGTCTTCATGGGCTACATCATGGAGCGAGCGGCGCTCGTCGACCGCATGTTCCACAGCGTCCAGCTCGCGTTCCGGCGCGTGCCGGCCTCGCTGGCGGTCACCACGCTGCTGGTGTGCGCGTTCTGGGGGATCGCCTCCGGCATCGTCGGCGCCGTCGTGGTGCTCATGGGTGTCATCGCGATGCGGCCGATGCTGAACGCCGGCTACGACGTGAAGCTGGCGTCGGGCGCGATCACCGCCGGCGGCACGCTCGGCATCCTGATTCCGCCGTCGGTCATGCTGATCGTCTACGCGGCGGTCGCCGGGCAATCGATCGTCAAGCTGTACGCGGCGGCCATGCTGCCCGGCTTCTTCCTCACGTTCCTCTACCTCGTCTACATCCTCGGCTGGGCGATCATCAATCCGAAGATCGCACCGAAGCTACCGCCCGATCAGTACCGGGTGAACGTGCCCGACTACCTGACGCGGCTCGAGCGCGGTACGGCCCGCCGGGTCGTCGGCGGTGTCCTGACGGCCGCGTTCCGACCCGCCCTGGCCGCCGGGCCGGATGGGCGTCCCGTGGGTTATCGCGTGATCGCCCACAACCTTCTCATACTGTCCGTCCCGGTCTTGTTGACGTTCGGGACGTTCGCCGCGACCTGGTGGTACGTCGTCATCTACAACGCGCCCGAGGCGGCAACCGCGGCCGCGCCGGCCGCGCGCCCGTCCGCCGCTTCAGCGCCGGCGGCGCCCGCCGAGGTTCAGACCGCGAAGGCGTCCGCACCGGCGGAGGAAAAGCCGCAGGAGCTGGGAGCGGCTGGTGAATCCGAGTCGGAGTCTGCGTCCGCCAGGACAGCCGCGGGGCCCGAGGAGATGACGTCTCTGCGGGATACCACGACCGCGTCGGAAGCGGGAAAGGTTCCGGCGCACTTCTACGCCTGGTTCTGGGGGCTCGCGGCCGCGGCGGCCCTTTTATTGTTCTTCTACTTCTGGCGCATGGACGGCGAGCAGCTCGAGATCCTGAAGGAGCTCTGCGCCTCGGTCGTTCCGCTCGGGGTGCTCACGGTCGTCGTGCTGGCGGTGATCTTGTTCGGCATCTGCACCGCGACGGAGTCGGCGGCGATCGGTGCGCTGGGCGCGCTCTACCTGGCGGTGATGTCCCGCTTCATGCGCCCGGTTCTCTGGTGGAGCCTGATCGGCTTCGTCGTCGGCGTCGTGCTCGGCGTGTACGAGGGCGAGGAGTTCGCGTCGCTCCTGGTGGCGGGCTCGATCGGCGGCACGCTGCTGGGCACCGTCGTGCCGGGGCTCTGGTATCTCCGGTCCTCGCCGGAGCTGCGCCAGAACATCAAGGAGTCGACGTTCCTCACCGCCAAGACGACGGCCATGGTGTGCTGGCTCTTCGTTGGCTCCGCGCTGTTCTCGGCGGTGTTCGCGCTCCACGGCGGCCAGGGATTGATCGAGCGGTGGGTGCTGTCGATGAACCTCTCGCCCCTCGGCTTCCAGTTCCTCGCGCAGGTCATCATCTTCCTGCTCGGCTGGCCGCTCGAGTGGACCGAGATCATCGTGATCTTCTGCCCGATCTTCATCCCGCTCTTGGCCCACTTCAACGTCGACCCGATCCTCTTCGGCACGATGGTCGCCGTGAATCTGCAGGCGGCGTTCCTGTCGCCGCCGGTGGCGATGTCGGCGTTCTATCTGAAGGGCGTCTCGCCGCGGCATGTCACGCTCAACCAGATCTTCGCCGGGATGATGCCGTACATGATCATCGTCTGTATCTGCCTCATGTTCATGTACATCTGGCC
>DASRIY010000068.1:0-6439 GCA_035649755.1 Candidatus Methylomirabilota bacterium
CGCCAACGCTCTCAAGCGCCTCGGCGTTCGCGAGGGTGACCGCGTGGGCGTGTTCCTGCCGATGTCCCCCGAGGCGGCCATCGCCACGCTCGCGGTCGTGCGGATCGGCGCCATCTACACCCCGTGCTTCTCGGGCTACGGCGCCCAGGCCGTCGCCTCGCGGCTCCAGGACTGCGAGGCGAAGGTGCTGGTGACGGCCGACGGCTTCTACCGCCGCGGCAATATCGTGAAGATGAAGGAGACGGCGGACGAGGCGGCGGCGGTGTCGCCTTCCGTCGAGCACGTGGTCGTCTACAAGCGGCTCGGCCGCGAGATCCCGTGGAGCGCCGGGCGCGATCACTGGTGGCACGAGCTGACCGGCCGGGAATCGGCCGAGTGCACGGCGCTACCGGTCGACTTCGATCGTCCGTGCCTCATCATCTACACGTCCGGAACGACCGGACGTCCAAAGGGCGCGGTGCTCACGCAGGGCGGCTTTCTCCTCAAGTGCGCCCACGACTTCGGCTACTTGATGGACGTCGGGCCGGGGGATCGGCTGTTCTGGCTGACGGACCTGGGCTGGCTCATGGGCCCGATGCTGATCACCGCCGGGCTCTTCCACGGCGGGACCGCCGTCCTCTTCGAGGGCGTCCCCGACTATCCCGGACCGAGCCGCCTCTGGGAGCTGGTCGAGCGTCATAAGATCACGGTCATGGGGCTCTCTCCGACGGCCGTGCGCGCGCTCATGCCGCACGGGGCCGAGCACGTGCACGCCCACGAGCTCGGCTCACTCCGCGTCCTCGGCTCGACGGGCGAGCCCTGGAATCCCGAGCCCTATCGCTGGCTTTTCGAGAACGCGGGCAAGGCGCGCGTTCCGATCATCAACTACACCGGCGGCACCGAGATCTCCGGCGGCATTCTCAGCTCGTTCCCGATCGCGCCGATCAAGCCCTGCTCGTTCACCGGGCCGATTCCCGGCATGGCCGCCGACTGCTTCGGCGACGACGGCCACCCCGTGCGCGGCCAGGTGGGCGAGCTGGTCGTCACCGCGCCGTGGCCCGGGATGACGCAGGGCTTCTGGAAGGACCCGCAGCGCTACGAGGAAACGTACTGGTCGCGCTGGCCCGACGTCTGGGTGCACGGCGACTGGGCGTACGTGGACGAGGACGGCTTCTGGTTCATCCAGGGACGCTCGGACGACACGCTGAAGATCGCGGGCAAGCGACTGGGCCCGGCCGAGGTCGAGTCGGTGCTGGTCTCGCACGAGGCCGTCGCCGAGGCGGGCGTCGTGGGCGTGCCCCACGAGGTGAAGGGCGAGGCCATCGTCTGCTTCGTCGTCCTGCGGCCGAGCCATCAACCCTCCGAGCCGTTGCGCTCGCAGCTCTCGGACCTGGTTGCTCGCCAGATGGGCCGCGCGCTGAAGCCCGAGCGCGTGCTCTTCACGCGCGACCTGCCGAAGACCAGGAGCGCCAAGATCATGCGGCGCGTGATCCGGGCCACCTACCTCGGCAAGGCTGCGGGCGACCTCTCCTCGCTCGAGAATCCCGGCGCCGTCAAGGCCATCACGGAGGCGTCATGACGAGAGGTGAAAGGCGATGCTGAGCCGTGAAGAGAACGAGCTCCTGACGCGGACCGGCCCGGGCACTCCGATGGGCGCGCTCCTGCGCCAGTACTGGATCCCGGTCGTCCTGTCGAACGAAGTCGAGCCCGGTAGGCGGGTCAAGCGAGTGAAGCTGCTCGGCGAGCGCCTCATCGCGTTTCGCGCGAAGAACGGCCGGCCCGGGCTCGTGGGCGAGTTCTGCCCGCACCGGCTCGCGTCGCTCTACTTCGGCCGCGTCGAGGAAGCCGGGATGCGCTGCGTGTATCACGGCTGGAAGTTCGGGATGGACGGCCGCTGCCTCGAGATGCCCAACGAGCCGCCCGAGTCCGGTTTCGCCGCGAAGATCCGCCACGTTGGCTATCCGTGCGAGGACCGCGGCGGCATGATCTGGGCGTACATGGGCCCGGCGAGCCCGCCGCCCCCGCTGCCAGACCTCGAATGGACGCTCCTGCCGGAAGCGAACAGCTTCGCGTCCAAGCGCGTGCAGGAGTGCAACTGGTTCCAGGCGATGGAAGGCGGGATCGACTCGAGCCACATCTCGTTCCTGCACGCGCCGATCAATGCTGACGACGCCGCGGTGAATCGCGAGCTGGATCGCGCGAGCTTCGGCATCGGCGTTGCCGTGCAGACGACCGACCGCTCGCCGCGGTTCGAGGTGGTCGACACCGACTACGGCGTGCTGATCGGCGCGCGGCGCTCGCGCGCCGACGGACAGTACCTCTGGCGCATCACCCAGTTCTTGATGCCGTTCTACACGATGCCGCCGACGGACCTCGACGAGAAGATCACGCAGTCGCACATCTGGGTGCCGATGGACGACACCAACGTCATCAACTGGATGGTCACCTGGCATCCCGACCGCCCGCTCACGCGCGAGGAGATCGACCTGAACGTCGCGGGCAAGGGCGCCCACGTCTGCGATTACCTGCCGCCGACGTCGGAGCCGTACGGCGACATCCGCACGGCGGCGAACCGCGGCAACGACTACGAGATGGACTGGGAGGCGCACCGCACGCGCATGTTCTGCGGCATCCCCGGCTTCGGTGTGCAGGATCAGGCGATCCAGGAGAGCCAGGGGGACATCGTCGACCGGGCACTCGAGCACCTGGGCACCAGCGATACCGCCATCATCCAGGTGCGCCGGCGCCTGATGAGCGCGGCGCGAGCGCTCCGCGAGCACGGCGCGGCGGCGCCGGGACGTGACCCACGGTCGTTCCACGTCCGCTCGGCCTCGGTCGTGCTGCCACCCGGCGCGAGCTGGGTCGACGGAGCGCTGTCCCGGCTGATGGCGACGTCCGGCCGCCAGCTCACCCGCGTCTGATGTATACTTCGGCCTGTCGTCGTGGGGGGAGGAATCCTGAGAACCGGGTGCGGCCCGGGACCCCTCGAACCTGCACTGGGTAATTCCAGCGAAGGGAACACGGCGAACAGGGAGAACCAGCGGCCGCACCCGTTAAGGGGCGCGGCCGTTTTGCTTATGAAGATCGTCGTCAACGGCAAGGACCTCGAGGTCACCGACGGCCTGAGCGTGGAAGGACTCCTGACGCAGCTAGGCGTCAAGCGCCAGTACACCGCCGTCGCCGTGAACCGCGAGGTGACGCCGAAGAGCGCGTACGAGGCGACGGTGCTGCGCGAGGGCGACCGGGTGGAGATCGTCAGACCGATGGGCGGGGGATAGGGCAGGAGGCTAGAGCCATGAACGACACGAATCTGGTCATCGGGGGCAAGGAATTCTCGTCGCGTCTCATCGTGGGGACGGGCAAGTACTCGTCGATGGAGGTCATGAAGCAGGCCCACGAGGCTTCCGGCGCGCAGATCATCACGGTGGCGCTGCGCCGGGTGAGCCTGCCCTCGGGTGAATCGCTTCTCGACCATCTCGACACCACGCGCTACACGCTCCTGCCCAACACGGCGGGCTGCTACACGGCGGACGAGGCGATCCGCACGTGCTATCTCGCGCGCGAGGCCGGCCTGGGCGAGATGGTGAAGCTCGAGGTCATCGGTGATCCGCGCACGCTGTTCCCCGATGCCCAGGGGCTGCTGGAAGCCACGAAGACGCTGGCGCGCGAGGGGTTCACGGTGATGCCTTACACCAACGATGACCCGGTGATGGCCAAGAAGCTCGAGGATGCGGGCGCGGCGGTCGTGATGCCGCTCGGCGCCCCGATCGGGTCGGGTCTCGGGATCCGCAACCCCTATAACATCAAGATCATCCTGGAGACGGTCAGCGTCCCGGTCATCGTCGACGCCGGCGTGGGCACCGCATCGGACGCGGCGATCGCCATGGAGCTCGGCTGCGAGGGCGTCCTGATGAACACGGCGATCTCGGGAGCTCAGGATCCCGTCGCGATGGCGCGCGCCATGCGGCTCGGCGTCGAGGCCGGCCGTCTCGCGTTCCGCGCCGGCCGGATCGGAAAGAAGCTCTACGCGACCGCGTCCTCGCCGCTCGAGGGCGTGCCCGATTGGACGAGCTGAGGCTCTGCCTCGTCACTGACCGCACCCAGACGCGCGGCCGCGACCTCGTCGTGGTCGTCGGCGAGTGCTTGGCGGCGGGGCTGCCGGCCGTGCAGGTGCGCGAAAAGGACCTCGGCGCCGCCGACCTGGCGTTCGTCTGCCGCCGGCTTCGCGCCCTCACGCTCGATCGCAACGCCCTTTTGATCGTCAACGATCGGGTCGACGTGGCGCTGGCCGTCGGCGCCGATGCCGTGCAGCGCACGGGGACGTCGCTGCCCGTCGAGGACATCCGCGCCATCGCCGACAAGCGGCTGCGGATCGGCGTGTCAGTGCACTCCCTCGAGGACGCGGTCGAGGCTGAACTGAAAGGCGCCGACTGGGTGATCTTCGGGCCGGTCTACGACACGCCGTCCAAGCGTCCGTACGGCCCGCCGCAGGGGCTCGAGCGGCTGGAGCGGGTCGCTCGCCAGGTGCGCCTGCCCGTGATCGCCATCGGCGGTATCACGCCGGGTCGAGTCCGCGAGGCACTGAGCGCCGGCGCCCGGGGTGTGGCCGTCATCTCGGCGATCATTGCCGCCGAGTCGCCCGCCGACGCGACCCGCCGCTTCCTCGACGCGCTGGACCGCGGCGCGTGAAGGTCCTCGTCGTCGGCGGCGGGATCATCGGCTGCGCCACGGCCTACGAGCTGGCGAAGGCCGGATGCCAGGTCTCCGTGTTCGAGCGCGCCACCCCGGGCGCCGAGGCTTCCAGCGCGGCCGCGGGCCTCCTGGCGCCGTTGGGTGAGTCGACCGATACGAACTTCGCGAAGCTTGCCCTCGCGAGCTGGCGGCTTTATCCGGGCGTCGTCGACGAGCTCCAGCGCCGCACCGGCATCGACGTCGAGTACGTCACCCGCGGCACGATCTATCCGATGTCCGCCACGCAGACGCGACACGACGCTGACGCCTGGGCCCTCAACAAGGAATTCGGCGTCGAGGTGCTGGAAGGCGCCGACGTCCAGGCCTTCGAGCCGGCGCTGTCGCCGAAGATCCGTCACGCCATCTTCGTCAAGGGCGACCACTGGCTCAACAACCAGCGCCTCGTGCTCGCGTACGCGCAGGCCGCGGCAGCGGCCGGCGCCGAGCTCCGCACCGGCTGCAATGTGTCCCGCCTGGTGGTCGAGGGGAGCCGGGTGCGCGGCCTGGTCACGGACGGCGAGCGGGTCGACGGCGACGCGGTGCTTCTGGCCGCGGGCGCGTGGAGCTCCGAGCTGATGGCGCCGCTCGGCTCGGCGCTGCGCATCGAGCCGCGCCGCGGCCAGATGATCGCCCTCGCGCACGTGCCGCCGATTCTCACGTACTGCGTGCACGGCGAGGCCTACATGGCCCCGCGCCCGTCAGGGGAGCTGGTCGTCGGCGCGACGGTCGAGCGCGCCGGTTTTCAACGCGCCGTCACCGCCGAGGGGATTGCCGGCCTTCTCCGGGCCGCCATCGAGCTCGTGCCGTCGCTGCGCGAGTTGCCGATCGCCCGCACGTGGTGCGGGTTCCGGCCGTGGGCGCCTGACAGCCTGCCGGTGCTCGGTCCGTGGCCCGGCGTCGACGGCCTGTTCGTGGCCACCGGGCACTTTCGCAACGGCATCCTGCTCGCGCCGATCACCGCGCAGCTCATGACCGAGTGGATCACCGGCGCCGAGCCGAGCGTCACGGTGAAGGATTTCCTGCCCGACCGCTTCACCAGAAGGCTAAGATAGCTATGTGAAGAAGGCCAAGATAGCTATCTTGAAAAATAACCTCTCGCGCTATCTGGCGCACGTGCGCGGCGGCGGCACGGTGCTGGTGCTCGACCGCGACCAGCCGGTCGCCCGCCTGATGCCGCTGCCGAGCTCGGGCGCGCGCGGCGCCGCCGAGCGGCTAGTGCGTCTGGAGCGTCAGGGGCTCATCCGGCGTGGCGCGGCCGGTCGGTCCGGCGCGGCTCGCAAGCCCGTGCGGCTGCCGGGCGGCGTGCTGCGCGGGCTCCTGGAGGATCGCGAACGCGGCTGGTGAGGTACTGGGACACCTCCGCCCTGCTGCCGCTCTTCATCGCCGAGCGCGAATCCAGCGCGGCGCTGCGCTGGCTTCGTGACGACCCGGAAGTGGTGGTGTGGACGCTGGCGCGCCTCGAAGTACTCTCGGCGCTCGCGCGGCGCGGCCGTGACGAGCTCGCGGCGGCCCGTCAGCTGCGTCTGGTGCGACGCCATTTCCTGGATTCGTGGGAGCGCTGGTCCGAGGTGACGGCGGCCGACATCGTCCGGCGTCACGCCGAGCGCATCGTGGGCAGCCACCCGGTGCGGGCCTCCGACGCCCTCCACATCGGCGCCGCCCTGGTCGCCGCCGAGCACGAGCCCGGCACCCTCGAGTTCGTCACCTTCGACCGCCGCCAGGCGGTGGC
>DASRIY010000069.1:0-18080 GCA_035649755.1 Candidatus Methylomirabilota bacterium
TCGACGACATCGATGAAGCGCTCGGAGAAGTCGGGGAGGGCCATGTCTCGCATCGTCGGCATTGATCTCGGGACAACCAACAGTCTCGTCGCCTACGTGGACGAGAAGACCGGGCTGCCCCGGGTCATCCCGGATCGGGACGGCCAGACACTCTTGCCGTCGATCGTCTCGTTCGCGAGCGAGGGCGTGCTGGTCGGCGCGGCGGCCCGGCGCCAGCTCGTCCGCCGTCCCGACACGACGGTGTACTCGGTGAAGCGCCTGATGGGCCGCGGCTACGAGGACGTGAAGGACGAGCTCTGTTACTTCCCCTTCAAGGTGCTGCCGTGCGAGGGGATCGTGAAGATCCAGGTCCGCGACCGCGAGGTCACCCCACCGGAGGTCTCGGCGATCGTGCTCAGGTCCCTCAAGGAGCGCGCCGAGGCCCACTTCGGCGAGCCGATCGAGAAGGCCGTGATCACCGTGCCCGCGTACTTCAACGACAGCCAGCGGCAGGCGACCAAGGACGCCGGGCGCATCGCCGGACTCGACGTGGTCCGCATCGTCAACGAGCCGACCGCCGCGTCGCTCGCCTATGGGCTACAGAAGATCCGCGAGGGTGTGATCGCCGTTTACGACCTGGGCGGCGGGACGTTCGACATCTCGATCCTGCGCGTGAAGGACGGCGTGTTCGAGGTCCTGGCGACGAACGGCAACACCCATCTCGGCGGCGACGACTTCGACCGCGAGATCGTGCTGTGGCTGCTCGAGGACATCCGCCGCAAGCACGAGGTGTACCTCGGACGCGACCCCGAGGCGATGCAGGAGCTCCGCCTCGCCGCCGAGGCCGCCAAGATCCGTCTTTCCTTCGACGAGCGGACCGTATTGACGATCCCGTTCGACGGTTTCACGTATCGCCGCGAGATCGCCCGGGGCGAGCTCGAAGAGCTCATCGCGCGGCTGGTCGACTCCACGCTTCGCCCGTGCCGCATGGCCCTGGCCGACGCCGGGCTTGCGCCGACCGACATCGACGAGGTGGTCCTGGTTGGTGGATCGACGCGGATCCCCCTGGTGCGCCGTCGAGTCGGTGAGCTCTTCGGCAAGACACCGCATAGTCAGCTCAACCCAGACGAGGTGGTCGCGCTGGGCGCCGCGGTCCAGGCCCACATCCTCGCGGGCGGCATCACGGACATGCTGCTGCTCGACGTCACCCCGCTCTCGCTCGGCATCGAGACGCTCGGCGGGATCGTCAGCGTGCTCATTCCGCGCAACACCACGATCCCCACGAACGCGCGTGAGATGTTCACGACGTCGGTCGACGGCCAGCGAACCGTGGACATGCACGTCGTCCAGGGCGAGCGCGAGCTGGCCAAGGACTGCCGGTCGCTCGCCCGGTTCGAGCTGTCGGGCATCGACCCGATGCCGGCCGGCATGCCGAAGATCGAGGTGGTCTTCCTCATCGATGCCAACGGGATCCTCCAGGTGACCGCGACCGAGCAGCGCACCGGCAAGGCCTCGGCGATCGAGGTGAAGCCGACCTACGGCCTCTCGGAGACGGACGTCGAGCGGATGGTCGAGGAGTCGTTCACGTTCGCGGAAGCCGATGTCGAAGCCCGCCTGCTCATCGAGGCGCGCAACGAGGCCGACACGGTCATCACCCACGTCGAGCGCGCGCTCGGGCAGGGGGCCTCGCTGGTCGGCGCCGAGGAGCGCGCGGCGATCGAGACGGCGCTGGAGGCGCTGCGCCGGGCCCGCGGGGGCAGCGATCGCGATCTGATCCGCGAGGCCACCACCGCGATGAACCGAGCGACCGAGCACCTCGCCGAGGTCATGATGGACACGGCGCTCAAGGGCGCCCTGGGGAGCCGGCGCGCCGACGAGATCATGGAGAAGTAATGGCGGTTCACAAGGTCACGTTCTTGCCCCAGAACATCACCGTCGAGGTCGACGACGAGAAATACCCGCTGGCCGACCATGGCAAGCCGGGCTCGCTCCTCGACATCGCGCTGGCCAATCACATTCACCTCGAGCACAACTGCGGCGGGAGCTGCGCCTGCACTACCTGTCACGTCATCGTGAAGCAGGGCGAGGAGAACCTGTCGGAGATGCAGCCGGACGAAGAGGACCGGCTCGACACGGCCGAGGGCCTCACCATCCATTCGCGCCTGGGATGCCAGGCGGTGGTGCGCGGCAACGTCGTCGTGGAGATTCCCAAGTGATGACCTGGCGCGATACCGAGGACATCGCCATCGCCCTCAACGAGCGTCATCCCGAGCGCGACCCGTTGACGGTGCGGTTCACGGATCTGCACCGGTGGGTCACCGAGCTGCCGGGCTTCACGGACGACCCCAAGGCCTCGAACGAGAAGATTCTCGAGTCGATCCAGATGGCCTGGCTGGATGAGTACCGCAACCGATGAGCTACGGCGCGGCGCGTCTACCAGGTGATGACGTGGTCGGACGCGAAGATCAGGTCGAGCAGCTCGGCGTAGGACAGATCGGCGCCGACGCGGCGGACCCGCACGGCCCCCGGCAGCTCGACGACCGCGCTGCCCTCGAGAAAGACCGCCGACACCTGATCACCGGCGCGGACGTTCTGCTCCATCACAGAGCGGGCGAGCGCGGCGTCAGAGCCCTTGAGGAGATGGAGCACGGTGGCCATCAGAACACGAGAACGCGGCGTCCTCGCCCGACCAGCCCGGCGATCTCCTCGCCGGTCACGCGGACGACCGGGTGGCCCTCGGGATTCCAGCTCGGATCGCTGGGCACGGCGTCGGCCTCGACGTGGAAGGGCACGCCGAGCGACTTGAGGTTGGCACGGAACCGCGCGGTGTCGTCGCCGTCCACGAGCTCGTCGGTGTCCTCGGCCAGGAGCTCGACGGCCGGACCCCGCAGCACGAGGACGACCTCGTTCTCGCCGGCGACGATGCCCAGGCCGATGCGCATGGCCTCGTTGGCCCGGTGGGAGATGCGCGGATCCTCGGAGATCACGACGACGACGGGTCGGTTGTCGGCCACGGGCTCAGTTGAGCGCGATGAAGCGATCCGTGCCGTTGATCAGGTCCGTCAGCACGACCAGGCCGCAGTACGTGATCGTGTCGGCGTCGCGCAGCGGGATGCGGCGCTTCTGGCAGCCGTAGGCGCACACGAAGAGCTTCGCGCCGCGCGCGGGCAGCGCGTGAATGCGCGGATCGTCGAGCGCGCGGACGCCGTCGTCGATCAGGTAGAGGTACAGCTCGGCGCCGCGGTCGAGAGCGGCATCCGAGAGGCCCACCGCCGTTTCGAGATTGGGATGCTCGAGGCCGGTCGAGAGCAGCACGCCGAGCTTTTGCTTCGTCGCCGCCATTGCAGGCGAGCGTAGCATCGCGAAAAATGGAGAGCAAGCTGATGAGCCGTAGAGTCTACCTGGATCACAACGCGTCGACCCCCGTGCACCCGGAGGTCGTCGCCGAGATGCTGCCGTACTTCGGCGAGGTCTTCGGCAATCCCTCGAGCATCCACGCCTTCGGGCGCGAGGCGCGCGAGGCGATGGATCGGGCGCGCGAGCGCGTGGCGCGTTTTCTCAGCGTGTCGCCCCAGGAGATCGTGTTTACGTCCGGCGGCACCGAGTCCGACAACTTTGCGCTGAAGGGGCTGGCCGGCGCCCGCGGCAAGGGGCACATCATCACGTCGCTCGTGGAGCACCACGCGGTGCTCCGGGCGGCCCGTGCCCTCGAGGCGCAGGGCTTCGACCTCACCTGCGTGGGCGTCGACGAGTTCGGCATGGTCGATCCCGACGACGTGCGCCGGGCGATCCGCCCCGACACGATCGCGATCAGCATCATGCACGCGAACAGCGAGGTGGGCACCTTGCAGCCCATCGAGGCGATCGGTCGCATCGCCCGTGAGCGGGGCGTCCCGTTCCACGTCGACGCGGTCCAGACCTTCGGCAAGCTTCCCCTCGACGTGAACGCCCTCGGGATCGACGTGCTGTCGTTCTCGGCGCACAAGATCTACGGCCCGAAGGGCGCCGCCGGCGTCTTTATCCGGAAGGGCACCAAGATGGTGGCTGTCCAGCACGGCGGCGAGCACGAGCGGCGCCGGCGGGCCGGCACCGAGAACGTCGCCGGGATCGTCGGCCTTGGCAAGGCAGTCGAGGTGCGGGCGCGTGACATGCAGGCCGAGGCGCCGCGCGTCGGGGCGCTCCGCGACCGGCTCTGGGAAGGCGTGCGGACGCGGATCCCGGAGGTGCGGCTCTCCGGGCATCCCACCCAGCGGCTTCCGGGCACGGCGAGCCTTCTGTTCCGTCACGTGGAGTCGGAGTCGATCGTGCTCGGCCTCGACCTGAAGGGCGTCGCGGTCTCCGCCGGCTCGGCGTGTACCTCGGGGAACGTCGAGCCCTCGCACGTCCTGGTGGCGATGGGCGTCAGCGTCGACTGGGCGATGGGCGCGGTGCGGTGCTCGCTCGGCCGCTCGACGAGCGCCGAGGACATCGACTACGTCCTCGAGTGCGTCGAGCCGCTCGTCAAGAAGCTCCGCCAGGCGATGCCCGTCGGCGCCGCATGAGATACAGTCCGACGTGGTCGAGCACTTCCTGAACCCGCGCAACGACTGATGTTCGCCGACCTGCGCCGCGACATCCGCGCCGTCCGTGAGCGGGACCCGGCCGCCCGCTCGACCCTTGAGGTCTTGCTCTGCTACCCGGGTGTGCACGCGCTGGCGTTTCACCGTTTCGGCCACGCCATGTGGCGGCGCGGCTGGAAGATTCCGGCACGCTTCCTGTCGCACGTGTCGCGGTTTTTCACGGGCATCGAGATCCATCCGGCCGCGAAGCTCGGTCCCGGTCTCTTCATCGACCACGGTATGGGCGTCGTCATCGGCGAGACCGCCGAGGTTGGCGAGAACGTCACGCTCCTGCAGGGCGTGACCCTCGGCGGGACGAGCCTGAAACGCGAGAAGCGCCATCCGACCCTGGGCAACAACGTCGTCGTCGGCGCCGGCGCCAAGATCATCGGCGGCTTCAAGATCGGCGACGGCAGCCGCATCGGCGCGGGCTCCGTGGTCGTGCGGGAGGTTCCGACGAACTCCGTTGTCGTCGGCGTTCCCGGGCGGGTAACATACCGGGACGGCCAGCGGGTGGCCGGCGACATCGATCTCGACCAGACCGATCTGCCGGACCCCGTGAGCAAGGCCATCGAGCAGCTCGTCGACCGCATTCGCGCGCTCGAGGCGGAGCTCGAGACCGTACGGAAAAAACTGGAGGAGGAACGCGCGTGACGCCCAAGGACATGCTGAGCCTCAAAGAGGCCTCGACCTATCTCGCCATGGAGGAGGGCAAGCTCGCGTCGCTGGCCTCCGAGCGGCGCATCCCGTGCGTTCAGCTCAACGGCACGTGGATGTTCTCGAAGAAGTCGATCGACAAGTGGCGGAGTCAGCAGACGCGACGCGCGTGATCCCTCGCGATCGCGCCTGGGCGATTCTCGCCGAGTTCACGAAGAGTGATAGCCTCCGCAAGCATGCCCGCGCCGTCGAGACCGCCATGCGCGCCTACGCGCAGCGCTACGGCGAGGATCTGGAGGGCTGGGGCCTGGCCGGCATGCTCCACGACTTCGACTACGAGATGCACCCCCGCGCGCCCCATCACCCCATGAAAGGCGCTGAAATCCTGTTGAGCCGGGGTGTTCCCGAGAACGTCGTCTACGCCATCCTCTCCCACGCGGACTATTCGGGCATGCCGCGCGTGTCGCGGCTCGACCGCGCCCTCTACGCCTGCGACGAGCTCTCCGGCTTCGTGCACGCCGTCGCCCTTGTGCGTCCCGGCCGCGTCATCACCGGGCTCGAGCCCTCGTCGGTCAAGAAGAAGCTGAAGGACAAGGGGTTCGCGCGTACGGTCAACCGCGACGACGTCTACCGCGGCGCCGCGGAGCTCGGGGTCGAGCTCGACGAGCACATCGCCTTCGTCGTCACCGCGCTCACCGGCGTCGCACCCGAGCTCGGTCTCAGCGTGGGGTGACCTCGGGCCCGCAGACGATGCCTCCCGGCGCCGCGTCGCCGCGCGCGGTCGCGCACGTCGACATGGACGCGTTCTACGCGTCGATCGAGCAGCGAGATCGCCCGGAGCTGCGCGGCCGGCCCGTCATCGTGGGCGCGAGCCCGGGCGGGCGCGGCGTGGTGTCCGCCGCCTCCTACGAAGCCCGGCCCTACGGCGTTCGCTCCGCGATGCCCATCTCCCGCGCCGCGCGGCTCTGTCCCCACGCCGCGTTCCTGCCGGTCGACATGGAGAAGTACCAGCGGGTATCGGTGCAGGTCATGGGTATCCTCGTCGAGTTCTCGCCGCTGGTCGAGCCGGTGTCGGTCGACGAGGCGTTCGTCGACCTGACCGGCACCGAATCTCTGTTCGGCAGCCCGCCCGACGCGGTTCGCCTGATCAAGCGCCGCATCCTGGATGAGACCGGGCTGACCGCGTCGGCGGGGCTCGCCGCCAACAAGTTCGTCGCCAAGGTGGCCTCCGAGCTCGGCAAGCCCGACGGGCTCGTGGTCGTCACCGCCGGAGACGAGGCGCGATTCCTCGGCGAGCTGCCGATCGAGCGTCTCTGGGGTGTTGGCAAGGTCATGGCAAAAGCGCTCGGCGACCTGGGCTTCACGCGCATCGGTCAGCTCCAGAAGGCGCCGCGCGAGGTCCTGGCGCGGCGCTTCGGAAAGCACGGCCAGGCGCTCCACGACCTGGCCTTCGGGCGCGACGACCGGGCGGTCGAGCCCTACGGGGTGCCCAAGTCGATCGGCGCCGAGGAAACGTACGGCGTCGACTGCACGAACCTGGAGCAGATCAAGACGACCTTGCGCGCCCACGCCGAACGGGTCGCCGCGGAGCTCCGAGAGAGCGCATTCGCCGCCGGCCGCGTGACGCTCAAGCTCCGCTTCGCGCCGTTCGAGACGCACACGCGCAGCGCCACCGGGCAGCCGACCCAGGACGGCCTCGAGCTCTATCGCCGCGCCCTGGCACTCCTCGAGCGCGATCCGGTCGCGCGCCCGGTCCGCCTGATCGGTCTGTCCGCCTCGCGGCTCGGGCCATCGGGCAAGGGCCAGCTCGACTTGCTCGACCCGGCGGCGCTGCGCCGTGAGCGCCTGGCGCACGTCGTGGATCGGCTGAAATCGCGCTTCGGCGACAGCTCGGTTGTCCCGGCCACTCTCCTGGGAGCGCGGCGAGCCGACCGCGCACACTAGGCGCGTTTGCCACGCGCCGACGGCTCGTTTACACTCCGATGAACGGCTGTTCATTCCGCGGGAGGCGCCCTCATGGATCGTCCGATCGCCTACGACAAGCTCGCGCGCGACGATCGCTTCGTTCGGATGCGAGCCCGGGACGTCGCCGAGCTGAAGGTCGCGCAGGGGCTCCCGCCGTTCCCCGACCTGTCGAGCCGCGAGTCCATCAAGGAGCGGGTGCACGGGATCATGGTGGGCGAGCTGCAGGCGATGGAGGGCGCCGGACGGACCGTGTGCGACTTCCCGGACGCGCCGTGGGAGTTCACGATGGACATGGCGCGGCAGGTCTGGGACGAGTCGCGCCACGTCGAGATCTACCTGCGGCTCCTGGAGCGCCTCGACGGGTACGCCGGCGAGTTCCCGGAGACGACCATCCTCTGGCGCTGCGCCTGCGCCGAGGACGCTGCCGCCCGCGTCGCGGGCGTCAACCGCGGCCTCGAAGGGCTCGCGTGCGACGTGTTCAACCAGCTGGTGCACATCGCGCGGAAGATCGGCGATCCGATCCTCGAGCGCGCCGTCGACTTCGTCCTGGCCGACGAGATCACCCACGTGCGTATGGGTTCGAAGTGGCTGACGCGGCTGACCGAGGGTGACCCCGAGCGCCGGCGGCGCGCGATCGAGTTCCAGGAGAGCATCGACGAGCGCTTCAACCTGGGCGGCGTGCGGCGTGAGGGTGAGCACGATGCCGTGCCCATCTCGGTCGCGACCGACGTGCGGCGCCTGGCCGGCTTCACCGAGGAAGAGATCGAGCGTCTCGTCAAGACGACCCAGCGATCTCAAGTCTACTGAGCCGCGTGCCGCAGCCCCTGGACGGCCACTTCAGCGCCGACGATTCGGCGCGCCTGCTCCGGAACTACCGCTACGTGGTCGAGCGCACCATGCGCGCCGTCGGCGGCTGGATCGCGTTGACGCCCGAGATCTCCGCGAAGCTCGTCATGGGGCGCCACGTGTGGGACCTGGCCCAGCACTGCGACGCGTTCGGCCGCCGCCTGCCCGAGCTCCGCGCCCACGCACAGGTCTCCGAGCCCGCCAATCCCGAGGTCGTCCGGTTCATGGACCGCCTCGAAGAGCCCGAACAGCGGGATCAGACCGTGGAGCGTCTGGTTGGCGTGTACTCGGTCCTCAAGCCGCACCTGCTGGCGACCTACCGCGGCCACCTGGCGCGCGCCAATTCGGTCTACGAGCCGCCCACGCGCCGGATCCTGGCGCGCTGCATCGCCGACGAGGAGCGGCACATCGCCGAGGGCCGGACGATCATCGAGCATCTCTCTACCGACGCGTCGGTCATGGCGCGCGTGGCGTCGCGTCAGCGCTGCCTCGAAGAGGTGCTGTTGGCCGCGCACGGCGTCACGGGCGACGCCGCATTCCTCGCGCCCGCGCCGGGCGAGCCGCCGCGCGAAGATCTCGCCGCCGAGGCGCGCGAGTTCATCCGCTTCGAGACGGCCAGCCCCACCTGGTCCGTTCCGGCGGATCTGGCCAAGGCCGTCGGCTCGTTCGGCGAGGCGCTGGCGGCGGCCGACGAGCCGGCACTGCAGCGGTGGCTCGCCGACGGGCTGGTCCTCGCCGCGACGCCGTGGACGCTCCTGCGCGGCGTCCGCCATTCCGGGTATCGGATCACCGCCTTCGCTCGGCTCGGCAACCAGCGGCTCGTGAAGACGAGGCTCGACGGGCCGGGGTGCTCGGCGGTGGTCACCGCGCGCTGGGTGCCGACACCGGAAGGCTGGCGCGCGGCCGCGCTCGACGCCGCCCGCGACGCTGCCGGTCCGGCCTGATCTGCGTTGATCCGCGCGGTCCTGGTCGCCAATCGAGGGGAGATCGCGCGCCGCGTCTTCCGCGCCTGCCGTCAGCTCGGTCTGAGGACCGTCGCGGTCTACTCCGAGGCCGATCAGGGTGCGCCTCACGTGCGCGACGCGGACGAGGCCGTGGCGATCGGCGGCGCACCAGCTCGGGAGAGCTACCTGAACACCGATCGGATTCTCGCGGCCGCCCGGCAGACGCGGGCCGACGCGATTCACCCGGGCTACGGCTTTCTCTCCGAGAGCTGGCGCTTCGCCGACGCCGTCCGGCAGGCGGGCCTCGTGTTCGTCGGTCCGACACCCGACGCCATCCGGAAGATGGGGGACAAGATCGAGGCCCGGAGGCTCATGTCCGCCGCCGGCGTGCCCGTGCTCCCCGGGAGCTTCGAGCCCGTCGCCGACGTCGCCGGGGCGGAGGCCGCGGCGCGGGCCGTCGGGTTCCCCGTCATGCTGAAGGCCGCGGCGGGCGGCGGAGGCATCGGCATGGCGCGGGTCGCCGGAGCCGGTGATCTGGCGGCGGCGTTCGCCACGGCCGCGCGGCGCGCGCAGGCCGCGTTCGGAACCGGCGAGCTCTACGTCGAGCGCTATCTCGAGCGCCCGCGGCACGTCGAGGTCCAGGTGTTCGGCGATGCGTCGGGGACGGTCGTGCACCTGCACGAGCGCGAGTGCTCGATCCAGCGCCGCCATCAGAAGCTCGTGGAGGAATCGCCGGCGCCCGGCCTGCCGCCCGCGGTGAAGTCCGGGCTCACGGCGGCCGCGGTTGCCGGCGCGCGGGCGATCGGCTACACCAACGCCGGAACCATGGAATTCCTCGTGGACGAGAGCGGCGGCTTCTACTTCCTCGAGATGAACGCCCGCTTGCAGGTCGAGCACCCGGTGACGGAAGAGGTGACCGGCCTCGACCTCGTCGTGGCCCAGCTGCGGGTGGCCGGCGGCGAGCCTCTACCGTGGCGCCAGGACGAGATTCTGCAGCGCCGCGCGGCGATCGAGTGTCGCGTGTATGCTGAGGACCCGTCGAAGGGATTCCTGCCGTCGCCGGGGACGCTGACGAAGCTCGAGCTGCCCTCCGGAGAGGGAATCCGGATCGAGTCCGGCGTGGAAGCTGGAACCACGGTGTCGGTGCACTACGATCCCTTGCTCCTCAAGCTGGTCGCGCACGGGGCCACGCGCGCGCAGGCGCTGGAGCGGATGGACTGGGCGCTCGCGACGTGCGTCATCGAAGGCCCGAAGACGACGATCCCGTTCCTTCGGCGGATCGTGGCGAGCGACGAGTTCGGCTCGGGCCGAGTTCACACGCAGCTGCTCGAACAAGGAGCCTTCAATGGCTGAGGAGATCAAGGCGCATATCACGGGGGTCGTCTTCCAGATCACCACGAAGCCGGGCGACCGCGTGGCGGCCGGCGACGCGGTGATCGTGCTCGAGTCGATGAAGATGGAGATCCCCGTCGAGGCGCCGCGCGCCGGCGCGGTCAAGGAGATCAGGGTGCAGGAGGGACAGACCGTCCAGGAAGGCGACGTAGTCGCCGTGCTGGAGTAGGGAGGCCTCGATGAGTGTCCACATGTTCAGCGAGCTCTACGCCTACCATCGCTGGGCCAACCGGCGGCTCTTCGATCACGCGAGCTCGCTCGGCGAGGAGCTGGTGTCGCGCGACGTGGGCAAGCAGTTCAGCTACACGACCGTCCGGCGCATGTTCGGCCACCTCTACGGGGCCGACTGGATCTGGCTGGCCCGCTGGAAGGGCGCGGCGACCACGACGGTCCCGGGGGACGAGTTCAAGACGCTCGCCTCGATCCGCGCGCCGTGGGACGAGCTCGAGCGCGAGCAGCGGAGCTTCGTGGAGGGGCTGGCGCCGGCCGATCTTGAGCGCGTCATCGAGTACCGGAACCAGGAAGGTAAGCAGCTTCGCGCGCAGCTGTTCCCGCTCCTGCAGCACGTGGCGAACCACGCGACTCATCATCGGAGTGAGATCGCCACGATGATCACGATGATCAAGGGCTCGCCGCCGGACAGCGGGCTCAATACCTACCTGCTGGCAAACCAGTAGGCGAGCGCGGAACAGCGGGAGGAAGGACGCGGGGGCCCACGAGGGCCCCCGACCTGAGCTCAGCTCTCGATGAAGGCGCGGAGGTTGCGGCCGCGGAGCGGGTGCCGCAGCTTCCGGAGGGCCTTGGCTTCAATCTGCCGGATACGCTCGCGGGTCACGTCGAAGCGCTTGCCGACCTCTTCGAGGGTGTGCTCGCCCTCCTCGCCGATGCCGAAGCGTAGCCGCAAGATCTCCTTCTCCTTCGGCGACAGCATCGACAGCGCCCGCTCGACCTGCGTGGTCAGATCCTGGTTGAGCAGGGACTCGTTCGGCGAGCCTGCCGACTTGTCCTCGAGGAAATCGCCGAGCTCGGAATCTTCCCCGATCGGCGTTTCCAGCGAGAGCGGCCGGCGCGACGACTCGAGGATGAGCCGGACCTTCTTGGCCGGCACTCCGGTGCGCTGGGCGAGCTCCTCCGGAGTCGGCTCGCGCCCGATCTCGTTCACGAGATTGCGGTTCACACGCGAGATGCGGTTGAGCGTCTCCACCATGTGGACCGGGATCCGGATCGTCCGCGAGTGATCGGCGATGGCCCGCGTGATCGCCTGGCGGATCCACCAGGTCGCGTACGTCGAGAACTTGAAGCCGCGCCGGTACTGGAAGCGATCGACGGCCTTCATCAGGCCGATGTTGCCCTCCTGCACCAGGTCGAGCAGGGAGAGATCGCTCCCGAGGTAACGCTTGGCGACCGAGACGACCAGGCGAAGGTTCGCCTCCATCAGCTCGCGCTTGGCCTGGCGCACGGTGCGGTCGCTCCGCTCGATCTGCTCGAGCAGGGGACCGAGGTGCTTGCGCGGCAAACCGGCGCGCTTTTCGAGCGCGCGCAGCTCGCGCGCCGCCGCCGGGGCATGGCTGCGCCGGCTCGCCCGATCGAGCGTGCTGATCTGTTCCCAGCGCCGCCGCACCTGGGCGACGATGTCGTCGATCAGCGCGGGCTTGAGCGGCATGTCGGCGACGGTCTTCTGGATCGCCTGGCGGGCCGTGCCGATCGCCGCCGTGGCGTCCCGACGATAGACCGCCGACCGCCGCTTCGCCGTGAGTGACGCCTCGAGCTTTGCGATCTTGCGGACGAGCCGGCGGATGCGCTCGAAGGCCAGGAGCACGGGGCGAATGGCCTTGGGCTCGAGTTCGCCGCCTTCGGCCAGGACGATCACGTCATCAGCGGGAGTCTCGCCCCGCCGCATCTGATCGCCGACCGTGACGAGCGCCTCGACCGCCATCGGGATTCCGGCCAGGGTCCGACGAAGGGCGGTCTGGCCGACCTCGATGCGACGACCGATCTCGACTTCCTGAGCGGCGGTCAGCAGTGAGACCTTGCCGATCTCCTTCAGATACAGGCGGACCGGGTCCTCACCCTTGCTGGGGGACGGAGCGAACGTCTCCTCGACCGCAGGCTGAGGAGTTTCCTCTTCGTCGTCCTCGACAACCGGGGCCGTGTTTTCCCTGTCGTCTCTCGACGCCAGCTCAACCGATGCCGCCGAGGTTCCCTCAGAGGCTTCGCGAGTCTCTCTGAATGTCATCGTGTCACCCGGTTTCCTTTATGGAGGTTCTGATCTTCAGATGCTCCAACGCGTCCGAAAGTTTCACCTACCTGGACTTTCATCCCACTTCCACCGGGCCTAAGGAGCGGAACCGCCTAACCAGCACGCACCGCACGCCAAGAACTCGGTAGAAAGTGACCGGTAGAGCGTCTGCCAGGTCTCAGACCGACCTGTGGCTCGGGCTATTCACGGTCTCCCGAGATCGTGTCTAACCGTAATGCGGCCCTCAGAGTTCCGCACTCGGGTATTTCCCTCACTTCGCGGAAGCCAAGGCTGGAGAGGGGTAGAATCGACGTCCGTGGTATCTCCTAGCGCAAGCTACAGCTTCATCGTCAGATTGCAGATCGCCAACCGCCCCGGGATGCTCGGTCGCGTGGCATCGGCGATCGGCGACGCCGGGGGCGACATCGGCGCCGTGGACCTGGTCGAGACCACTCGCGAGCGAACCGAGCGCGACATTACCGTCAAGGCGCGCGACAGCGTCCACGCCCAGCAGATCGTCAGCCGGCTCCGGCGCCTGTCGGGAATCCGCGTCGGCCCAATCTCCGATCGCACGTTTCTCATGCACCTCGGTGGCAAGATCGAGGTCCGCAATAAGGTGGCCATTCGCACCCGCGACGATCTGTCGATGGCTTACACCCCCGGAGTGGCCCGTGTGTGCCTGGCGATCCGGGACGATCGTCAACGCGCCTTCTCGCTGACGATCAAGCACAACACCGTCGCCGTGGTGACGGACGGCACAGCGGTGCTCGGTCTCGGCGACATCGGGCCCGAGGCGGCCTTGCCGGTGATGGAAGGCAAGGCGATGCTCTTCAAGGAGTTCGCCGGGGTCGACGCCTTCCCGATCTGTCTGGCCACCAAGGATGTGGACAAGATCGTCGAGACGGTGAAGCTCGTGTCCCCGGCGTTCGGCGGCATCAACCTCGAGGACATCGCCGCCCCGCGCTGCTTCGAGGTCGAGGAGCGGCTCCGGAAGGAGCTGGATATCCCCGTCTTCCACGACGACCAGCACGGCACGGCGGTCGTCGTCCTGGCGGCCCTGCTCAACGCCTTGAAGATCGTCCGCAAGGACGCCCGGCGCATCCGCGTGGTCGTCACCGGGGTCGGCGCCGCCGGCACCGCGACCATCAAGATCCTCCAGGCAAGCGGTGTTCGGGACATCGTGGGGGTCGACGAGCACGGCATCATTCATCGCGGCCGCACCCAGGGAATGGACTTCATGAAGAAGTGGGTCGCCGTCGCGACCAATCCCCGCCGGATCACGGGTAGCCTCGGCGCGGCGCTCGAGGGCGCCGACGTGTTCATCGGCCTCTCGGTCCCCGGGATCCTCACCGTGCGCGACCTCAAGCGTATGCGCCGGGACCCGATCGTCTTCGCCATGGCGAATCCCGATCCCGAGATCAGGCCCGAGGAAGCCGGCCGGCTCGCTCGGGTGATGGCGACGGGGCGCTCGGACTACCCCAACCAGATCAACAACGTGCTGTGCTTCCCCGGCTTCTTCCGCGGTCTCCTCGACGCCCGGGCTCGAGCGGTCAACGACGAGATGAAGCTGGCGGCGGCGCGGGCGCTGGCCGCGTGCGTGCGCCGCGACGAGCTCTCGGCGGAGTACATCATCCCCAGCGTGTTCAACAAAAGCGTGGCGCCCGCCGTGGCCCACGGGGTGACGCAGGCCGCGCACGAGACCGCGGCCGCCGGGCGGCGGCGAAGCCTCGGCATCGCCGGCAAGCGGTGACGCCCCGCTGGTCCGTCGTCATCCCGGCGTTCAACGAGGCGCTGCGGCTCCCTCCGTTCCTGGATACGGTCGTCGCGTACTTCGACGGGCGCGACGAGCACTACGAGGTCGTCGTGGTCGACGACGGCTCCAGCGACGGAACATCCGAGGCGGTGCTGGCGCGGCGGTACGGGTCGGTGCGAATCATCCGGCGGGAGATCAACGGCGGTAAGGGGACCGCGGTGCGCACGGGAATGCTGGCGGCCCGCGGGGCCTACCGGCTCTTCGCCGATGCCGACGGCGCCACGCCCATCCAGGAGCTGAAGCGACTGGAGGCGCCGCTGGTCACCGGCGCCGACGTCGCGTTCGGGTCGCGGGCCCTCCGCGATCCGGGCGTGTCGGTGGCGGCTCGGCGCCACCGGATGATCGCCGGACGCGTGTTCAACTGGCTCGTGGCGCGGCTGGGGCTCGAGGGCGTGGCCGACTCGCAATGCGGCTTCAAGGCCTTCACTGGCCCCGCCGCGGAGCGCCTCTTCCGGGCGCTGTCCACGTGGGGCTTCGCCTTCGACGTCGAGCTTCTCCTCCTGGCGCGTGCCGCCGGATATCGTATTGTCGAGGTGCCCGTGAACTGGGCCGATCAGTCCGGAAGCAAAGTCGGCGTGCTTCGACACGGGCCGGGGATGCTCCTCGAGATCCTCAGGGCCCGTCTTCGCGTGCGAAGGCAGCGGGCGAGGAGGCAGCGGTGACGTTCGCGAAGAGAGTCCAGGAGGTCGAGCCGTTCCTCGCGGTCGAGGTGGCCGAGCGAGCCCAGGAGCTGGAGCGGTCGGGCATCGACGTGGTCCATCTCGAGTTCGGCGAGCCCGACTTCGAGGCGCCTCCCGTCGTCCGCGACGCTCTCGAGCGCGCGATCAAGGACGGTCGCACGCGCTACGCGCATAGCCTCGGGATCCTGCCGCTTCGCGAGGCGATCGCCGAGCACTACGCCGGGACCTACGGCGTGACGGTCTCCCCGGATCAGATCCTCGTGACCGCTGGCACCTCCCCGGCGATGCTCCTGCTCTTCGGTCACCTGCTCGACGCGGGTGACGAGGTCGTGCTCAGCGATCCCTACTATGCGTGCTATCCGAACTTCATCCGCTATGCCGAGGGCCGTCCGGTCTACGTGGACGTGACCGAGAGCGACGGCTTTCAGTACCGGCCCGAGGCGATTCGCGAAAAGCTCGGGCCGCGCACCCGGGCCGTCGTGATCAACTCGCCGGCGAACCCGACGGGGGCCGTGCTCTCCGCCGAGCGGATCGTGGCGATCGCCGAGCTGAGCCGCGGGGACGGCCCGTTCATCGTGTCCGACGAGATCTATCACGGGCTGAGCTACGCCGGACGGGACCGGACGGTCCTCGAGTTCACCGACCGGGCGTTCGTGCTCAACGGGTTCTCGAAGGCTTACGCCATGACCGGCTGGCGGCTCGGCTGGGTCATCGGCCCGCGGGAGCACATCCGGGCGTTGCAGACGCTCTACGGCAACTTCTTCATCTCGACGAACGAGTTCGTCCAGTGGGCGGGCGTCGCCGCGCTGCGCGAGGCGGGCGCCGACAGCCGCCGATTCCGTGCGATCTTCGACGACCGGCGACGGGCGATGATCGCCGGGCTCCGGGGGATCGGCCTCGGCGTCGGCGCCGAGCCGACCGGCGCGTTTTACGTTCTGGCCAACGCGCGGCACCTGTCCCGCGATTCGGTCAGCCTTGCCCGCGAGATCCTGGAATCGAGCCACGTCGCGGTCACTCCCGGGGCGGCGTTCGGCGCCAACGCCGAGGGCTATCTGAGGTTCTCCTACGCCTCGTCGCTCGAGCGGATCCGGGAGGGCCTGAGCCGCCTCGAGCGGTTCCTGGCCGCACGCGCGTGAGAGAGTCGCGGGATGCCAAGCGGGCCAGGGCGCGGCAGATCGTTCGCGCGCTCAAGAAGGCTTATCCAGACGCGAAATGCGCGCTGAACTTCACGAGTCCACTCGAACTCCTGGTCGCGACGATTCTGTCCGCTCAGTGCACGGACGAACGGGTCAACATGGTGACCCCGGCCCTCTTCAAGAAATACCGGACCGCGCGCGACTACGCCGCAGCCGACACCGCCGCCCTCGAGGAGGACGTTCGGTCAACCGGGTTCTACAGGGCCAAGTCCCGGTCGATCGTCGGGATGGCCAAGGCCCTCATCGACCGGCACGGCGGGGAAGTGCCGAAGGATCGTGAGGCGCTGACAGAGCTGCCGGGGGTTGGTCTCAAGACGGCGAACGTGCTGCTGGGCAACGCGTTCGGTGAGCAGGCGGTCGCGGTGGACACCCACGTCTTCCGGGTTTCGCAGCGGCTCGGTCTGGCCCGCTCCGACGATCCCGACAAGATCCACGATCAGCTGGTCGACGTCCTGCCGAAGGCCGAGCTGACACTGACGACGCATCTCTTGCAGAGCCACGGGCGCCGTTGCTGCGCGGCCAAGAAGCCTCTGTGCCCGGCGTGTCCAGTGAAGTCGCTCTGTCCCTGGCCCGGTAAGACCAAGATCCAGGCCAAGATTCGTTGACAGGCCTCCTCCTCTCCTTTAGAGTATGGCGTCGCGCGAAATTGGTCCGTCTGGACGCCTATTTAGAGCCGTCAAGGGGAAGCTGATGCCGACGCCCATTCCGAAGGAGAGCGAAATCCAGCGCAAGTGGTTCGTGGTCGACGCCGAGGGGCAGGTGCTCGGGCGTCTGGCGAGCCGCATTGCGTCAATCTTGCGGGGAAAGCACAAGCCGACGTTCGTCCCGCATCTCGACGTCGGTGACCACGTCGTCGTCGTGAACGCCGCGAAGGTTCATCTGACTGGACGCAAGATGCGAGACAAGCAGTACCGCTGGCATTCGGGCTACATCGGAGGACTGCGCGAGGTCCGGGCGGAGACGATGCTCAAGACCCACCCGGAGCGCGTCATCGAGTGGGCTGTGCAGGGGATGCTGCCGAAGACCCGACTTGGGAGAGCCATGGCGAAGAAGATGAAGGTCTATCGGGGTGCGGCGCATCCGCATCAGGCCCAGCAGCCCGAAACGCTCACGAAAGCGGAGGGCCGCTGATGGCTGCGGTCCTCGATCGGTTCTATGCGACCGGCCGCCGTAAGACTTCTGTCGCGCGTGTCTGGATCCGCCCCGGCTCGGGACGGATGGTCGTCAACCGGCGGGCGTTCGAGGATTACTTCCCGCGCGAGACGCTGCGGATGATCATCGCGCAGCCGCTCGAGGTGACGAGCACGGTCGGACAGTTCGACGTGTTCGTGACCGTCGGTGGCGGGGGACCGACCGGCCAGGCCGGTGCGGTCCGGCACGGGCTCTCGAGGGCGCTGGCGAAGTTCGACGAGAAGTTCCGGTTGCCGCTCAAGAAGGCCGGGCTCCTCACGCGCGACCCGCGCATGCGCGAGCGGAAGAAGTACGGCCAGCCGGGCGCTCGCCAGAAGTTCCAGTACTCGAAGCGGTAGTGTCGGTACCAGGCGCGATGGTTCGCGTCGCTGTCGCCGGGGCCAGCGGGTACATGGGGGCGGAGCTCCTTCGCCTGCTCTCCGTGCATCCGAAGATCACGCTCACGGGCGTGACCTCCGATCGGCTCGCCGGCGAGCCCCTCGGCAAGGCTTATCCCCATCTGCGCGGCCTCAGCGATCTCCGGTTCCACGATCTGGACGCTGCCTGGCTGACGGACGTGGCCGACGTGGTGTTCCTCGCG
>DASRIY010000070.1:0-18086 GCA_035649755.1 Candidatus Methylomirabilota bacterium
GACCGGCCTCTTCTCGCCGGACTTCGTGGACGCCCCGTGGAGCGCGGCGCGCGTCGTCGATCTCCTGAAGCACGTCTGGCTGCCGGCGGTGGTGCTGGGCGTCGCCGGCACCGCCCGGCTCACGCGGGTCATGCGGGCGAACCTGCTCGACGAGCTCAACAAGCCCTACGTCACGACCGCGCGCGCAAAGGGGTTGTCGGAGTGGCGTCTGGTGCTGCGCTATCCCGCGCGCCTGGCGCTCAATCCCCTGGTGAGCACGATCGGGTGGTACCTCCCGCTCCTGTTCTCGGGAAGCCTGATCGTGGCGACCGTCATGAATCTCCCTAACATCGGGCCGCTCCTGCTGCGGGCGCTGATCAACCAGGACATGTACCTGGCCGGCAGCATCCTCCTCATCTATTGCTTCCTCACCATCGTGGGCACGCTGATCTCCGACATCCTGCTGGCCTGGCTCGACCCGCGCATCCGCATCGAGGAAGGATGAGCACGACCGAAGAGCGGATCTCGGTCGCGTCGAACTGGCGGCTGGTGTGGTGGCGCTTCCGCCGCCACCGGCTGGCGGTTCTGAGCGCGCTGGTGCTGGCCGTCCTCTACGCGGTCGTGCTGGTTCCCGATTTCGCCAGCACGCACGATCCCGAGGCGACCGACGCGCGGCTGGCCTTCATGCCGATCCAGCGCCTGCACCTCTTCGACGGCTGGCGCCTGGCGCCGTGGGTTCCGGCGGTGACGGGCAAGCGCAATCCGACCACGCTACGCATGGAGTGGCGCATCGACGAGGGCCGGAAGATCCCCGTGCGATTCTTCGTCGCAGGGCACCCGTACCGCCTGCTCGGCATCGTGCCGGCCCGGGTTCACCTGCTGGGCGCGGCCGCCGCCGAGGATCGCGAACGGGTGCATCTCTTCGGCACTGATCGTCTGGGGCGAGACCAGTGGTCGCGTCTCGTGTACGGCACCCGTACGTCGATGACGATCGGCCTCACGGCCGTGACGCTCTCGGTGATCCTCGGCGTGGTGCTCGGTGGAATCTCCGGCTACATCGGCGGGCTCGCGGACGTCGTGATCCAGCGGCTGATCGACCTCCTGCAGGCGCTGCCCACTATCCCGGTCTGGCTCGCCCTCACCGCGGCGCTGCCGCGGGACTGGTCGCCCCAGCAGGTGTTCCTCGCGATCACGGTCATTCTCTCGCTCGTGGGCTGGACGACACTCGGCCGCGAGGTGCGCGGACGGTTCCTGGCGCTTCGCGAGGAAGACTTCGTGCTGGCGGCGGAGCTGGCGGGCGTCAGCCGGCGCCGGATCATCGTCCGGCACATGGTCCCGACGTTTCTCTCCCACATCATCGCCACCAGCACGCTCGCGATCCCGGCGATGATCATCAGCGAGACCTCGCTGTCGTTCCTGGGTCTCGGCATCCGGCCGCCCGCCATCAGCTGGGGTGTCCTGCTCCAGGAAGCCCAGAACATCCAGACCGTGGCGCTGGCCCCGTGGCTCCTCATCCCCGGCGCGGTCGTCATCCTGTCGGTCCTCGCGTTCAATCTCGTGGGCGACGGCCTGCGGGATGCCGCCGATCCCTACAGCCAGTGACGGCGCCCGTCCTCGAGATCAAGGACCTCCGCGTCCATTTCGCGCTCGACGAGGGCGTCGTGCGCGCGGTGGACGGCGTGAGCTTCACGGTCGAGACCGGCCAGGTGGTCGGCATCGTGGGCGAGAGCGGGTGCGGAAAGAGCGTCACCATGAAGGCCGCCCTGCAGATCGTGGAGCCGCCGGGCCGGATCGTCGGCGGCGAGATCCTCTGGCGGCGGGACGGCGGCCCGGCCATCGACCTGGCGCAGCTCTCGCCGAAGGGCGCCGCCATGCGCGCGATTCGCGGCGCCGAGATCGCGCTGATCCCGCAGGAGCCGATGGCCGCGTTCAGCCCGGTCCATACCGTGGGCGATCAGATCGTCGAGGCCCTGCGCCTGCACGAGCGCCAGTGGCGGCCCGCCGGCTCGCCGCTCTCGCGCGGCGAAGCGCGCGCGATGACGGTCGATCTCTTCAAGAGCGTCGGCATCTCGATGCCCGACCAGCGGGTCGACGCGTATCCCTGGCAGCTCTCGGGCGGACTCCGCCAGCGCGCGATGATCGCGATGGCGCTGTCGTGCAAGCCGCGTTTGCTGATCGCGGACGAGCCGACGACGGCGATCGACGTGACGACGCAGGCCCAGATCCTGAATCTTCTGCGCGATCTCCAGCGGCGGCACGGGACCGCGATCGTGTTCATCACCCACGACCTCGGCGTGATCGCCCAGATGGCCCGGCGGGTCGTGGTGATGTACCTCGGCCGCGTGATGGAGCAGGGCCCGGTCGATCGCATCTTTCACGCGCCGGCGCACCCCTACACGCGCGCCCTGTTGAAGTCGATCCCGAGCGTTCACTCGACGCCGCGAACGCTCCTGCCCACCATCACCGGATCGATCCCGCACCCGCTCGGCCGGCCGCGCGGCTGTCCGTTCCATCCGCGCTGTCCGGACGCGATTCCCGGGGTGTGCACCGAGCGGGTGCCCGCGCTCCGGCCGGTCGGCCCGGAGCAGCTCGCGAGCTGCTTTCTCCATAGCCCTGACGAGGCCGAACCCGCGTGAGCGCGGTGGAAGTGCGCGCCGCAGGCCGTCGCGGGGCTGGGGCCCCGCCGGCCGAGGCGCGCCCCTAGGTTATGGACGCGCCGGCCCTCCTCGACGTCCGCCGCCTGGGAAAGGTCTTCCCCATCCGCCGCGGATTCAATCGACGGGTCGTCGGCGAGGTGCGCGCAGTGGACGACGTGACCTTCACGATCCGCCAGGGCGAGACGCTCGGGCTCGTCGGCGAGTCGGGCTGCGGCAAGACCACGACCGCGCGCTGCATCCTGCGCGCGATGGCGCCGACGCGCGGCGAGATCCTCTTCCATGCGGCCGACGGCCGCGTCGTCGACCTGGCGCCGCTCTCGCGCGCCGAGCTCCGGCCGCTGCGGCCGCAGATTCAGATGATCTTCCAGGACCCGTTCGGCTCGCTGAATCCGCGCATGACGATCTTCGACAATGTCGGCGAGCCTCTGCTGGTCAACGGCCTGCGCGACCGTCGGGCGCGGATCGAGAGAGTCGCCGCGCTGCTCGAGCTGACGGGACTACGCCCGGAGTATCTGCATCGCTTTCCCCACGCGTTCTCGGGCGGGCAGCGCCAGCGTATCGGCATCGCGCGGGCACTCGCGACCGAGCCCCGGCTCGTCGTGGCCGACGAGCCGGTGTCGGCGCTCGACGTCTCGGTGCAGGCGCAGGTGCTCAATCTGCTGCTGGAGCTCCAGCAGCGCCTGGCCCTCACCTACCTGTTCGTGGCGCACGACCTCTCGGTGGTCCGGCACATCAGCGATCGGGTGGCGGTGATGTACGTCGGGCAGATCGTGGAGCTGGCGTCGAGCGTGGCGGTCTTCGGGCGCCCGCGGCATCCCTACACGGCGGCGCTGATGCGGGCGGCGCCGGCGCCCGATCCGCGCGCTCCGAGCGGCGACGTGGCACTGGCCGGCGAGGTCGCCAACCCGGCCGATCCGCCGCCCGGATGCTACTTTCATCCGCGCTGCCCGTTCGCGACCGACGCGTGCCGGACGGAGCGCCCCGTGCTACGCGAGATTTCGGGCGGTCACCTCGTGCGTTGCCATCGAGCCGAGGAGCTCACGCTGACCGGGGCGGACGGGGCCGACGAGCGAGGCGAGCGCCGCTGACCGCGGCGCTCGCCGCTCGCTTTGCTTACTGCTTCTCCGGGCGCTCCTGGCGCTGGCCCTTGTCCTGTCGCTCACCGCGCTGCTCCGGTGGCGCCTGTCTCGCCGGCGCGGCGTCAGGTGGGCGCTGTTGGCCCCGTTCCTGCCGATCGGCGCGATTCATCTGCTGCTCGGCCCGCGAAGCGTTCTGCTCTCGCGCCGGGCTCGGCGGGTGCGGCGGTCCCGGCCGGTGCTGTGCCTGGCCTCGTCCACGATCTCCGCGCTCCGGCTGCTCGCCGCCCTTCGCGCCAGGATCGGGCCGCGGAGCGGCCTGCTGCCGCTGCTGACCGGGCGCCTGTGACGGCGCTGGAGTCTGCGCCGGCGCCTGCCTGTCGCTCGGCGTCCGCGATGGCGCGGGCCTCTGCGATTCCGCGGGAGCTTGCGGCGACGCTGGCGCCTGCTGTTGTGCCGGCGTTTGCGGTTGTGCCGGCGTTTTCGACGGGGCCGGAGCCCGCGGCGGCTGAGTCTGTGACGGCGCAGGCATCGCCTGCGGCTGATTGCGCTCGCGCCGCCCGCCGCGATCAGGCCGCTCGCTCCGGCCCTCGGGGGCGTCCCCCTGCTGGCCCGGCGCAGTTCGCGGCCCTGGCTGCGGGCGTGTGAACATCGGCTCGGTTCCCCGCACGGCCTTGGGCGCCGGCACAATCCGAGGCGGCGCGTTCGGCTCCGCGGTCCGGGTCGGCGCGATGCCCTGGTCGCGCAGGCGCGTCGAGACGTCGTGCGGCGGCCGCGTGGCGACGACGGCGCGCTTTTCCATGGAGGCCGGCGGCTTCGTGGCCATGCCGGAGGAGACCGTCACGCTCGCCGCGACCGGCTTCACGTCGGGGGCACCGCGGACCGGCGCGAGCTGGCGCGCCTCGGCTTGCTCGATGCGCCGCGGCCGCTCGTCGTGGTGCCCGAAGCGATCGGACGAGACGCCGACCACCGCGTTGTTGACGGTCACGTTCCGGTAGACGTTGATGTTGGTCACGTTGACCGTGGTCGTCTTGTTGACCACGACGTTGTTGACGACGTGCGGGCCGCCCCAGCCGCGCCACGTGGCGACGCCGACGAATCCGGGACGCCCCCACCACGGAACGACAGGCTCGCCCCAGGCCAAGGGCGCCCAGAAGACCGGGCGCACGCCGACCCTGACGGGGCCGCCGAGGAACACGACAAGGGCCGGCGCGTACACCGGCCGGACGACGAGAGGCCCCGGCGCCCACGCCCAGTAGCTGCCGACGAAGACCCAGCGGCCGTGGTGATAGGGCGCCCAGCCCCACGGGGCCGCGTCGAGCCACGTCCATCCGAAACGCGGATCCCAGATCCATCGGCCGGTGCTGTACGGCACCCAGCCCGCCGCCACGCCCGACGGCACCCACACCGTGCCGTAGTTATCGACGGTGCGCCAGGTTCCGTGCTGATCGAGCTCCTCGGTGCCGTACGTGCCGCGCGGCACGTAGCGCGCGCTCGCGGAGCGGATGACGTAGTCCGTGCGCTCGGAGTTCCATTTGTCCCACGCGCTGAGCGCCGGAGCCGCGCCCGTCTCGACGCGCGGCGATTCGGCGCCGGTGACGACGACCTGCTGATTGCCGCCGACCAGGCTCGCCTCGCCGCCGGCGGGAGTCACGGTGGCGACACCGCCGCGATGCGCCCGGAACGTCGTCGTGTCCGACTCGACGTCGGCGCGATAGAACCCCATGCGCTCAACGGTAAAGACGGCGTTGGGCGTGTCGAGCTCGATGGTCTGACCGGCCGGCATCTCGCGCAGATCGAGCGCGGCGAGGCCGCCCGTCAGCCGGAGCTGGAGAAAATCTTGCTCTTGATTGTCGAGCCCGATCTGGGTTCCCTCGGCGGCGCGCACGAACGCGCGGGGGCCGACCTGGAGCTCGACGTTGCCGTCGGGGCCCGCGTAGAGAACGTCACCGGGCGCCAGCGGCGTGTTGACCTTCGCCGGAGTCCAGTCGTCGGCGCCGGGTCGCCAGAAGGACACCTGGCCGTTGATGTAGCTGATGCGGGGGGGCGTGACGTCAGGCGCCTCCGCGGCCGCGGGCGCGTCGCCCGGCGCCGGAGGAGCGGGAGGCTCGGCCGGAGCGGCTTGAGCGAGAGCTCGCCATGCCGGGGCCGGCGTGCCGGCCAGCATGCTCAACGCGAGAAGCCCGGCAACGACCTGCCGTGAGGTCATGATCTGGTGGTCCTCCCCGGTCGCGCGACGCGGCCGTGAGCGTTGATTGTCAACCCTTTGACGAAGCTCACGCCCGCGGCATTTACCCTATTGTGGGGCGGCGTGTTCTGGGGCCCGGCATGGTAAATTCTTGCCGCTCTCGAGGGACGGCATTGCACACACGATTGATCGCGATCTTGACCGTCTTGACGCTGCTCGTCGCGGGCGGCGGCAGCCTCCACGCCCAGTCCTTCTTCGACGGCAAGACCATCCGCATCGTGGTCGGCTTCGCCCCGGGCGGCGGGTTCGACACCTACGCCCGGGTCATCTCGCGGCACATGGGCCGGCACGTCCCCGGAAGTCCGACGATCGTCGTCGAGAACATGACCGGCGCCGGAAGCCTGATCGCCGCGAATCACCTGTACCGCGTGGCCAAGCCCGACGGGCTCACGATCGGCCACTTCAACGGCGCCCTCTTTCTTGGCCAAGTTCTCGGCCAGCCGGGGATCGAGTTCGACGCGCGGAAGTTCGAGCTCATCGGCGCGCCGATCCGGGAAGACGCGGTTTGCGCCTTGACCAAGGCAAGCGGCATCACGTCGATCGAGAAATGGCTGGCGGCCAAGACGCCGGTCAAGCTCGGCGGTGTCGCGCCCGGCGGCACGCCCGATGCCAACGCGAGAATCTTGAAGGCCGCCCTCGGGCTCCCGATCCAGCTCGTCTCGGGCTACAAGGGCACCGCGGAGATTCGTCTCGCCGCGTCGTCCGGCGAGCTGGCCGGGGCGTGCTGGTCATGGGAATCGATGCGCTCGACGTGGAGGAGCGGGCTCGACACCGGCGAGGTCGTCGTCGTGCTGCAGACGAGCCCCCGCGCGTTTCCGGATTTGCCGGGCGTTCCGCTCGCCCACACCCTGGCGAAGTCCGACGAGGCCCGCCAGCTCATCAAGGTCGGCATCCAGAACGCCGCCGCGTTCGCGCGTCCGTTCGCGCTTCCGCCGGGCACGCCGAAGGACCGCGTGCTCGCCCTGCGGCGGGCATTTCAGGAAACGCTGAAGGATCAGGCCTTCCTCGCCGAAGCGGACAAGGCCAAGCTCACGCTCGATCCGGCGACGGCCGAAGAGCTCGATCGGATGGTCGCCGAGGCGTTCGCGCTCGATCCCGCCCTCGTCGCCAAGTTGAAGGACATCCTGTACAAGTAAGAAACGTACCAGTGGATTGGAACGCGCCACGCCGGAAAAGGATTCCGGAGCGCACATCGCGTTGTGGCGCGGAGTTACCGCGCATCGAGATCTGGCAGGTTCGTTGCTACCTGAACGAAACCATGAACCCCGGATCCTACTTTCAGCTCGAAGAGCTTCGCGCGCACGCGAACGATAACGGTACGCACGTAAACGGAAACGGGACACACGCCAACGGCAACGGCGCACACGCCGACAGCAACGGCACCCACGTGAACGGAAACGGGGCGGCGGCCGCTCGCAAGAGCACCCTGCGGCGCGTCGCGAGCCTGCGGCTCGGCGATATCCTGGTCGACGAGGGTCTCGCGACCCATGAGGACGTCCAGAAGGCGCTCCGTCTGCAGAGTACTTCGCGGACGTACCGGCCGCTCGGCCACATCCTCGTTGCCCAGAAAGTCATCACGCGAAGTCAGCTCCTGTCGGTCCTCGAGCGGCACCAGCGTCATTCCAAGATCGGTGAGATCCTCGTCAAGACGAAGGTCATCACGGCCGAGCAGCTCGAGACGGCGCTCACCGAGCAACGGCGCTGGCGCCAGAGCTTCGGCGAAGTGGTCGTCAGGCTGAAGTACGTCACCGAGGAGCAGGTGCGGCGGGCGCTCTGCCTGCAGCTGCACATCAATTTCTTCGACCTCGACACGATCGTGCTCGACCGGTCGCTCCAGACGCTGATCAATCCGCGCTTCGCGCGGCGCGCGCTGGTCGTCCCGGTCGCGCGCGTGGGCAACACGCTGGTCATCGCGATGGACGATCCGACGCGCACGTCCGTCGTCCATGACCTGAAGGCATCGATCGGCTGCGAGATCGAGGTGATCACGTCAACGCGGGCAAGCATCCGGCGCGCGCTGACGCAGATGTATCCGGGGCCGGTCGCGGTGGACGCGGTGGATCACGCGCCGATCGCCACCGGCCGGGAGCCTCAGCCGATCGCCGGCGAGACGCACGTTCTGGCGCTGGAGGAGATCGAGAACCTCTCCGAGGACCGCTCGGTCTTCCTCGACGTGCAGCGCACCGCCGAGAGCACAGCCGCCATCGTCCGCCAGCTCCTGACGCTGGCGGTCGAGCGCGGCGCCTCCGACATTCACATCGAGGCGGTGGACCGCGGGATCCAGACGCGATTCCGGATCGACGGCGTGCTGCAGGAGCTCGAGATCGAGCGGGTGGCCGAGCTGCTGAACCTCAATCGCGGCAAGCTCATGTCGCGTCTCAAGATCCTCAGCAAGCTCGACATCGCCGAACGGCGGCGCCCGCAGGACGGAAGCTTCCGCGCGCGCGTGGAGCGCGACGGCCACATCGCCACCGTCGACTTCCGCATCTCCATCATTCCCGGCTATTACGGCGAGAGCGCCGTCATCCGGATCCTCGACCCGCGCGGCCTGCCCCAATCCGTGGAGGCGCTCGGCCTGCGCGAGCCGGTCGGGACACGGCTGCGCCAGCTCCTGCGCTCCTCGACCGGGATCATCCTGGTCACCGGCCCGACCGGCTCGGGCAAGAGCACGACCCTCTTCGGCGCGCTCAAGAGCATCTATCAGCCCGGCATCAAGATCCTTACCGCCGAGAACCCGATCGAGTACGTCTGCGACGCCTTCCGCCAGCACGAGGTCGACGACCGCCTCGGCAACACGTTCGCCAAGTACCTGCGCTCGTTCCTTCGCCACGATCCGGACGTGATCATGGTCGGCGAGATCCGCGACAGCGAGACCGCCGACCTCGCCTTCCGGGCCGCCCAGACCGGCCACCTCGTTCTGAGCACCCTGCACACCAACGACACGATCAGCGCCCTGCCCCGACTTCAAGATCTCGGCGTCGACGCGAACCTCGTCACGTCGTCCCTGCTCGGCGTGCTCTCGCAGCGGCTGGTGCGCGAGGTGTGTGTCGAATGCCGAGAACGCTACACGCCGCCGGCCGATCTCCGCGCGATCGTGGGCTCGGCGCCCGCCGACTTCGCCTGGTACCGGGGGACCGGCTGCTCGAGCTGCAACTATACGGGCTATCGCGGGCGGATGATCCTCTCCGAGCTGTGGACGCCGAACGACGCGGACGTCGTGCTGATCAACCGCGGGGCGCCGTTCGAGGAAGTTCGCCAGAGCGCCCTGAAGTCCACGCTGCCGATGGCCGAGGACGCCGCCGAGAAGCTCCGTCAGGGCCGCACGAATCTCGAGGAGCTGATCCGCGCCCTGCCCCACTCGGCGGTGCGGCAGCTGCAGCTCGGCGCCGTCTGACGCCGGGCGGCGGCCGCGAGCGGGCTACGCGCGCGGGACCGTGCGGCGGATCTCGTCGACCACCGACGCGTAGCCCGATCGAAGGACCGCGGCATCCGACGAGTAGTTGATGATGGTGGCGCCGAGGCTGACCATCTGGCGCACGCCCTCTGCGGTGTCGGTCAGCATCGCCACCGCCTTTCCGTGCTTGCGCGCGGCCGCCACCAGCCGGCGGCGGTGCTCGTCGAGCGCGGCGGCCTGACCGGGCGTGCCGAGCACGCCGAGGTCCTGGGCCAGATCGGTCGGCCCGATGGTCAGGGCGTCGATCCCCGGCGTGGCCGCGATCTCGTCCAGCTTGTCGAACGCCCGCTTCGTCTCGAGCATGATCGTCACGTGCACGCGCGCGTTGGCGTGGGCTGTGTGCTCGGCGAGCGGGCGCGAGCGGAACTCGGTGTTCGGCCCGAAGCCGTACATACCCCGCTCGCCCAGCGGCGCGTAACGGCAACAGGCGGCCACTTCCCGCGCCTGCTCGGGCGTGTCCACCTGCGGCACGTGGAGATTCCACACGCCGGCGTCGAGGAGGCGGGTGATCCACTCCCGGTTACCCTCGGGCGGGCGCACGACCATCGGAAAATTCATGGCCCGCGCCAGCACCGCCATGTCGGCCACCGTCTCCATCGAGAACGGCGAGTGCTCCATGTCGACGCGCGCGAAGTCGAGGCCGGCGGCGCGCAGCAGCATCAGCACCGAGGGCGTGCGGACCATGTTCACCCACGTGCCGATCTGGACCTCGCCGCGCTCGGCGCGGACCCGGTACAGGTTCTCGTCCATTCAGTTCATGGGGGGCCTCGACGGGCCCCCCTGCCCCCCATTGGTGCCTCGGAAGCGTCCCGGGGAACCCGTGACGCTCCTCGATCACGCGATGACATCTACTTGATCAGGCCGTAGAACTTCCCGGCGTTCTCGCACGTGATCTTGTGCACCACGTCGGCCGGCAGGTGGCCAAACTGCTCCTGGATGAACCGAGACGATTGCGGCCAGACGCCGTCGGGGTGCGGATAGTCCGAGCCCCACATCAGCGTCTCGACGCCCATGTCGTCGATCAGCTTGGTGCCGATCTTGTCGAACTGGAACGTCGCCTTGCACTGGCGACGCCAGTAGTCGCTCGGCTTCATCGTGAGCCCGAGGTCGCGGAAGCGGTCTTCCCACTCGAAGTCCATCCGGTCGAGCGCGTAGGGAATCCAGCCGATGCCGCTCTCGCCGAACGAGATCCGCATGTTTGGATACCGCTCGAGCACGCCGGCGCCGATCACCGCGGCCAGGATGTTGACCAGGTTCATCTGGAACCCGGCGGTGCTCGTGAAGAACGCCGCGCGGCGGGTGATGCCGGTCTGCTTCTCGCGCACGCCGGGCGGCAGTGACGGGAACGTGTGGAAGTGCAGCGGCAAGTTCACGTCGTTGACCGCCTGCCACAACGGCTCCCACATCGGATGCCACATGGGCTCCATGTCCCACGAGCACGAGAGCTCCAGGCCGCGCAGCCCCATCCGGGCGACGCGATAGATCTCCTTCACGGCCGCGTCGAGGTTGCCGTAGGGCAGGCACGCCAGGCCGACGTGGCGCTCGGGATAGTGCCGGCAAAAGTCGAGGAGCCAGTCGTTGTAGATCCGGAACATCTCGCCGGCCGCCTCGTGATCACCCAGCCGCGACGCCGCCCCGAGAATGCCGAAGAGCACCTCGGCCTGGACGCCGTCCCGGTCCATGTCCTTCACGCGCAGGTGCGGGTCGCCGGGGCGACGGATCCCTTTCTGGCCGTCGTCGTAGAGGCCGGTCGCCGCCATGACGTCGACACGCTGGTTCTGTCCAGGCACGTACTTCGTCCCGGTCGAGCCGATGCCACCCACGAGCCCGAACGGCGCGCCCTTCTTCGTGGCCCACTGGAGCCCGTCGGGGCCCTCCACGACGTAGGGCATGCGGTCCTTCATGAGCGCCGAGGCGTTCGCGGTGAAGAGATCGTGCGGAAGCCACGGCATGTCGATGTGGCAGTCGGCTGAGATCCGCGTGTAGTGCATGTCGTCCTCCGTGGTGAGAGGCGAGCGAGCGATAGCGACGCTACGGGGATGCTAGTCCTGGAGCGACCGCTGGGCAAGCGGAGACTGGAGCGGCTACACTCGACAGCCATGGGGTCGACACGTCGCCGGCGGAGCGCGGGAACCCTGCTCGTCGGTGTCATCTCGGACACCCACGGTCTCCTGCGGCCCGAGGCGCTCGCGGCGCTCGAGGGCGTCGACGCGATCGTCCATGCGGGCGACATCGGCGGCGCCGGGATTCTCGACGCGCTCCGGCGTATCGCGCCCGTCGTCGCGGTGCGCGGCAACAACGATCGCGACGCGTGGGCCGCCTCGCTTCCGGAAATCGCCAAGACGGAGATCGGCGGGACCCGCATCTGGGTCGTGCACGACCTCAGTAGTCTATGGGCGCACCTCGGCCGGCGGGGCCCCAGCCCCGCGACGGCCTGCGGCGCGCACGACCACAGTCTAAGGGCGCACCTCGGCCGGCGGGGCCCCAGCCCCGCGACGGCCTGCGGCGCGCACGACCACGCGGAGCTCGGCAAAGACCCGGCGTTCGCGGGTGTTGCCGTCGTGATCTCGGGCCATTCGCATAGCCCGCGCGTCGAGCGCCGGGAGGGACTCCTGTTCCTCAATCCCGGCAGCGCGGGGCCCCGCCGCTTCCGCCTCCCGATCGCGGTCGCGCGGCTTCACCTGGGGCCAGCCGGGCCGCGGGCCGAGATCGTCGAGCTGGCAGTCGCCGGGCCGGCCCGGCGATCGCCCGCCCGCCGCCGACGCGGCCTTGACGGCGCCCGCGGCCCCGGCGCAGTATCTGTGCGATGAAAAAGGACATCTCGAGCCTCCGGTCGACGCTTGCCTACCTCGAGGCGGCCGGCGAGCTCGTCAGCACTGACGTGGAGGTCGACCCGCACCTCGAGGTCGCGGCGATCCAGAAGCACTTCGACGGCGGCGCTGCCCTCCTCTTCAACAAGGTGAAGGGCTATCCGAACGCGCGCATCTGCAACAACATCTTCGCGAGCGCGGAGCGGATCGCCCGGCTCCTGGACGTCGACGATCCAAAGAAGCTCAAGCACAAGGTGGTCGAAGCGCTGCGCGCTCCGCTGCCGCCGGTCGAGGTCAAGGACGGGCCCTGTCAGGAAGTGGTGATCACGAAGGACCTGGACGTGTGGGACGTCGTGCCGATGATCTCCCACTCCGACAGCGATCCCGGGCGCACGCTGGGCGGCGGCACCACGGTCGTGCGCGGCAAGTACTTCTGGGGTGGCTCGCACATCGGCTACAACCGGATGAACTTCCGCGGCCCCGACTACTCGAGCTTTCAGATCTCGCCGGGCTCGCACATGGACCAGCTGGCCACGCACTGGTATCGAAAGGGTCCGATCCCGGTGACGATCAACATCGGGATCCCGCCGACCTGCACGATGATGGCCGGCTCGGGCTTCACGTACGTCATCCTGCCGCGCGGCTGCGACGAGCTCGGCGTCGCCGGCGCCCTGCAGGGCTTCCCGGTCGAGCTGGTCAAGGCGCGAACGCAGGACGCCTGGTCCATCGCCAGCGCGGAGTACGTCGTCGAGGGCTACATCGACACGACGCAGAAGGTCTGGGAGAGCCCGCTCGCCGAGAAGGACGACGCGCAGGGCGTGCATCCGTTCCATCCGGAATGGTCGGGCTACATGGGCAAGGCGTATCGCACCTACAAGTTCCAGGCGACGGCCATCACCCACCGGGCCGACCGGCCGCTCTACTACGGCCTGATCGTCCACGGCATGGACGAGCACTTCATCGACGGAGTTGTGAGGGAAGCTTGTTTCCTGGAGCTAGCAGACCGAATCGTTCCAGGACTCTGCGTCGACACGAATATTCCAATGGGCATGACCGACTGGGGCGGCGTGATCTTCCAGGTGAAAAAGCGGCGCGCCCGCGACGAGGGACTGCAGCGCAATATCCTGACCGCGGCGCTGTCGATCTCGCTGGGCGCCCGGCTCGGCATCGTGGTCGACGAGGACGTCGACATCTACAACGTCGAGGACGTCCTGTGGGCGCTCACGACGCGCGTGAACCCGCGCGACGACATCCTGACTATCTGCGAGGGCGGATTCGGCCAGACCTTTCAGCCGGCGGAGCGCAGCTCGGCCGGCGACCGCCAGTGGACGCAGAGCAACATCCGGTTCTCGGGCGCGATGGGCATCGACGCCACGCGGCCGTTCATTCACAAGGACGCCTTCGAGCGGGCCCGGTACAACGTCGAGGTCGTGGACCTCGCCAAGTTCTACTCGCCCGAGCAGATCCAGAAGGCGAAGGAAGGGCAGCGCGACTACGCCAAGTTTCTGGCAGAGCGCGGAATCTGAGGAGAGGCCTCATGGACTTCGGGATCTTCACGGAGCAGATACGGAGCGGCAGCACTCAGGGCCAGTGGTTCGACGAGCTTCTCGACCTCGCCGACGCCGGCGAGCAGTGGGGGCTCGACGTGGTGTGGCTGGCGGAGATGCTGGTCAACCCGGCGCGCTCGGTGCTGTCGGCGCCGCTCCTGGTGGCGAGCTGGATCGTCGCGCGGACCAAGCGCCTGCGCGTGGGCACGGCGGTGCAGCTCCTGCCGTTGAATCACCCGCTGCGCGTCGCCGGTGAGGTCGCCACGCTCGATCACCTGAGCCATGGCCGGTTCGACTTCGGCATCGGCCGGAGTGGCGGCCCGCGTGCCTACGACGCGCTCGGCGTGCCGTACGAGGAGAGCCAGGCGCGCTTCTTCGAGGCGCTCGACATCATCCTGGAGGCCTGGAAGGGCGAGCCCTTCAGCCATGAGGGCCAGTTCTATCGCTTCACCGACGCGACGGTGACGCCGCGGCCGTACCAGAAGCCGCATCCGCCGGTCCGGATGGCCGCGACCACCGCGGAGACGTTTCCCAACGTCGGGCGGATGGGGCTGCCGATCTTCGTCGGGTTGCGCGGCATGGCGGTCCCCGAGCTGGCCGGATGCGTGAAGAAGTACCGCGAGGCCTGGCGCGAGGCAGGCCACCCGGGCGACGGCGACGTGTGCCTGCGGATTCCGGTGTACGCCGCGCCGACGGAGAAAGCGGCGATCGACGAGCCCGAGGACACGATCATGTACTACTTCCAGCGTCAGGCCGATCTCACGCGCGTGCCGCTCGGCCGCCCGGGAACCGGCCCGGTGGAGCGCCGGGTCAACCAGGCCCGGACGCTGTCGAGCCTTTCCTACCCGCAGATCCTCGAGACGAAGGTGGCCTTCGGCTCGGGGCCCGGACTGGTCGAGCGGTTCAAGCGTCTCCGCGAAGAGCTGAGCCTGAACGGCGTCGCCGCCGAATTGAACCCGGGCGGACGCCTGCCGATGGCGCTGGAGAAGCGAACCTTGCAGATTCTGACCCAGCAGGTGATGCCCGCGTTCAAGTAGCCGCCGGGCCGAGCCAGGGAGCGACCATGACCGCCACGCCGAAGTTCGAGACGGTGCGCTACGAGCCGAAAGGTCCGATCTGTCACATCGTCCTGAATCGCCCGGAGAAGCTCAACGCCGCCAACGATCAGCTCGTCGAGGAGGTCAACGACGCGCTCTTCGAGTTCGACGCCGACCCCGAGCTCCAGGTCGCGATCCTGAGCGGCGCCGGCCGCGCGTTCTGCTCGGGAGCCGACGTGCGCCAGCGCCAGCTCCGCACGCGCGACGAGCTCAAGCGCCTGGGCGGCCCGGCCGGGCGGCGCTCGCGCGAGAACGGACTCGGCGAGACCGTTAACTGGAAGCCGGTGATCGCGGCCGTGCACGGCTGGGCGCTCGGCCTGGGCTACTCCCTGTCGCAGTCGTGCGATCTGGTCGTGGCCGCCCAGGGCGCGAAGTTCCAGATCCGCGAGGTGCAGCGCGGACTCGCCAGCGGCCAGCACTGGGTGGCCACCTGGTTCTGGACCGGCAGCCGCTTCGCCAACGAGGTCGCGCTGACCGGGCGCATGTTCACGGCCGAGGAGGCCCTGCAGCACGGCATGGTGAATCGCGTCGTCCCGGCCGAGGAGCTGATCCCGGCCGCCGAGGCGCTGGCCGCCGAGATCCTGGCCAATCCGCCGCTCTCGGTGCGGGCGAACGTGCGGGTCATGCGGTGGTTCGTGAACGAGATGCAGCGCCAGTCCCGCTACTACTCGCAGGGACTGGGGCTGCACCTCAGCGAGGACTTCCAGGAGTCGGCCCGCGCCTTCGTGGAGAAGCGCAAGCCCGTCTTCAAGGGCCGGTAGCGGCTACTCCGAGAACTGCGCGGCCCGCCAGCGCAGAGCGGCGCCGAGCCCCTCCTTCTCGCGAATCTCGTCGAAGCGCGCGCCGACCTCGGTGCGCGCCGCGTAGACCGACGCCAGGATGTCGAGCCCGGCCATGATGGCGCTGCGAAAGCCGGCCGCCTCGGCGCCGCGGTTGACGGCGAGCTTGGTGCCGTTGAGCGCCTCCGGCGAGATGAGCGCCATCCGCCGCGCGAACTTCATCGTCGCCGCCTGCAGCTCGGCCCGCGGCACCACGCGGTTCACCATCCCGTACTCGCGCGCCGTCTTCGCGTCGATGGGATCTCCGAGGAAGAGCAGCTCGCGGGCGCGCTTGAGCCCGATGATGAACGGCATCACGAGCGCGGGGCCGACGTTCGAGAAGCGGATCTCCGGCTCGCCGAACAGGGCGTCATCCGCGGCGATCGTCAGATCGCACATCATCACCAGCTCGCAGCCGCCGCCCAGGCAGTGTCCCTGGACCGACGCGATCACGGGCTTCTTCATCTCCCACGGCGTCATCTCGAGCCGCACGTCGTCGGTGAGCGACGCGTGCCAGGCCAGCGCGTTGTAGCGCCGGGCCGCCCGGTCCGGACTGGGGGCGATGTCGTAGCCGGCGCAGAAGCTCCGGCCCTCGGCTCGCAGCACGACCACACTGGTGGCCGGGTCCCGATCGGCCTCGTGCAGGCGCTCGATGAGCGTCGATTTCAGCTCGTGGCTGATGGCATTGAGTTTTTCCGGACGGTTGAGCGTGACGACGCCGACACGGCCGTCGACGGCATACGTGACGAGTTGCGGGGTCATGGCGCGATCCTCCCGGACGGCATTATCAGCGAAATCCGGTTCCGGCCGCCGGCGTACGTGTACTCGACGCGCTCGGCCATCGCGGCGATCAGCATGACGCCGAGTCCTCCGACCGGGCGCTCCTCGACGCTGGCGGCCTCGTCGGGCACGCCGACCGTCGCGAACGGATCGTGCGGCGGTGCCGTGTCCTCGTAGGTCAGCGCGATCGACTCGATGCCGACGTCGACGGTGAGGTGGATCGGGGCCTCGGTGTCCTGGCCGTGCCCGTGCACGACGGTGTTGGTGAAGAGCTCCTCGATCAGGAGCGTGAGCCTCAGGCAGGTCTTTCGCGGCACGCCCCCGGCGCCGCACACCGAGGCGATGAATTCCGCCACTGCGGGTAGCGTGTCCCGGCGGGCCTGAAAGACTCGGTGGTGGTTTCCGGTATCGGCGTGATCGCTCGTGCGCGGCCTCCGATCTGCGATGCCTGCGAGAGAGACTCGGCTACTATATATACATCGGGTCTGGCGTCGAGCCGCCCTCATTCCGGAAAGCAAACGACGCGCGCGACCTCGAGGAGGATGCGATGCGATTCCTGACGATTTCCCTGACGCTAGCGCTGGCGTTGACGTTCGGCGCGCTGCAGGCGGGCGCCGCCGAGGACGCGGGGCAGATCAAGGTCTCGAAGGGCGCGGTGCAGATCGAGCGTTCCGGCCAGCGCATGCCGGCGCCGGTCGGCAGTCTCGTCCAGCAGGGCGACCTCGTGATCACGGGCGCCGACGGGTCGGTGGGGATCACGTTCCGCGACAACAGCCTGCTCTCGGTGGGTCCGGACAGCGTGCTCTCGATCGACCGCTTCGTCTTCGACTCGACGACTCACCAGGGGGCGTTCGATAGCTCGCTCAAGCAGGGCACGCTGGCGGTCGTTTCCGGCAAGCTCGCCAAGCAGTCACCGGAGGCGATGAAGGTCCGGACGCCCGCGGCGATCCTCGGCGTGCGCGGAACCGAGTTCCTCGTTCGGGCCGGCGCGAAAAACTGACCGCCCTGTCCGAGCTCGGTCGCACGCTCGTCCGTCTCGCGCCGCTGGCGCTGCTGGTCCTGACCGGCTGCGCCACGCGGAACGACCTCGTCGTGCTCCTGCCGGGCAAGGGCCCGACCCCAGGGGCGGTCACGGTCACCAGCGGCGAGGCGACGCGCACCCTCGATCAACCCTACGCCGCGGCGAGCGTGTCGCGACCCGGCAGCGTCTCCGGCGAAAAGACGTCGGAGGACGAGGTCCGGAAAACCTTCGGGCCCGCGCTGCAGGCCCAGCCCGGACGGCCGGTCTCGTTCTATCTCTACTTCCTCCTCGACACCGACCAGTTCGCGCCGGAGTCCCAGCAGGTTGTCACCCAGATCTTCGCCGAGATCGCCCGCCGGCCCGCTCCGGAAATCGTCATCATCGGCCACACGGATCGCGTCGGATCCGACCAGTACAACGACGCCCTCTCGCTCCGGCGCGCCGAGCGCGTGCGCGAGGAGCTCGTGAAGCGCGGGATCCCCAAGGCTCGGATCTTGGTGGCCGGTCGCGGCGCGCGCGAGCCCGAGGTGGCGACCGCCGCCGGGGTCTCCGAGCCGCGCAACCGCCGCGTCGAGATCAACGTCCGCTAGCCGGACCCT
>DASRIY010000071.1:0-14825 GCA_035649755.1 Candidatus Methylomirabilota bacterium
GCGTCGAAGCTCGTGCCGTGGGCCTCGGTGCCTACCGCGTCGATGCACGCGTCGGGGCCGCGGCCGCCGGTTCGCTGCTTGAGCTCCTCGACGACGTCGGGGATCTCCACGTAGTCGATGGTCTCGGCCTTCCCCTGCGTCTCGGCCATGAGCAGCCGAACCTGCCATCGGTCGATGGCAATCACCCGGTGGGCTCCGAGCTCGTAGGCGCTCCAGATCGCGAATTGCCCCACCGGACCGGCACCCCACACCGCCACCGTGTCCCCTGGGCGGATCGAGCAGTTCTCGGCGGCCATGTACCCGGTTGGGAACACGTCGGAGAGAAACAGAGCCTGCTCGTCAGAGACCTGTGGCGGCACCCGGACCGGGCCGACGTCCGCGAAGGGCACCCGGACGAGCTCCGCCTGGCCACCCGCGTAGCCGCCGTAGAGGTGCGAGTATCCGAACAGCCCCGCCGACGAGAAGCCGTACAGGGCCCGGCCATCTCGGCGTTCGGGTTGGAGTTGTCGCAGAGCGCTGCGTTGCCTTCGCGGCAGAAGAAGCAGGCGCCGCACGCGATCGGGAACGGTACCACCACCCGGTCGCCCACCCTGAGATCGCGGACGCCGCGCCCGATCTCGACGACCTCGCCCATGAACTCGTGGCCAAGGATGTCCCCGGCTTGCATGGTCGGGTTGAGCCCGTTCCAGAGGTGCAGGTCGGAGCCGCAAATTGCCGTGAGGGTCACCCGAACGATCGCATCGCGCGGGTTCAGGATCTCGGGATCGGGAACCTGCTCGACGCGGACGTCACGCGGGCCATGCCAGCAGACGGCACGCATGGGTCAGACCCTTCCCCAGCGGTGCTCGTCTAGATCCGCCTCTCCGACCCGGCGCCCCGGTGCGGCTATCGCCACCTCGTCCGCTTCCATCTGTTGTTTGAACCGGCGGAGAGCCTCTCGAATTTCACGGTCGCCGCCGCGACCGAACAGCGTGGCAACGGTGTTCGCGAGCCATCCGGCGGGCGGCGCGTAGCTCAGTAGCACCTTCATCTCCGTGCCCCGGTCGTTCGGCACGAGCGTGAAGCGCACGGAGCCCTCGTTGTCCACGTCGGCGCCCTCGATCGATCGCCAGGCTATGAGCCGCCCGGGCTCGTCGGCGACAAGCTCGGCCTCCCACGACAGGCGCAGATCGCGCGGTCCCTTGAGGACCCAGCGCGAGCGCGTCTGATCGATCGGCGTCACCGACTCGAGGTGCGGGATCAGCTCGGGCAGACGTGACAGATCGCGCCAGCGGGAGTAGAGCTCTTCGGGAGAGCTCATCACGGTCACGGCCCGCTCCACGCGCAGCCCCCGGCCGCGGGCCAGCGATGGCATGTCAGGTCGTACCTTGGCGGGGTGTGAGCCCGGCATCACCGACCGGCGGCGCGCGAGCGTCCACATTCCCACGCCGACCACGGTGACCGCCGTGGTCAAGATCGCCGCAAGCCTGACGTCCTTCTGAACTAGCTTGTTCATGACCGAGCGAGTGCAGCATCGTGCGTGCCACGCGATGACCGCGCTCTGGTCGCGGTGACGCCCGTGGCGCTGGGGTCGGCCGCGCAGCCTCTACACGGTAGAGATTGCCAAACGGGAAATTCTGGCGGGAAAACAGGAGGCGCGTGCGCGCAGCGGCGAGACGCGAACGGCGGTCTGGCGTCACACGCCAGACCGCCGAACGGTTGCTACCCGCCCATGTCACACTTCTTCTGGACCCCGTGCCACTTGCCGCCTGCGCGCTCGCAGTCGGCCTTGTTGGTGAAACGCTGGGTCGACGAGCCGGTTGACGGCGACGTCGTCTTCGGCGAACTCGTGTCCGGAGTCGTCGGAGAACCGCTAGGCGGCGCCGGAGGCATGCCCGGCGTGTTCGGAATGCTGCCGCCTGGAGGCGAGCCGGGCCGGCTCGACGGAGCGGGGTTGGGATTCGTCGGCCCCGGCGTCGTGCTGGTCTGTGCGGACGCCAGCGCCGGCGCCAGCCCAAGGGCGACCACTAGACCCGTCAAAACGAGCTTCTTCATTTTCAGACCCTCCTACGCCGTCCAGAGCCAGCAAAGCGATTGCCAATCCACAGGTAGTGGAAATCGCGTCCGCCGTCGATTGGCGAATTCGAGACGCGGCCGAGAACGCCCGCGCTCGTTACACACCGTGAAGAAACGGCCCAGGGGAAATCACGTGGCGCGCGTGGCACAGCCCGTGCTGTACAGCGCTGACATGCACGAACGATTTCGAAAATTCGCTCGCCGAAGCTCCGACTTCGTCGGCTCGGCCGAGGTCTTCCTGGCGGCGTGCATCGTGATCGGCGCGTGGGCCGTGCTCGGGCCGCGCTTTCGCTACTCCGACACCTGGCAGCTGGTCATCAACACGACCACGACCATCGTCACCTTCCTGATGGTGTTCCTGATCCAGAACACGCAGAACCGGGATGCTCGCGCGATTCAGCTGAAGCTGGACGAGCTCATTCGGGCGGTCCAGGGCGCGCGGACCGGGATGGTGCGGCTCGAGGAGCTGAGCGACGACGAGCTCTGCGCGCTCACCGGCGACTTCGAGAAGCTGCGCCGGCGGCTCGCCGCGTATGGACGTGGACCGAGCGCGGCACCGCGCGAGAGCGAGGTCGAAGCGCCGCCCGACAGCTCGCCGACAGCGAAGGAATTACCTCAGTAATTCTGACCGCGGTTACGCGGTAAGTCTTGCCGTCGGCTCACGCCGGCAAGTTCGCCACGACCACCGCGCCGAGCACGAGCGCGAACGCGACCGCCTCGTTCCAGCGCAGACGCTCGCCGAGATAGAGCCACGCGAACGCCACGAACACGAGCAGCGTGATGACTTCCTGGATGATCTTGAGCTGCGTCGCCGTGAATTGCCCGTAGCCGATGCGGTTCGCCGGCACCTGCAGGCAATACTCGAAGAACGCCAGGAGCCAGGACACGAGGATGACCTTCCATAGAGCTGACTCGCGGAATCGGAGATGGCCGTACCAGGCGGCGGTCATGAAGACGTTCGAGGCCGCCAACAGTCCGATGGTTTTCATGCATCGATGGTACTGCGCTACGTCTCCGAGCCTGGAATCTTGCGGCGCTCGGACTCCCAGGCGGTGAAGCACCGGGCGTGAAGGTGGTACTGGTCCAGGCCCGGCTTCGGGCCGTGCCGGTTGAACTCGAGCTCGATCGCCGCCTGAATCGGGGTGACCACTTCGCCGCAGACCGGGCAGGTCGCGTCGTTTCCGCGTCCGCCGAACCGTCTTCCGCCATGGCAGTCCTCACGTGTGGCTTTGGCGGTGGTGCGCTTCCGGGCCCGATCGAAGGGCCAGCAGAGATTAGCCGATTCCCATCGTCAAGACCAATAGAGACGAAGCGTCCCAAAGGGGCACCCGATCAGGCGGGACGCGGTGACAGCCCCCCTCTCGGCGACCTAGAAGCGGAAGGTGACGCGGGTCTACAATCCCAGCAGCATGAGGCGCCGATTCATCGCCCTGCTCGCCATCCTCCTCCTGGCGCTGGGCGTTCCAGGGACGGCAGCGACCCGCATCACCATCTCCACGGGTCCCTGGGGCGGTGTGTATTTCCTGGTGGGGACAGCCATGGCGCACCTGCTCAGCAAGTACATTCCCGGGGCGACCGCCATCGCCGAGCCAGCGACGGGCTCGGCGCATAGCCTCGAGTTCGTCCATCGGGGCGAGGCGACCATCGGGCTGGTCGGGCTCGCGTCGGCGCACTTCGGCGTGCGGGGCCAGCGCGAGTTCGACAAGAAGTACGACAACGTCGGCTTCGTGATGGCCGCGATGGACAGCGGGCAGAGCATCGTCACCCTGGCCGACTCCGGCGTCAGGGCGTTCGGCGACGTGAGGGGGCTCCACGTCGGCGTGAACGCGCCCGCGTCAAAGACGCAGCTCCTCGCCGCGCTCAAGCTCTACGGCATCAACGAAGGAAACCTGCGGCTCAGCGTGATGAGCTACACGGAGCAGCTCGCGGCGCTTCGCGAGGGGACGATCGACGCCGCGTTCATCGCGCTCAGCCCGTACAATCCTGACCTGGCGGCGTTCGCCTCCGCGCAGCCGATCCGCATCCTGGGCCTCGACGCGGCCCGCGCGAAGACGTTCGACGAGTCACCGTTCTGGACGCCGGTCACGCTCCTGGGGCGGACGTATCAGGGGCAGGACCGGGATCTCCTGGTGCCGGGGGCGCACTCGACCCTGCTCGCGAACAAGCAGGCCGATCCCGAGCTGATCTACCAGATCGTCAAGACGATCGTCGAGCGCAACCGCGAGTTCGCCGATCTCCACCCCGGAGGCCGCGACTTCACGATCGCCAAGACGCGCATGTTCGTCGAGCAGAACCTGGTGCCGATGGCGTTCCATCCGGGCGCTGAGCGGTACTGGCGGGAAAAAGGCGTCCTCAAGTAGCTCACACCTCGCGGTAGAGGACGAGCAGTAGGCCGAACACCGCGAGCGCCGGCGCCCAGATCCGGCCCGGCAGACCGCGCGCGGCCGATGGCAAGCGCAGCTCGAGCCAGCGTGACCAGCCGACCAGAAGGCTCACGAGCCCCATCGCCAGATGCGAGAGCTCCATGAAGAACGCCGACCTGCCGTCGCTCAGCTCGTGGGCGTGCGCCAGCAGCAGGATGCCGCTCCAGATCGCTACCAGCGGGAACACGTAATTCCAGCGCGAGTCCGGATGGTGCCCGTTGCGCACGCGCCACTCGGCGAAGCCGAAGAGTGCAGTGAGGATCAATAATATTCGGTGCTGGACCACCTCGGGGCTCAGCAGGTGCTCCCAGAACCCGACTGTTCCGGTCTGCCAGCCCTCCGGGTCGACGCTGAAGGCGACGAAGCCCGCTAGCACCGTGATGAGCAGCGGCCAGTGGCGCGCCCATCGCACGCCGAGCCGCTCGAGCGTCGCCAGCAGGCCCATCGCGACCACGAAGAGCCCCGCGACGTTGTGACCGAACTCCGACCACGCGGTGATCTCCGCGGTGCGCGGCGCGGTCGGATCACTGAGATCCGAGGCGGCGGCCAGCTCGGCCAGGGTCGGGCTCGAGAGCCGCGGCCATTTCGGCGTGAAGACGATGGCGCGGATCTCGCTCCCGGTGGCGCGCTGGTTTCCGACGTCGGCGGCCGGCGGCGCCGAGCCGATCGAGGCCGCGAGCAGGATCGTCACGACTGCCAGTCCGGCTTCCACCTCGAGGCGCCGGCGCACCAGCAGTGAGCCGCTGTCATCCGCCGCGCGCGGAGCTCGCCACGGCGCGAGCGTGAGGCGGCCGTGCAGCGCTCGGTGGTTCAAGGCGCCCATCGCGAGCAGGGCGGCGAAGAGGACGACCTTCGTGAGCACCATGGCCCCGTACGAGGTGCCGATCGCGGCGCCGGCCGAGCCGACGTAGGCGAGCGTGAGGGCGAGACCGGTCACCGCAATGCCCGCGACCGCCGCCAGCGCCACGGTCGAGAAGGGACGGAGCCACGCAGTGCCCGTATTGCCCGGGTGAAGCGCGATGAGCGCGGCGCACGCCAGGCCGCCGACCCAGACCCCGACGGCCACCTGATGAAGCGCGCTGACGAGCAGCAGTGAGGCTTGACCGTCCATGCGGCCCATGGCGTGACTTGCCAGCGCGCCGGTGCAGGCGAGAAAGACGCTCGAGCCCAGGAGCAGCGCGCGGCGCGCGGCAGACGCGGGCGCCTGGCGAAGCGCGACGACGGCGGCGACCGTGACGAGCGCCACCGCGATGCGGGCGAGGCCGGCGGCGCCGACGGTGGAACCGAGCAGCGCCGCCATCGGCCAGCGCGCGTCGTCGACGACCAGCGCCTGCGCCAGCGCGGCGAGCTGTCCGGCCTGCGCGAAGACCACCACGAGCGCGCCGATTGCGGCGAGCGCCAGAGAGCGCTCGAGGGCGCGAGCGGGGCGCTGCGCCGGCTCGCGGCTCAGCACGACCAGCGCGAAGACCGCGCTGCCGAGCGCAACCGCGTGGCCGACGAGCCCGGCCGCTCGCAGCCACAAGAGCATGAGCGGGATCACGACTGGCCACAGTAGCACGGCGCGCGGCTAGCCCGGCGGACGCGCCTCCCCAAGGGGCCGGACCTGCCGCATCACGTCGCTCGCGGTCACCACGCCGGCGCTCTCAACCGGGAGCCCCGCGGCGCCGAGCGCCCGCGCGACCCAGGTATTGCACGTGTTGAACAGGTGGTATCGGCTGCGCCCGGCGTAGAACCAGCCGGATCCGTAGAGACTCGGCCCGAGCCGGAGCGGCGCGCCGTCTCGGTCGCGCTGATATTCCGCCTGGACGAAGTCAGCCAGCGCATCGAGGCCCCGGCGCGAGAGGCGGATCGCGACGACCTCACTGCCCGCGAAAGAGTCGGTGACCGCGGCGGTGAGGCCGACGATGTGGAGCACGCTCCCGGACGTGGCGACCGCCGCCTTGATCGCCAGCCCCGACGTCGGCGACCTCGCCATGTAGAACTCGCGATCGCCCCAGGCTACCTCCACCAGCGTCGCGGTGGAGAAATCGCCCAGTTCGGGCCAGCGCGCGCGGTCGATGTCGGCGCGGCGGACCACGATCGATGTGTGCCAGCCATGGTCGACGATCCAGAGCGTCGTCGCGGGCTCACCGGCGCTGGGCGGTCGTGAATTCGCGGCGCGAGGCAGACAACCGCTCGTTAACAGGATTGTCGCGACGAGCGCGCACGCGAGCAGCAAAACGCGGCCCGCGCGCCGACACCGGCGCTTCATCGCGGCGCCGTTATGACGTAGTGTGGGGATGTGAGTCCCGCCGAGCCGGCGGCCGATTGGCAGATCTCACCTGCGCGCAGGTGGGCCATCACCCTCTCCGTGATGATGGTCACCGTCATGCAGGTCCTGGATACCAGCGTGACCAACGTGGCCCTACCTCACATGCAGGGCTCGCTGTCAGCCGGCCTCGAGGAGATGTCCTGGGTCATCACCTCGTTCCTGGCCGCCAACGCGATCATCATTCCGGCGACCGGGTGGCTCTCCAACCGGTTCGGCCGGCGGAAGTTCTTCCTGATCTGCACGGTGCTGTTCACGACCAGCTCGTTCCTGTCGGGCATCGCTCCCAATCTCGAGTTCCTCGTGGCCATGCGGGTGCTCCAGGGCCTGGGCGGCGGGCCGGTCATCCCGATGGCGCAGGCCATCATGTGGGAAATCTTCCCGCTGAGCATGCGCGGGACGGCCATGGCGGTCTGGGGCGGCGGCATCATGATGGCGCCGATCCTCGGGCCGACCGTGGGCGGGTGGATCATCGACAACTGGTCCTGGCGCTGGATCTTTTACGTCAACCTGCCCATCGGGATCATCGGCTTCCTGATGGTCAGCGTGTTCCTGTTCGACGCGCCCTTCGCCAAGAAGTCACGGGGCATCGACGCGATCGGGCTCGTCCTCATGGTGCTGGGGTTCGGTTTCCTCCAGCTCGTGCTGGACCTCGGCGAGAAGAACGACTGGTTCGACTCGGGCTTCATCGTGGCGCTGCTCATGCTCGCGGTGTGCGCGATCGTCGCGTTCATCATCCGCGAGCTCATGGCTGCCGAGCCGATTCTCGACCTGAGCGTGTTCAACGATCGAAACTTCTCGGTCGGCACCATCTGCATCGCGCTGGTCGCTCTGGGAATGAACTCGAGCATGCTGCTGGTCGCGCTGTACGCCCAGAAGATCCTGGCGTGGGACGCCTGGAACGCGGGGCTCGTGCTGGCGCCCGGCGGCGTCGGGACCCTCATCGCGCTCATGATCTCGGGGCGCCTCGTCGCGCGCACCGACCAGCGCTTCATGCTCATCGGCGGCTGCATGCTGAACGCGGTGGCCGCGACGATGATGTCGGGCGTGACGCTCAGCATGGACTACTGGAGCCTCGCGTGGCCGCGATTTCTCCAGGGGTTCGCCATGGGCTTCGTCTTCCCGCCCCTGCAGACGCTGACGCTCGCCACGATTCGCCTGGAGCGCCTGGGCAACGCGACTGCCGCCTACAACGTGGTGCGCAACGTCGGCGGCAGCGTGGGCGTCGCCCTCGCCACCACGCTGCTGGTGCGGCGGAGTCAGGCCCATCAGAACACGCTGGTGACCCATCTGAACGTCTGGGACGCCGACACGGCGGCGAAGCTCCAGCAATGGACCGCCCACTTCGTGAGCCAGGGCGCCGACACCTACACGGCCAATCGCCGAGCGCTCGCCATGCTCTACCGCGGCACCGTCGAGCAGGCCCAGATCATGGCCTACGCCGACGACTTCTGGCTGATCTCGGTGCTGTTCGTGATGATCCTGCCCCTCATTCCCCTGATGCATCGCGTGCGCACCGAGCAGAACGAGCGCGCCCGCCAGCGTCCGGACCGGGTCGAGGCCCTGCCTTCGCCGGACAACCGGCCGATCCCTCCGGAACGCGTGATCGACTAGACCCGGCCGGCGCCGGCCCCTTCCGCGAAGGCAAGGAACGCCGCCGCGATCAGGGCCGCCACGTCCGCGCCTGAACGGCCCGGCGTGCGAAAGAGATCGTGGCCCGCGCCCTCGAAGCCGACCAGCTCGGTCGCCGCGGGAATCAGGCGCCGCGCCGCCTCGATCTCGTCGCGCGTGGCGAACGGATCGCGCGATCCGTGCGCGAACAGTGCCGGCGTCCTGAGACTCGGCAGGTGCGCCGTTCTGAGCTCGGCCGGGCGGCGCGGAGGATGGAGCGGATAGGAGAGGAGCAGAAGGGCGTCGGCCAGGCCAGGCTCGCCCGCCGCCAGGATGCTCGCCTGGCGACCGCCATACGAGTGGCCGCCGAGGAACACGCGCCCGCGCACCCGCCCGCGCATCGCGGCGACGGCCTCGCGGAGCCCCTCGCGGTCCTTCGCCGCGCCCGCCGGGCGCGGCGGCCCTGTCGGACTCGCCTGACGGTAGGGCAGATCGTAGCGGACGACCGTCACGCCGCGCCCGGCGAAGGCCTCGCCGAGCGCGACGAGCAGCGGTGCCCGCGCGTTGCCCCCGGCGCCGTGGGTCAGGACGAGCCCGATCCCCGACGGCGCCCGCGGCTGGTGCAGGTGCTCCGCCACCGGCGCCGCGTCTACGAGACGCGGCGGAACATCACGTGGCGGCGGTTCGTGGTGTACGGGCGCACGTGCTCGGCCCAGCGTCCTTCCTCGACGGCCTTCGCCCAGGCGTCGCTGACCAGCACGGCCGGGCTCTCGACCTCGTAGAGCGCGTTGTAGGCCGGCTCGTTCTCGATCACGATCGTCTTGCGCTCGCCGCCGATCATCATCGTCACCGGCTCGCTCTTGAAGCGCGCGACCGCGATGACCCCGGGGACCGTGAGGAGCGCCGGCACGTGCTCCTTGTCGTACACCTCGTTGAAGAGCGCTTCCTTGTCGGGGCGAACGCTCATCGCTGCGCTGAAGAGGAAGCGAGTCTGCATCGGCATGGATGGTCTCCTTGGTGGTTGATCGAAGCGCCCCAATCCTAGCGCCGATCCACCCTCTTGTGGCATCGCGCTCGATCGCCCCCGCTGGCAGGGGCGGCGCGAGGGACCCGCGGCGCGGCCAGGGTTTGCCGGTCGCGCCATCGGCCGATGCTACGATCGACGAGGGAGGGAATCATGAGTTTCGGCGGCGTTGTGTTTCTGCTCCTTCTCGTCGCGCTCGTCATCGCGATCGTCGTGACTTACAACAAGCTCGTCGGGCTGCGCCAGCGGTCCGAGGAGGCGTGGTCGGACATCGACGTGCAGCTCAAGCGCCGCACCGACCTGGTGCCCAACCTGGTCGAGACGGTCAAGGGCTACGCGGCGCACGAGCGGGGCACGCTCGACCAGGTCATCCGCGCGCGCGGCGCGGCGGTGTCGGCGCAGACGCCCGAGGCGCGGGCGCAGGCCGAGAACCAGCTGACCGGCGCGCTCCGCCAGCTCTTCGCGCTCGCCGAGTCCTATCCCGACCTCAAGGCGAACCAGGGCTTCCGCGACTTGCAGGCCTCGCTGACCTCGATCGAGGAGACGATCCAGAGCTCGCGGCGCTACTACAACGCAGTGGTCCGCGATCTCAACACGACCATCGACAGCTTCCCCTCGAACCAGATCGCGCTGTTCTTCCGCTTCGCCAAGCGGACGTACTTCGAGCTCGAGCGCCCCGAAGACCGTCAGGTCCCGCGCGTCGCGTTCGGGAGCTGATCGCATCGGCCGGCTTCTCGCCGCGCTGGCGCTCGTGCTGGCGGTCGCGTCGCCCGCGGCGGCGCAGACGCGCGGGCTCTTCTCGATCCCGAGCTTCGTCGTCAGCATCGCGGTCAACGCCGACGGCAGCCTCGTCGTCCGCGAGGACATCACGTTCGCGTTCCGCGGCGCGCACCAGGGCGTCTTTCGACGGATCCCCCTCTATTACACGCGCGACGGGCTCGAGTTTCCGCTGCATCTGAGCGGGATCGGCGTGTACGACGAGGGGAGCCGGGCGCTCCGGACCGAGGTGACCTACCCGGGACGCGCCATGACGGTCAAGGCCTGGGTGCCGGGCGCAGTCGACACGAAGAAGACCGTCAGCGTCGTCTACCACGTGCGGCAGGGGATCGTGAAGTACGACGATCACGAGGAGCTCTACTGGAACGCCACCGGCAACGATTGGCACGCGCCGATCGATTCGGTCGAGGTGTTCGTGACTCCGCCACCGACCGTTGCCGACACCGAGGTGCAGACCGTCGCCTACACGGGGGCCTTCGGCCGGACCGGCGGCGATTACGCGGTCGACCGGGTGCAGAGCTACTGGCGGCTCCGCTCGACCCGCGCCCTGCACCCGCGCGAGGGCATGACGATCGTCGTCGCCTGGCCGCCCGGCCGGGTGGCGCCGCCGTCCGAGCTCCGGCGGGCCGGCTGGCTCGCGGCTGACTACTGGCCGCTGGCGCTTCCGGCGCTGGCTCTCGTGTGGGGCGCGTTCGTCTGGTCGGCGTTCGGACGCGATCCGGGCGCGAAGCAGTCGGTGAAACCCGAGTACGAGCCGCCAACGGACCTGATTCCGGCCCAGGCCGGCACCATCGTCGACGACCGCGCACATCCGCGCGACGTCATCGCGACGGTCGTCGACCTGGCGGTGCGCGGCTATCTCGAGATCGAGCCGATCACCACGGCGTTCGGCGAGCCGGACTTCATGTTCAAGCGCCTGAAGCCCGTCGCCGGCGATCCCGATCTGAAGATGTTCGAGCTCTACGTGCTCGCCAAGATCTTCGGCGCCGACTGGGTGATCAACATGCGGCTCCTGTCCGAGGTGCGGCGTGACTACGAGAACGTCTTTCCCCCGATCCGCGACGAGCTCTATCGTTTGATGGTCGAGGACGGGCTGTTTCCGGCGTCCCCGGGGCGCGTGAGGACCGGATGGATGACCGCGGGCTTGCTGACCGCGATCGGCGGATTGCTCCTGCCGACATTCGGACCGTCCTGGCTTGGCATGTACGAGCCGTGGCTCCGGATCGGGGGGATCGTCAGCGGGATCATCTTCATCGCCTGGGGCTGGGTCATGCCGCGCAAGACGCGGGCCGGCGTGCAGATGGCGACGAAGGTGCGCGGCTTCCAGGAGTTTCTCGAGCGCGCCGAGAAAGACCGTCTCGAGCGCCTGCCGCCCGACACGCTGCATCGCTGGCTGCCGTGGGCCATCGCGCTCGGCGTGACCGAGCGGTGGATCTTCAACTTCCAGGGGCTCAAGGTGGCCGCGCCGACCTGGTATCACGGGCGCGGCGACTTCTCTCTGCCGAGCTTCGTGCACGATCTCGGCGCTTTCACGCGCCGCACCGAGGAGGCGATTCTCACGACTCGCCGCGGCTTCGATGGGGGCGGTGGCAAGAGCGGTGGAGGGTTCTCGTCGGGCTCGTCCGGTGGGGGGATGGGTGGAGGCGGCGGCGGAACGTTCTGAGGCTTGCTAGGGCGCCGCGTTCTGGACGGCGGTAGAATGGCCGCCGGTTCGAGTCCACCATGATGCCGACCGCCGCGACCTCGAGGTGACCGCGCCATGACGGACGCAACGGGACTGCAGAGTCGCCCTGCCGGTCGAGACTCGTACGACTTTTCGGTCATCCTCGGCGGCCCCCTATTCCAGATGTTCCGCCGCACCCACTTGAGCGGCGACGCGCTGGAGCTCCTGCATCGCCGGATCCTCTTCCTCGCGCTCGTCGCGTGGCTCCCGCTGCTCGTGCTGTCGGTCCTGGGTGGCCGCGCCGCCGGCGACGCGGTGCGGATGCCGTTTCTCAAGGACATCGAGGTGCACCTCCGGTTTCTCCTAGCGCTGCCGCTGCTGGTTATCGCGGAGATGCTCGTGCACCAACGCATGCGTCCACTGGCCAGAGAGTTCGTCGAGCGCGGCATGGTGCCGGGCGCGGCCCGCGCGCGGTTCGACGCGGCGGTCGACGCGGCATTTCGCCTGCGCAATTCGGTGACGGCCGAGGTCGTGCTGATCGTCTTGGTCTACGCCTTCACCATTTTCTTCGTCTGGCCGCGTCAGGCCGCCGCCATCGCCGCCGCGAACATGACGACCTGGTATGCCGTGCCCTCCGGGGCGAGCGCCGAGCTGTCTCTGGCGGGCTGGTGGTTCTTCTTCGTGGCGCTCCCGATATTTCAGTTCCTTCTCTTTCGCTGGTACTTCCGGCTCGTCATCTGGATCCGCTTCCTGGCCAACGTGGCGGGGGGCGAGCTACGGTTGGTCCCCACGCATCCGGACCGCGTCGGCGGCCTCGGGTTCCTCTCGGAGACCGTGGTTGCGTTCGCGCCCCTTCTGCTGGCGCATGGCGTCCTGCTCGCCGGCCTGATCGCCAATCGCATCTTCTTTCGCGGCGCCCCGCTGCTGGACTTCAAGGTGGAGATTGCCGTGGTTCCGGTGTTTCTGCTGCTCATGGTGCTGGGACCGCTCCTGCTGTTCGCGCCGCGCCTGGCCGCGACGCGGCGCGTGGGCCTGCGCGAGTACGGCACCCTGGCCCAGCGCTACGTGCGCGAGTTCGACGACAAGTGGCTCCGCGGCGGCGTCACGGCGGGCGAGCCCCTGGTGGGCAGCGCCGACATCCAGTCTCTGGCCGACCTGGGCAACAGCTACCAGATCGTCCAGAGCATGCGCCCGGTGCCCATCACCAAGGAAGCGCTGATCCAGCTCGCGGTGATCACGCTCTTGCCAGTCGCCCCGCTTGTCCTCACCATGATCCCGCTCAGCGAGCTTCTGAAGCGGCTGCTGCAGGTGGTGCTGTGACGACCGACGGCAGAACCGTGAACGCCCCGACCGCGCCGTTGCGCAGCTGGGACCTGACGCGCATCGTCCTCGGCGTCATGATGATCGGCGGGCTCACGCTCCTGAGCTTCTATGTGCTCCGGCCGTTCCTGCTCGCGGGCATCTGGGCCACGACGATCGTCGTGGCCACGTGGCCCACGCTGCGCGCCCTCGAGCGCGGTCTCTGGGGCAAGCGCAGCCTTGCCGTGATCGTCATGACGCTCCTGATGGTGCTGATCGTCGCGGCGCCGCTCGCGACCGCGTTCATCGCCATCGCTGAACGGTCGGACGAGATCGTCACGTGGTCGAAGTCGCTCCTGGCGTTCAAGATGCCGCAGCCGCCGGACTGGGTGGGCAAGGTTCCGCTGGTCGGCCGGAAGATGGCGGTCAAGTGGAAGGCGCTCGCGGCAGAGTCGCCCGAGGAGCTCTTCGCGCAGGCGTCACCGTACCTCGCCGAGGTGGGACGCTGGCTATTCGGCCAGATCGGCACCCTGGGAACGCTGCTCATGCAGCTCCTGCTGGCGATGATCATCTCGATCATCCTGTTCCTGAACGGCGAGACAGCCGCCGCCGGGGTGCTGGCGTTCGCGCGGCGACTCGCCGGGGAGCAGGGTGAGCGCGTCACCGTGCTCTCGGCTCAGGCGATTCGCGCCGTCGCCCTCGGCGTCGTGGTGACCGCGCTCATCCAGGCGATCGTCGGCGGGATCGGCCTGGTCATCACGGGCGTACCTTATCCGCTGCTGCTGGTCTCGGTCATGTTCCTACTCGGCGTCGCGCAGATCGGAACGGTTCCGGTGCTCCTGGGCGCCGTGGTCTGGGTCTACTGGAGCAGCGGGACGTTCTGGGCCGTGGTGCTGCTGGTCTGGACCATCTTTGCCGGGAGCTTCGACAACGTCTTGCGGCCGATCCTCATCCGGCGCGGCGCGGACGTGCCGCTGCTCCTGATTTTTTCGGGCGTCATCGGAGGGCTGCTGGCATTCGGCCTCATCGGGCTCTTCGTGGGGCCGGTGGTGCTGTCGGTGACCTTCACGCTGCTCGAGAACTGGGTGACCCAGGGGCCGCCCAGGCCGGAAGTCCCCACGCCGACCGCCGAGGCCGCCCAGGTCGCCGACTCGTGATGGCCGAACGCCGGGTGGACGAACCGCGTCCCCCCGGTGTATCGTAAGCGGGCTCGGGCTCGTGGTGCAGCCTGGTTAGCACACTGGACTGTCAATCCCTTCCAGGCCTCCACGACCCACCCCCCCCCAGCGTCCAACACCCCGTCAAATCTCGCAATGCTCCGATGCGGCAACCGCGCGAGAAGGCCCTCGTGCGCTCACGTGGGGGCACAATCCGGGGCACAGTCGACGCCGTGCCGGCGCGCGCGAGGTTCACGCCAGCGCGTTTACACGAAGGCTCGAGACATGAGCTGCTTCTGCGGTCAGACGCATGTCTCGCTGGCGGCGGCGCTCCGCTGCTCGGAGCGCCTACAAGGCTCTAGGAGCTCGGGCCCGGGTAGAAACACGGGCGCGGCGGGGGTGCGCTCTGTATCTCTGCGTCAGGACAGTGGGCCGCGTGAAGAGATAAGCGGGAAGTCGCGGCTGATGGGCCGTCGTCTTACGCCCGTGAGCCAGCGCGCGCGGGATC
>DASRIY010000072.1:0-7492 GCA_035649755.1 Candidatus Methylomirabilota bacterium
CTCAGCTGCTGTGTGCTGATCATGTGCTGAGAGTCAACACGAACCGGTGCGCGACGGGCTTAGACTGAGAAGGCTGTCCTCGATTGTCCGGCTGTAAACGCGCGAAAAAGAAAACGGGCGCGGTAAGTGTGCGATCTACCGCACCCGCTCGATCGGCTTAGGAAACTGCTGCTCTATCCACCTGAGCTACGGGGGCGTAGGGACTTACACGACGGTCGCCGGTCGATTCTAGCACCTTGGGCCAGCGGCTAGTCGGCGCCAACTTCAAGCGCTCCCCCTGTCGAACTGGCTGTCACAGTGCGCGCTCCGCGCCGACGCGCCGTGCAGGCGCCGGCCGTCACGCGATCGGGCCTCGTTGGTCACACCCTGGAATGCCGAACGTGACTTCCGCAGACAGGCTTCGCTAGATTGAATAGGGAGTTGTCATCTCTATCGGCCTGCTGTCGGTTTCATGGGTCTGAGAGCAATGCGATTGGACACCAGCTCATGACGTTTCTGAGCGAAGGGGGCCGAAGACGTGCCCTGCCTGGGGTCTTCTCGCACCGGCCTCCGCACCGAGGTGCGATTGCAGCTATGCCTTTCGCGGAGACCTCAGCGCACTCGAATCGCCAGGGCCCATGCGTATCGGGGGCTGGCTGAGGCTGGTCGCGCTCGGCGTTTGCGCGGCACCAATCATGATCGTCGCGCAGACCGCCCAACTCCTACCCGTCTTCGAGGCCGATCCGCGGAAGCGGAGAGCGGAGTACAGGAAGTTCGTACTTTCCTCGGTACTCTGTCCTCGAGTGCCATCTGGATACCCTATTTCCTTCGATCGAAGCGAGTGCGCGCGACGTTTGTGAAGGGCTGATCGAGCGGCGCTTTCTGATTGACACCCGGCCGCGCCAATTGCTTTGATGATCTGAGCGTCAGTGACTTCCACCACCCTGGGGTGTCAGATGACTGTGCTCGTTGCCTTCCGGAGCGCGTTCAGGACGCAGGTGCTCTTCACGTCGCTTCTGCTGGCGGCGTGCCTCCTGGCCAGCGCGAGCGCGACTGCGCCCGTCTCCGCCCAGGAAGTCATGACCAACGAGACGGTCATACAGATGGTCAAGGCGGGATTTTCGGAAAGCGTCATCCTGGCGAAGATGCGCTCGAGCCAGACGAAGTTCGACACGCGGACCGACGCGCTGATCGAGCTGAAGAAGGCGGGCGTGCCCGAGAAGGTCATGCAGGCGATCGTCAGCGGCGGCGCGCCCCCGGCATCGGCGCCGGCTGCCGCGGCGTCCGCGGCCCCGGCCTCGGCTATGGCCACTCCCGCACCCCAGGGCGGACGCCGTGGGCCGATCTATCACGTCAGCGGGGGCAAACAGGTAGAGCTGATCGGCACCAGCGGAGACATCGAGACGAGTCGTGCGCCCTTCAGCGGGCGCAAGACCGAGCTCGTGATCGCCGGCAACAAGGCCAAGTACCGGACGGCTGACCGCCAACCGGTCTTCCTCACCAGCGCCGAGCCGGCCGACGTGGTGCTGGTCAAGCTCGATCCTGGCAAGAACGACCGCAATCTCCGAATCTCGGGCTCGTCCTATGTCGGTCCGTACGCGGGCTCGGTGAGCCAGAAGGGCATCCGCTCCGAGGACCGGGTCGACTTCGAGGCCGAGCGAGACCAGCGGGGATTCACCCGCATCCGCCCCCGGGCTCCACTGGCGCCTGGGGAATTCGCCTTCGTCTTCACCCGGACCAGCGGGACGATGCCGCAGGGCGTGCTGTACGACTTCGGCGTGGACTAAACGTCGCGGCGTGCGGTCAGCGGGGTGGCCTTCGTCCCCGGTGAGGCCACTATAAGTGTGGTTCTTCGAGGCCGCCGTGCGATAGTGACCGCAACGTGGACAATCGCTTCCTTCTCATCGTCTCGCGCGGCAACGAGGCTCTGGCGAGCTATCTCGAGCAGCACTTCAAGGGCGACAGCACAGTCCAGGTGATGGTCGACCGGCGCCAGGGCGAGCGGCGCCAGAGCCGGCCCCGTTCCCCCACCCCAGTCGCGCCCGCGACCGCGGAGGCAGCGCCGCCGGAGCGGCGCCGCAACGACCGGCGGGGCCATCCCGAAGTCGACAACGAGCTCAGGCTCACCTCGTTCGCGATCGTGCCGCTGCCGCCTGAGCCCGACTCACCGCCCGCTATCGAGTTTGTATAGACGCGCGCAGTTGTCCCAGAGGATCTTGCTCTTCGTCTTGTCGCTTACGCCCTCGATCGCCACGAACTCCTCGATCGCGTGCGGGAACAGTCCGTCGGAGTGCGGATAGTCCGTCGAGACGACGATGTTGTCGTCGCCGACCGCCTCGACCACCTGCTTGAGCACCTTCTCGTCGGCATCGGTAGCCACGTAGCACTGCCGGAAGAAGTACTGGCTCGGGAGCTGGGACACCTGCACCTCCGAGCCCGGCCCGAACTTCTCCCACGCCTCGTCCAGCCGCCAGAGCCACCACGGCAGCCACCCGCAGGTGCCCTCGAGGAACGCGCACCGAAGGCGGGGGTGCCGCTCGAGCACCCCGCCCGCCGCGAAGCTGGCGAAGGCGAGCATCAGCTCCATCGGGTTCCGCCCGGCGACGCCGATGACGCGCCCGTTCGGATGGTCGAGATAACGGCGCGCGATGTCGTCGCGCAGCGACGACTGTCCGGTCGGATGGAAGCCCACGGGCACCTCGAGCTCCTCGATGGCGTCCCACAGCGGCTCGAATTCGGGGTCGTGAATGTGACGGCCCGCGACCGGATTCGGGTTGCCGATCACCGCCACCGCGCCCAGCTCGCGTACGGCCCGCCGCGCCTCCTTGATGGCCAGCGCCACGTCGTGAAACGAGATCTGTGCGGCGAACTTCAACCGGCGGGGATCGTGGGCGCAGAAGTCACGCGTCCAGTTGTTGTGGGCCCGCGCCAGCGCCGCGGCCACCTCGGGCTCGAGGTCGTCGTGCATCAGCACCTGGCGGCCGCGGGTGCCGTAGATCACGGCGACATCGATCCCCTCGATATCCATGGCGGCCACGTGCGACTCCGCGTCGTAGCCGCGCGCATGGGCGATCTCGTAGTGCGGGTGTCGGGCGAAGGCTCGGCGCTGGAGGTCCTTGCCCACGACGGCCGTCTGGGGGCGCCTCGACATCTCGCCGATCTCGAGCCCGCCGATGCGGATCAGAGGCTGGTTCGAGGCGTTCTCGGTCCGGCGAGTGAATTGCGGCGCGAACTTCTTGAACGGAGCCTCGAGATACTGCTCCCAGAGGCCGTCCGGCTCCATCGTGTGCAGGTCGCTGTCGAGAACCTTGAACCCGCTCTTCATGGGCACCCTCCGCCCGGAGCATGTCACCCCGGGCGTGGGACCGTCAACGGGTCCTAGAGAAGATCGCTCGCGTCGATGCCGCGAGCGGCCAGGAGCGCCCGGAGCTTGCGCAAGCCGCCCGCTTCGATCTGGCGGATGCGCTCGCGCGTCAACCCGAGCCGGCGGCCGATGGCCTCGAGGCTTTCGGGCTCCTCGCCCTCGAGGCCGAAGCGGCGCCGGAGCACGGTGCGCTCGTTGGCGGCGAGGTCGTCGAGCACGGTCACGAGGTCGGCGCGCTCGCGGAAGAAGGCGGCGATGGCGCTGCTCGGGTCCGCCGACGGATCGGCGACGAAATCGCTCACGCGGCCCCCCTCGCCCACGGGCGTCTCCAGCGACAGGGGCTGCTGGCGGATCTCCTCGAGCTCCTCGAGCTGCTCCACGGTGGTGTTGAGGGCCGCCGCCAGCTCTTCCATCGTGGGCGGCCGCTCGAGCGCCTGGGTGAGCCGCTGCTGCTCTTTCTTGTAGCGCCCGAGCAGGAGCTCGATGTGCACCGGCAGGCGGATGGTCCGCGCCTGGTTCGCCAGTGCCCGCACGACCGCCTGGCGAATCCACCAGGTCGCGTACGTCGAGAATCGCGTGCCGCGCGTGCCGTCGAACTTCTCGACTGCGCGCAGTAGACCGATGTTGCCCTCCTCGATCAAATCCGGTAAAGGCAACCCACGGTTCAGATAGCGCCGCGCGATCTGCACGACGAGCCGCAGATTGGCCTCGGTGAGTCGGGCCTTGGCGGCGGCGTCGCCCGCGCGCACGCGCTGCGCCAGCTCCACCTCGTCCGCCCGCGTGAGCAGCGGTATCCGCGAGATCTCCTTCAAGTAAACTCTGAGGTTCTCGCGGCTGGTCTCGCGCGTCTCCTCGCGGACCTCGTTATCGACCTCGTCGACGAGCGTGTCGAGCGGCTGGTCGGGAACGACCTCGTCGGCCTCGTCACTCATGCGGACGCTCGACCGTCTCGTCGACCTGCGCGAACCGCGGCGGCAGCGGCAGGAGGTAGATCGGATTGTAGGCGAGCCCTTCGTAGCGGATCTCGAAGTGCACGTGATGCGTTGTCGCCCGGCCGGTCTGGCCGACCAGGGCGATCATCTCGCCGGCATCGACCCGGTCGCCGACCTCGACGAGGTTGACGTCGTTGTGGGCGTACACGGTCACGAAGCCGCGGCGATGCTCGATCTTGACGACCAACCCGTAGGCGGTCTCGACTCCGCTCGCGATGACCACCCCGCCCGCGGCGGCCCACACGGGCGTGCCGAGCGGCGCCTTGATGTCGATGCCCCCGTGCCAGCCGCTCCGGCGCTGGCCGAAGGTGGAGATGACCGGCCCCTCGACGGGCCATGCGAAGGGCACGATCGTGCTGTCGAAGTCGGGCACCGCGAGGACGAGGCGGGTCGGCGCTCGCGCGCTCCCGACCGCGGCCCTCACGGCCGGCGACGACCGCGGCGGGCCGCCCCGCTGGGCGACGGCCGTGTCCGCCGTGGGAATGATCAGCCGCTGGCCCACCTTGATGGCGTCCGGGCCGGGCAGGTTGTTGGCCTTCACGATGGCGGCCACCGTGGTGCCATACTTCTTCGCGAGCGTGTGAAGGGTGTCGCCGGGCTTCACCTCGTGAGTGCGCTGCGGCACCCGCGGCTCGGCGTGAGCGACCACCGGTCCGAGCGCAACCATGAGACCCAGCGTCGCGAGCCCGAGCACGGCGCCCTCGCGGAGCGCGCCGGCTCTCACGATTCGAACTCCGCGTACCGGATCCCGAACTCGCCGAACCGGCCCGACGGCGGCAGCCAGCGGACCTTCACGTTCTCCACGCGCGATAGGGGCGGCCCCTTGCCGAGCTCGCGGATGAACTCCTCGATGACCGGCCGCGGTCCCTCGGCCCTGGCTCGGACGCGACCGTCCTTGAGGTTCATGACGAAGCCGGCCAGCCCGAGGCTCGAGCCTCGCCGCTGCGCGTAGTTCCGATATCCGACACCCTGGACCCGTCCCTCGACGATGATTTCTGCTGCCGATTTCGACTTGCTCACCGATGGTGGCCCGGATTTCGGTCGCCCGTCCGGCCACGTGACTCCGTGCGGCCGGACGGGCGGAGAGATGGTCGGGGCGAGAGGATTTGAACCTCCGACTTCACGGTCCCGAACCGTGCGCGCTACCAGGCTGCGCTACGCCCCGACGCGACCGGCTCATTGTACAGGGTCGTCATGCCTCCCAGGCGTACTTTCCCACCAGCTTCACGAACTTGCACTCGCCGCATGGCCGCGTCTTCATTTCACCGTGCACCTTCTCGACGACGGTCAACACTTGATTCACCGCGTCGCCGACCGGCACCACCATGCGGCCACCCTCGCCGAGCTGCTGGAAGAGCGGGGGCGGGATCGACGGCCCACCGGCCGTGACCAGTATCCTATCGAACGGCGCCTCGTCAGGCCAGCCGAGGGTGCCGCTGCCGACCCGTACCCAGACATTGTCGTAGCCGAGCTTCTCGAGGAGCGCGCGGGCGCGCTCGGCCAGCCGCGGCAGACGCTCGACCGAGCAGACACGCCGCGCGAGCTCGGCGAGCACGGCCGTCTGATAGCCCGAGCCAGTGCCGACCTCGAGGACCTTTTCCTGGCCGGTGAGCTCGAGCAGCTGGGACATGAAGCCCACGATGTAGGGCTGGGAGATCGTCTGCTCCTCGCCGATCGGCAAGGGGTGATCGCCGTAGGCGCGATCACGCAGTGCTTCCTCGACGAAGAGATGACGCGGCACGCGCCGCATCACCGCGAGCACGCGCTCTTCGGTGACCTCGCGGCGCACGAGCTGCTCCTCGACCATGCGCGCGCGGGCCGATTCGTACGCGTCGCGCGGCCGCTCCACTACCCTCTCCGCGGCTTCCTCGTCGACGCCGCGGCGGGCGCCCGCCGGGGCGGCCGCGCGCTGTCGCCCTTGAGCTGCGCGCTCAAGGCGAGGGACCAGTCGTCGAGCTGCGTGAGCGCGCGATGGTTGGTGAGATCGAGGTGGAGCGGCGTCAGCGAGACGTAGCCTTCGTGCACCGCGCCCATGTCCGTACCCTCGAGCGAATCCCACCGGGCGTCGCCGCCGCCGATCCAGTAGTGGCTCCGCCCGCGCGGATCGGCCTGCTCGACGATCTTGTCCATGTAGACGCGATGACCCAGGCGCGCCAGCCGGATGCCGCGCGGCGGCTGCGCCGGCACGTTCACGTTCAGGAGCGTCTTGGGCGGCAGGCCCGACACCAGCACGCGCATCGCGATCAGGCGCGCCACGCGGCCGGCCACGTCGAAGTCGCCCCCTTCTACCTGCGACACCGCGATGGACGGCACGCCCAGGAGCGTGCCCTCCATAGCAGCAGCGATGGTGCCGGAATAGGTGACGTCGTCCCCAAGGTTCGAGCCGTGATTGATGCCCGACACGATCAGCACGGGGGTCGCCGACAGGAAGCCGAGGACCGCCAGGTTCACACAGTCGGCGGGCGTGCCGTTGACCGCGAAGCGGCGCTCACCGAGGCGGTGTGGCCGGAGCGGCCGGTGCAGCGTCAGCGCGTGGCCGCAGGTGGACTGCTCGCGCTCGGGCGCCACGACGTACACGTCGCCGAGCTCCGCAAGCGCCTTCTCGAGCGCCGCCAAGCCGGGCGCGTGAATGCCATCATCGTTGGTGAGCACCACGACGGACATAGAGGAGAAAAATGGTCGGGGCGACTGGATTTGAACCAGCGACCCCATGACCCCCAGTCATGTGCGCTACCGGGCTGCGCCACGCCCCGACCGTCAAGCGTGAATTGTCGCAGATATCCCGGAGTGCTTCAAGAACCGAGGCGCGTACGCAGCACCCCGAGACGGTCGCGAATACGCCGGAGCGCGTCCGCGTAGGCCGCTTCCTTCATGCCGAGCTCGAGCTGGTCGGTGCGGCGCGACTCGGCGATGAGCCGCTTCTTGGCGCCTTCCAGCGTCAGCCGCTCGTCGTAGAGCAGGCTCTTGATTCGCTGGACCAGCTCGAGATCGCGCGGGCGGTACAGGCGCTGGCCCGCAGGATTCTTTTTCGGCCGGAGCAGCTTGAATTCGGACTCCCAATAGCGAAGGACGTACGCGGGGACGGCCGTGATCGCCTCGACCTCCCCGATGCGGTAGTAGAGCTTTTCCGCGACTTCCGTGGTCACGCCGTTTGTGT
>DASRIY010000073.1:0-5033 GCA_035649755.1 Candidatus Methylomirabilota bacterium
CGCACGATGCGCTTTCGGAGCTCGTGCTGGACGAGGAACTGGTCCGTGAACGACCTGACCTGGCAGGTGAGCGTGAACTCCAGGGAGATGTCGCCGAAGCCCGGAATCAGCCGCACCGTCGGCGCGGGCTCCGCCAGCAGGCCGGGCACTGTCCCGACCGCCTGGGTGGCCTCCTCGACGAGGAGGCGCTCGACCAGGTCCGGGTCGGTGCCGTAGTCGACGCCGACTCGGATCAAGACCGCCATCCGAGGCTCCGGCAGGTCGTAGTTCGTGATGATCGATTCGGCCACGCGCTTGTTCGGGATGGTGACCACGACGTTCTGGAGCATCCGCACCCGGGTCGAGCGCCACCCGATGTCCACGACGTGGCCCTCGACCGTGTCGGCGACCTTCACGTAGTCGCCCACGCGGATCGGCTTGTCGGCCAGCAGATGGATGCCGGCGAAGAGGTTCGACAGCGTGTCCTGGAGCGCCAGGGCCACCGCGAGACCGCCCACGCCCAGCGCCGCGAGGATCGGCGTTATCTGGATACCGAGCGCGGCGAGCAGCACCAGGAGGCCGACGCAGTACACGACGCCGCGGACGATGGACTGACCGAGCCCGGCGATCGGGCCACCGAGCGCCTGGCGCTCGCTCACGCGCCGCATGAGCGTGCTCAGCACGTTGGCGACGGTGATGGTGACCGACAGGATGATCGCGATCTCGAGAACGGCGCTCGCGGGCTCGGCGAGGCGCGACGAGAGCCGCTCGGTCGCGTTCGCCACGACGATGGCGACCCAGAAGCCGAAGACGGCCGACCACAGGATCGACGGCAGCCGGATCGCGTGAGCCAGCGACGACCAGCCGCTCGGCGAGGCCGAATCCCGGCCGAGCACCGAGAGGAGGAGACCGCGAACGAGCAGCGCGAAGAGAGTGGCGGCGACGAGCGCCACCGCGGGCCACGCGAGCGGCCACATGGCCGTACATGCTATCGTAGTTCGCTCCCATGAGTCAGCGCGGACTCTTCTACGGCTGGGTGGTGCTCGCAGCCGCGGCCACCGTCGTCGCCTTCGGACAGGGATCGCTCTTCGCCCTCGGCGTGTTCCTGAAGCCGCTCGAGGATTCTATGCACTGGAGCCGGAGCGCTATCTCGACGACGGCGCTGATCAACTGGATCGGCATGGGCGCCGGGTCGTTCTTCTGGGGCGCCGTGTCGGACCGCCTCGGCAGTCGTCTGGTGACCATCGCGGGCGGATTCCTCCTCGGCCTCGGACTGGTCCTTTCGAGCCAGGCGACCGCGCTCTGGCATCTCCACGTCACGTTCGGCGCGATGGTGGGCTTCGCCGCCGGCGCGTTCCTGACGCCGCTCTCCGCGACCGCGACCAAGTGGTTCACCACCAACCGAGGGCTGGCGGTCGGCATCGTCTCGGCGGGCGGCGGCGCCGGCATACTCCTGATCTCGCCGCTCATGCGCTGGGTCACGTCCGCCTACGACTGGCGCGTGGCGATGATCGTGCTCGGCGACCTCGCGTGGCTGGTGACGATCCCGGTCGCGCTTCTCATCAAGAACGCCCCGTCCGACATGGGCGCGGTCGCGCTGGGCGGCGCGGCGGCGCCCCATCGCGACTTCGACACGATGCAGGTCCTGCGCGCCCCGCAGTTCTGGGCGATCGCGCTCACGCACTTCGCCTGCTGCGCCGCGCACGCGGGCCCGATCTTCCACATGGTCACCCACGCCATCGACCAGGGCGTGGCCGCGATGATCGCCGCGACCATCCTCGGCGTGTCCGGGCTCTCCTCGATCGCCGGCCGCCTCGCCTGCGGTTTCATCGCCGATCGCTTCGGCGCCAAGCCGACGCTCGTGGCCGGCCTCGCATTCCAGGCCGCGATGGTCTTTGTCTACCTCTTCACCCGTGACGCCTGGAGCTTCTACGCTGCGGCGGTCCTCTTCGGGCTCTCCTACGGCGGGGTGATGCCGCTCTACGCCCTGGTCACGCGCGAGTACTTCGGCGAGAAGGTCATGGGCACGGCGTACGGCGCGGTATTCCTCGTCTCGACCCTCGGCATGGGGCTCGGCTCCTGGGCCGGCGGGTGGATCCACGATGTCTTCGGCACCTACGCCTGGCTCTTCATCAGCTCGGCGGCGATCGGCGCGATGGCCATGGTGCTCGCGTTGACGTTTCGGTCGCCGGGCGGCGCGCTCGCAGGTCGTCCGGCTGTGGCCGGGGCGCGCTGATCGTCCCGCACGCTCGCGATTGACACCCGCGAGCCCATAATGGTACTTATTCGTCGCCTTTCCCACAGGTTAGGCCGCATCGAGGCACCCGCAAGCCTGATCGAGGAGGATCGCGCGATCAAGGAGGCTCACGCATGGATCGGATGAATCGCAGGAAGTTCATGAAGGTGTCGGGCTCGGCGGCAGCGGTCGCCGGCGTCGGCATCGAGGGAATTCTGGCTGCGCGTCGGGCTCCCGCCTATGCGCAGGGGACCAAGCTTCACCTGCTCCGCTGGAACGACTTCGTTCCGGCCGCGGACGAGGTGCTGGCCAAGCAGATGCCGGAGGCCTCCAAGGCCCTCGGCGCCGAGGTCACGCTCGAGCGTATCAACGCCAACGATCTCCAGGCGCGGATCACCGCGGCGATCTCCTCCGGAAGCGGCCCGGACATCATCCACGTGCTGAAGAACTGGCCCCACCTCTACGAGAAGAGCCTGGCGGACGTGAGCGACGTCGCCGAGGCACTCGGCAAAGCCCAGGGCGGCTTCTATCCGGCAATGACCGATCTCTGCAAGGTCGGCAGCGCCTGGCGCGCCGTCCCGCACGCGATCGTCGGCGGCCAGATCGCCTATCGCAAGTCGCTGTTCGAGGAGGTCGGCGCCAAGGAGTTTCCGAAGACCTGGCAGCAGTACCGCGAGGTCGGCAAGAAGCTCAAGGCCAAGGGCTACCCGATCGGCCAGACCGCCGGCCACACCTTCGGCGACGCGCCCGTGTTCTGGTACTCGTTCATGTGGGCATTCGGCGGCAAGGAAGTCGAGAAAGACGGTAAGACCGTCGCCCTGAACTCGAAGGAGACGCTCGAGTCGGTGAAGTTCGCGGTCGGGTTCTGGAAGGAGGCCTGCGACGAGGGTGGTCTCGCGTGGGACGACTCTAACAACAACCGCGCGTTCCTCTCCGGCACCATCTCGGCCACCATCAACGGCGCATCGATCTACGTCGAGTCGCTCCGCAACAAGGAGAAGTACAAGACCGAGAAGGGCGCCTTGATGCATACCGACATCCTTCACGCGCCGAACCCGGCCGGGCCGGCGGGCGTGTTCCATCTTCACGCGCCGTTCAGCCACGCGGTGATGGGCTACTCGAAGAATCAGAAGCTCGCCAAGGACTTCCTGCGGTGGCTGCACGGCAAGGAGCAGTTCGAGCAGTGGTTCGTCGCCCAGAAGGGATTCAGCGTCGGATCGACGACCGACTGGGAGAAGCACAAGATGTGGGAGATCGACCCGGTCATGCTGCCGTACCGCACGGCCGCGCGCGCGTTCCGCCTCTACGGCTACGCAGGACCTCCCGGACGCGCCGCATCCGAGGCGGAGTCGAAATACATCATCACGGACATGTACGCGAAGGCCATCCAGGGCATGAAGCCCGAGGATTCCGTGCAGTGGGCGGAGTCCGAGCTGAAGAAGATCTACGCGTAGGAGCGATGTGATGTCCAAGTCGCGCTCCCGGGTCATCGCGGGCGGAGCCGGCCAGGCCGCGGAGGCCGCCCGTCTCGCCGCGTTTCCCCGGGAGGCGACGATGGGAACCGTCGCGCGACTGCTCGAGGATGAGCGCGTGCTCGGGTCCTTGCTCCTGCTCCCCACCGTCGTCCTGCTGGGGCTCTTCATCGCGTATCCGTTCGTCAAGGGCGTGTGGCTCAGTCTCACCAGCGCCACCGTCGGCGACGCGGGCCAGTTCGTGGGGCTCGGCAACTACGTGAAGATCTGGAACGATTCGATCTTCCAGCGGGCGGCTGCCAACACGTTCGTCTACACGGGCCTCGCGACGATCGGCAAGCTCGCGCTCGGCATGTGGCTGGCACTCCTCCTCAACCGGCATTTTCGCGGCAAGCGCCTGGTCCGGGCGTCGATGCTGCTGCCGTTCATCGTGCCCACGGTGCTGTCGACCTTCGCCTGGAAGTGGATGTTCGACCCGACCTTCAGCGTGCTGAACTGGAGTCTCTACCACCTGGGCTTCATCCAGACCCGGATCGGGTGGCTCACCGATCCCACGATGGCGCTGGGCTCGGTCATCCTCGTCAACATCTGGCGCGGGATGCCGTTCTACGCCATCACGCTCCTGGCCGGCCTGCAGACCGTCAATCCCGAGCTTCACGAGGCGGCGGCGATCGACGGGGCGACCGGGTGGCAGCGCTTCTGGCGGATCACGTGGCCGCTCCTCTTGCCGGTCACGATGGTGGTGACGCTCTTCTCGGTCATCCAGACCTTCGCGGACTTTCAGCTCGTCTACGTGCTCACCGGCGGCGGGCCGGCCAACGCGACGCACCTCTTCGCCACCTACGCATACCAGATCGGCATCAACACCGGGCTCCTCGGCGAGGGCGCGGCGGTCTCGCTCGCGATGTTCCCGATGCTCTTCATCATCGTCGTCATCCAGCTCTGGTACATCCGACGCGTCGAGGGCGCCTGATGGCGGGCCGCGCGGGCTCGGGTGCCGGCATGGTCGAGGGCAGTCGCTGGCACAAGTGGGTATTCTTCCACATCCCGCTGACGGTCTTCGTCGTGGGTACGCTGTTTCCGTTCTACTGGATGGCCGTCACCGCGTTCCGGCCTGACGGTGAGCTCTACCGGCCGTGGCGCGCCGTCAACAACACGCCGTTCTGGACGACCCAGCCAACCCTCGAGCACGCGATCTATCTCTTCAAGCAGACGATGTTCGCGACGTGGCTGTGGAACACGATGTTCATCGCGCTCCTGTCCACGCTGATCTCGCTCTTCTGCGGGCTCCTGGCCGGCTATGCGCTGGCGCGGCTCCGCTTTCCGCTGGCCGGCGGCCTCGGCAC
>DASRIY010000074.1:0-2759 GCA_035649755.1 Candidatus Methylomirabilota bacterium
CGCCCACGAAGCTGTACGTGAGCCGGCCGGTGTTGCTCCCGGCATAGGCGTGATAGAAGCCGGCGTCGCCCTCGAGCACGGTCTCGCCGCCGACGTGGCCCTGCCGCGCCAGCGCGACCGCCAGCATGGCGTTGCGCACCGAGCCGCCCTCGCGCAGCGCGCGGCCGCCGCTGCGCGCCCCCTCGAGGTTGCCGGCGGCCAGGCTCGCGCAGAGCGCGATGGTCGCGTTCACCTGGTCCTCGTTGAATCGCATCATCTTGGCGGCGGCGATGGCCGGGCCGAAGATGCCGAAGACGACACCGGCGTGGAAACCTCGCGACATCACGGTTGGAATGAAGTCGGCGGCCAGCCGCTCCAGGACCTCGTAGCCCGCTGCGAGCCCGGTGATGAAGTCGCGCCCGGAGGCGCCGGTCGTCTCCGCGCCGACGAAGGCGCCGGGAAGAATGCTGGTGCCCGGGTGCGTGAGCATCCGGAACGTATCCCACTTGCCGCCGGCCATCGCCATCTCGGCGTTGGCGAACGCGGCGCCGCCCTTCGTCACCCTGGCGCCGTCCACCATGATCGTGGCGCCGCTCTTCACGCCCGCTTCTTCCTCGGCGATGAGCTTCACCGCCTGCTGGCCGCCCGGTGTCAGCGAACCGAGGAGCACCGACGCCAGACCCTGCAGCGTGAGCCCCTTGGCGCGATCGACGACTTCGCCCGGGAGATCCTGATAGCGAAGACCCACGACCCATTGCGCGAGCTGTCGGCTGAGCGAGGGCATGTTGTCCTTCCCGGAGTGGAAGATGACGCCCGGGCGGCCTCGCAGGGCGGGACCGCCCGGGCGGAGTAACCGAAACGCCTACCGCAGGGGCGAGAAGGACGCCGGGATCAGGAGCTTGTTCTCCTGGCGAACCGGGCGGACGCCGGACTGCGGCGGCCACTGGCCGTCCTTGCGCGACTCCTCGCGGATACGATTGCGCTCGTTCGAGTCCTTGTAGACCCAGACGTGCACGAACTTGTTGAGCCCGCCGATCTCGCTCGTCCAGCAGGCGGCCAGCGGCGAGAGCTTCTCCCGGTTCGGCACGGCCTTGCCCCACGCCTCCAGCACCTTGGGGAGATCGCCGGGCGAGTACGTGTAAATGCGCATCTCGTAGAAGTTGCCGGTGCCGTAGTCGCGGCTGCCCAGGGGCTTCATGAACGGCGCGGGAATCATGATGTCGGACTGCTGCTCGACGATCAGATCGCGCCCCCCCGGCAGGGCCGAGAGCTCGGCGTCCTTCGCCATCGCGTCGCGCACCTTCATCCTGTGCTCGAGGCTGTCGTAGGGCCAGGCGTGGATGACCTGGTTGAGCGGGCCGAAGTCCGTGTGCCAGAAAGCCCCGAGCTTCGAATGCTTCTCGCGAAGCGGCTTCCGCTTGGAGAAGCGGTCCTCGAACTCGGCCACGGCCCCGGTGCGCAGCGTGTAGGTTCGAACCTCGTAAATCATGGGTCCCTCCTTAAGCCGCTACCTACCCGCGAAGGTGCGCGGTGTCAAGGGCGGACTGTGCCGGGTGTCGCGCCGCTCGGCAGTCGCCGCGGCGGCCAGAGGCTCGCGCGCCACTTGACGCCGATGAAGAGGGTGAAGAAGAGACCCACCGCCGTGAAGGCGTTGACCGTCAGCGCGTAGCCGATGCGCTCGATGAGCACGCCCGCGCCCATGAGCCCGAGCGGCATGCCGTAGATCGCCAGCGTACGCACGCCCATGACGCGCCCGCGAAAGCGCTCGTCGGACGCCGCAAGCAGGTTCGCGGTCATCGCGATCATCGCCACGCTCTGCACGAAGCCGGCGAGGAGCAGCGCGGGAAGCCCCGTGTTGATGCTCTTCAAGTTGCCGAAGGCGAGCAGCGCCAGGTACCAGAGCGCTGTGTAGATCAGCATCGAGCGCTCGGGGCGCCGGGGCCCCCCGGTCACGACCGTGACGATCGAGCCCACGAGGCTTCCCAAGGCGAAGCTCGCCGCGAGCCATCCCAGCCCCGTCGCGTCGACCAGGTAGATGCTCCGCGCCACGTAGGGCAAGAGGCCGCTCGACACGGGATAGGCTGTCAGGTTGACCAGGAACGCCAGCCACATCATCGCGTGGAGCGCCGGCAGCCGCAGCACGTAGAGCAGCCCGTCGAGGAGATCGCGCCCGCGCGAAGGGCTGGCGACCGCGACGCTGGACGAGGCCCCGCGCCACGTCTGGGCCGGATCGGGGGTAACGGGTCGCCGCGCCACGCCGAACGTCAATGCGAGGCTCGCGACGTAGAAGATCGTGACCAGCGCGTAGGTGGGCCCGAGGCCGAGCACCGTCGAGAGCGCCGCGCCGCCGAGCGCGCCGAATATCCGCGCCGAGTCCATCGTGACGCGGGAGAGGCCGACCGCGCCCATCAGGTGCGGCGGTGGAATCGTCTCGCCGATGAGCGCGTTGCGCATCACCTGATCGTTCGGGCGGACGAGCCCGACCAGCGCGGCGACGACGAGCACCCACGCGGGCGTCAGCGTGTCGGTCAGCGCGAGCAGCAGAACGAGCGCCGCCAGCCCTGTGTAGATGGCGCGCATCGTGGAGAGCATCACCCGGAAGCCGAGCCGGTCGCCCAGCACGCCGAACATCGGCGAGGCGAGCGTGCCGAGAAGCAGGAGCGAGCCGAACGTGGTGAGCAGGAGCACCGAGCCGGTCTGGACCATGATGTACCAGCCGAGGATGACCGTCTCCATCTCGAACGAGAGCGACGCCAGGAGGTCGGCGGGCCACTGGAAGC
>DASRIY010000075.1:0-4715 GCA_035649755.1 Candidatus Methylomirabilota bacterium
GCGCCATCCCCGGATGATCGAGCCGGTCGTGCAGGTCTTCGGCGAGCCGGTCTACATGCACCAGTTCAAGATCAACGGCAAGATGGCCTTCGACGGCGACGTGTGGCAGTGGCACCAGGACTTCGGCACGTGGTTCAACGACGACCAGATGCCCGAGGCCCGCGCCATGAACATCGCGATCTTCCTGGACGAGGTGAACGAGTTCAACGGCCCGTTGATGTTCATCCCCGGCAGCCACAAGCTCGGCGTGCTCGATGCCGGGCACGACACCACGACGACGAGCTATCCCCTGTGGACCATCGACCACGCCACGATCACGAAGCTCGTCGCGCGCGGCGGCCTGGTGGCGCCCAAGGGCCCGGCGGGCTCGCTGATCATGTTCCACTCGTGCCTGGTCCACGCGTCGACGTCGAACCTGTCGCCGTGGAACCGGGTGAGCGTCTACCTGAGCCTGTGCGCGGTGTCCAACCACATCCGGCGCTTCAAGCGGCCGGAGTACATCGCCCACCGCGACTTCACGCCGATCGAAAGCCTGCCCGACGACTGCTTGCTGCGGCCCTACCCGGTCGAGCTGCCGTGGAAGGACGGCACGCCGGAGGCCGCGCTCAGGTGGTCCGGGGTCGCTTGAGCTTCAGGAGCCGGGCGGCGTTGAGCCCGAGGATCTTCGCCCGGTCCGCGTCCTTCAGGAACTTGCAGCCGTCGACGAAGCCGCGCGGATCGTACCAGCCCATGTCGTAGGGATAGTCGGTGCCCACGACGATGTGGTCGGCCCCCCACAGGTTCACCAGGTGCCGGAGCTGCTCGCGGTCGAACACGATCGTGTCGAAATAGAGCTTGGCGAGCGACTGGCGGGGCTTCCTCTTGAGGACAGTGCGCGGGTCGACGCGGGCGCCCCACGCGTGGTCCATGCGGGCCGGGTAATGCGAGACGTAGCCGCCGCCGTGCGCCGACACGATCTTGAGCTTCGGGAACTTCTCGAGGATACCGTCGAACACGAGGTGGCCGATCGCCACGGTGGAGTCGAGCGGGTTACCGATGGTGTTGATGAAGTAGTGATCTGCGAGCCGCTCGCCGCCGGTGAAGCCGTTGGGATGCATGAACACCATGACGTCGAGCTCCTGCACCTTGGCCCAGAACGCGTCGCGGCCTCGCGAGATCTCCTTGCCGGCGACGTTCGTGCCGATCTCCACGCCGCGGAAGCCGAGCCGCCTGACGCAGTAGTCGAGCTCCTCCGCCGCCGCGTCGGGCGCCTGGAGCGGGACGTTCGCCAGCGCGACGAAGCGGTCGGGGTGCTTGGTGACGATCGCCGCCAGGTTCTCGTTGATCGCCCGGGCCGTCTTCTTGCCGAGCTCCGGATCGAGCGCGTACATGAACTGGAACGGCGAGCACGAGATCGCCTGGACGTCGACCCCCATCTTGTCCATGTCGGAGAGCCGCTGCTCGACCGACGTGAGACAGGCGAACACGTTCTCCATCTGCTTCTTGTTCGTCGCTCGCGAGAGCTCGTTGGTGAAGCGCGCTGCCGGCTCGTTCTCCGGACGGTAGACGCCCTTCACCATCTCGTCGGCGGGCGGGTAGTGAACGTGGCAGTGGAGGTCGACGCAGAAGTGACGGTGGCCTCGGGCCTTTCCTGAGCTGCCGCCGCGCGCTGCCGGACCTGGGCACGTGAAGAGCACGGGAGTCTCCTTTATGTACGTGGACGAGTGTTCGGTTACGTCGGCGAGGGTTCGGTGACGCCCGCCATCAAGAGGCCGAGCGTCTGGTCGGTGGCGGCGGCGCGGGGCATGTCGCCGACGATGCGGCCGTCGTGCATGACGAGGATCCGGTCGGCCAGCGCCAAGATCTCGTCGAGCTCGACCGAGACCACGAGCAACGCCTTGCCGGCGTCGCGCAGCGCCACCAGGCGACGGTGGACGAACTCGATCGCGCCGATGTCGACGCCCCGGGTAGGCTGGCCGACCAGGAGCACGTCGGGGTTCCGGTCGAGCTCGCGGGCCAGCACGATCTTCTGCTGATTGCCGCCGGAGAACGCCGAGGTGGCCAGGGCGCCGTTCGCCGGACGGATGTCGTACTCCGCGGCCTGACGGCTGAAGCTCGCGGCCACCGCGGACTGCTTCATCAAGACGACCCCGTTGTAGGCGGGCTCGTCGTGATGGCCGAGGATCGCGCTCTCCTGCGCCGCGAACGCCATGATCAGCCCCATCCGCTGACGGTCCTCGGGAATGTGGGCGACACGATGGCCCCTCACACGGATCTGTCCCGATTTCGCCGGGCGGATGCCCGCCAGCGCCTCGAGCAGCTCCGACTGACCGTTGCCGGCGACGCCCGCGAGCCCGACGATCTCGCCGCGTCGTACGGTGAAGCCGACGCGCTTCACCCGCGGGACGCCGAGCGCGTCCTCGACCACGAGGTCGGTCACCTCGAGGAGCGGCTCGCCCGGCCGCGCGGGCGTCTTGTCGACGCGCAGGCTGACCGCGCGGCCCACGATCAGCTCGGCGAGCTGCTCCGCGGTCGTCTCGGCGGTTGGAAGCGTCGCGATGATCCGTCCCTGCCGCATCACCGTGACGACGTCGGTCACCGCCCGGATCTCGCGGAGCTTGTGCGTGATGAGCAGGACGGCCTTGCCCTCGTCGCGCAGTGACCGGAGGATCCGGAAAAGATGGTCCGCTTCCGCGGGCGTCAGCACGGCGGTCGGCTCGTCCAGGATCAGCACGTCGGCGCCGCGGTAGAGCGCCTTGAGGATCTCGACGCGCTGGCGCTGGCCAACCGAGAGATTGGCCACGCGAGCGTCGGGATCGACCTCCAGGTGATAGTCGCGTCCCAGACGCTCGAGCGCGGCGCGGGCCCGCGCCAGAGCCGGCTCGAGGCGAACGCCGCCCTCGGCGCCGAGAACGACGTTCTCGAGGACGGTGAACGGCTCCACGAGCATGAAGTGCTGATGGACCATGCCGATCCCGGCGGCCAGCGCGTGCTGGGCGCTCCGGATGGCGGTGGGCTTACCCCGCACGAGGATCTCGCCGCGGTCGGGCTGGTAGTAGCCGTACAGGATGCCCATCAGGGTGGACTTGCCGGCGCCGTTCTCGCCGACGATGCCGTGGATCGTGCCCGGACGCACGGCGAGTGAAACGTCACGGTTGGCGTGGACGTCACCGAACCGCTTGTCGATTCCCCGCAGCTCGACCGCCGGCGCGGTCACTTCTGGGCCATGTAGTCGGTGACCTTGATCTTGCCGGCCACGATGTCGGCCCGCGCCTGCTCGAGCCGCTTCTCCATCTCGGGGGTGATGAGGGCCCGGTTGTACTGATCGATCGCGTAGCCGACGCCGCCTTCGGCCACGCCGAGCGAGCGCACGCCCGGCTTCCACGTCCCGTCCTTCGCGGTCTTGAAGGCCTGGTAGATGGCCAGGTCGACGCGCTTGGTCATCGACGTCAGGACGGTACCGGGCTGGATGTGGTTCTGATTCGAGTCGACGCCGACGGCGAGACGGCCCCGGTCTTTCGCCGCCTGGAGCACGCCGAGGCCGGTGGCGCCGGCCGCCGCGTAGACGACGTCGGCGCCGCGGTCGAACTGGCTTCGCGCCAGCTCGCCGCCGCGCGTGGGATCGTTCCAGGCCGCCGGCGTCGTACCCGTCATGTTCTGGTAGACCTCGATCTTCGGGTTGACGTACCTGGCGCCCTCCACGTAGCCGACGGCGAAGCGGCGGATCAGCGGGATGTCCATGCCGCCGACGAAGCCGATCTTGCCCGTCTTCGATGCCATCGCCGCCGCCATGCCCACCAGAAAGGAGCCCTCGTGCTCCTTGAAGACGATCGACTGGACGTTCGGCAGGTCGACGACCGCGTCGACGATCGCGAACTTGAGGCTCGGGAACTCGCGGGCAACCTTGTCCATGCCGGTCGCCTGGCCGAAGCCGATCCCCACGACGATCGGCGAGCCCCGGCGCGCCATCGTCCGGAGCGCCTGCTCGCGCTGCGCCTCGTTCGTCACCTCGAACTCGCGATACGCGATGCCCGTTTCCTTCTTGAAGCGCTCGGCGCCGGTATAGGCGGCCTCGTTGAACGACTTGTCGAACTTTCCGCCCATGTCGAAGACGATCGCGGGCACGAACTCCTGAGCCTGTGAGCGGCCCGCCGGCGCCGTCGCGGCGGCGAGCACGAGTGCCAGCACGAGCATTCTCGGGACTCGCATGGCGGGATGATAGCGCATCAGCTATCCTCGGGCCTCGTGAGCACCGCGCCGCGCGTCTACCTGGCCGGCCCGCTGGGCTTCTCCGAGGCCGGGCGCCATTTCTACCAGTCGGTCTTCGTGCCCTTCGTGGCCGCCCTCGGCTACGAGGTCATCGATCCCTGGGCCCATACCGACCCACGGATGATCGCCGCGATCGAGCGCATGGTGCCGGGGCCGCAGCGGGTCGCGGCTTGGCGCGCGCTCAATCACGAGATCGGGGCGGCCAATCGCGCCGCGATCGATCGGGCGCACGGCGTGATCGCCATTCTCGACGGCACCGACGTGGACAGCGGCACCGCGGCCGAGATCGGCTACGCGTTCGCGCGCGGCAAGCTGATCGTCGGGTACCGGGGCGATTTCCGATTGAGCGCCGACAACGAGGGCTCGATCGTGAACCTCCAGGTCGAGTACTTCATCCGCGAGAGCGGCGGCACGATCGTGAGCCGCTACGAGGATCTGGGGCCGAGCCTGGGCGCGCTCCGCGCGTC
>DASRIY010000076.1:0-14133 GCA_035649755.1 Candidatus Methylomirabilota bacterium
ACCGGATCCGCTGCAACTCCGTGCACCCCGGCCCGGTCGACACGGACATGATCCACAGCGCCATGCCCGACCCGGCCGTGCTCCAGAAGCGCATCGAGCGCGTCCCGCTCGGGCGGTTGGGCACCGTGGACGAGATCGTGACGCTCGTGCTCTACCTCGCCTCCGACGACTCGTCGTACGTCAGCGGAAGCGAGATGGTCATCGACGGGGGCGCCCTGGCCCAATGATCAAGGTCGTGGTGCTCTTGCGACGCCCGGCCGCCTGGAGCCGCGAGCGCTTTCACCGCTGGTGGATCGACGAGCACGTGGCCTACGCGAAGAAGCTGCCGGACCTCCGGAAGTACCGGGTATGCCTGGTCACCGGCTCGACGTCGCACGAGGGCCGCGAGCCCTGGGACGGGATCGCCGAGCTCTGGTTCGACGATCGCGCCGCGCTCGACCGCGCGTGGTCGTCGGAGGTCGGGAAGATCGCGCTGGCGCACTCGCGCGAGAGCCACAGCGACCGCCTGGTGCTCATCACCGAGGAGCACGCATTCATCGGATGAACCCCTTGACCCGGACAAGGAGCGCGCGATGACTCCCGAACGTGTGCTGCAGCGTCCGCCGCTGGTGCTCGACCAGCGGGCGCGCGAGCGGTACTTCGAGAACGGCTTCCTGACCCTGCCCGGCTACGTCGGCGCCGCGTGGCTCGAGCGGCTGCGCGCCGTCGTGGCCGCGAAGATCGAGGCGTCGCGCACGCTCACCGCATCGGACGACCAGTTCGACCTGGCGCCCGATCACTCCGCCGACAAGCCGAACATCCGGCGGCTGCGGAAGGCCGTCGATCGCCACCCGGAGCTCTGGGCATTCGCTCAGGACCAGCCGGTGGTCGACCTGATCGCGGACGTGCTGGGGCCCGACCTTCGATTCCACAGCTCGAAGCTCAACTTCAAGTGGTCCGACGGCGGTGAGGCCGTGCGCTGGCATCAGGACATCCAGGCCTGGCCCCACACGAACTTCTCGGTCCTGACCTTCGGGGTCTATCTCGAAGACACCGGCCCCGAGCAGGGGCCGCTCACCGCGCTGCCGGGCACGCACCGCGGCCCGATCTTCGATCAGTTCGACGACGACGGCCGCTGGACCGGCGCCCTGACCGCGCGCGACGTCGCGACGCTGCCGGCCGACAAGGCCGTCGATCTCTGCGGGCCCGCCGGCACGGTCGTGTTATTGCACTGCCGCGTCGTGCACGGCTCGGCGATCAACCACTCGCCGCGGATGCGCCCGCTGTTCCTGAACGTCTACTCGGCCGCCGACGCACTGCCCCTCACGCCCGCGCCCGCCCCGACGTCGCACACGGGCGTGCTCGTTCGCGGCCAGGAGCCGCTCCACGTCCACATGGAGCCCTATCCGGCCAGGCTTCCGCCGCGATGGGATCAGGTAGGGTATCGCTCGATCTTCGCCGCGCAGGCGGGCGCTTCGCGGCCCGCGTACGTCGACTAGGACCTGAACGCCGGGAGCACCTCGCGGGCGACCATCTCGAGGGCGGCCCGCGCCTCGCCCGGATCGCTGGTGCCGGCGGAGATGATCAGCGTGTCGACGCCGACGTCCGCGTAGGCACGGGCGTTCGTGACGATCTCGGACGGCGCCGTGCCGAGCGCGTGGCGGCCCGCGCGCGCGGCGGCGAGCGTCATCGCGATCGAGACCGGGATTTTCGCGGCATCGCGTCCGCACGCGCGCGCCTCGTCACGGAGCGCCGCGATCCCCTGCCCCAGGGCCTCCGGGGACAGACCCAGCGGCTGCCAGCCGTCACCCAGCCGCGCCGCGCGCCGGATGGCCGCCCGGCTGACGCCGCCGATCACCAGCGGAATCGACGGTGTCTGGAGCGGCCGCGGCGAGAACTTCATGCCCTCGAAGCGGTAGTACTTCCCGGCGAAGCGCGGCTCCTCCGCCGCCCAGAGCGCGCGCATCACCGCGATCGCCTCGTCGGTGTAGGCACCGCGCTCGGCGAACGGCGTGCCCATCGCCTGCATTTCCTTCTCGATCAGTCCCACGCCCACACCCATGACGAGGCGCCCGCCGCACAGGACGTCGAGCGTCGCCGCCGCCTTCGCGAGCCGGACGGGATTGTGGTAGGGCAGCACGAGCACCGACGTGCCCAGGCGCACTCGCCGGGTCCGCGCCGCCACGAAGCTCAGGAAGGTCATGGGCTCGTAGTACGGCCGGCCGCCGATCCGGTCGAGCACGTGGCCCACGTTGAAGACGTGATCGTGGACCCAGACGGAGTCGAAGCCGAGCTCGTCCGCCCGGCTCGCCATGTCGACCAGGGCGTGAGCGTTCTCGATCCCCTGGTTGTTGAGCAGCGAGACCCCGATCCTCACGGGCGCCTCAGGCCGATCCCGCGGGAATCTCCGCGCCCCACGGCTCCATGGCCGGCCGCAGCGGGGTGAACTCGCGCACGCGACCAGCGGCGCCCTTGAGGATCGCGTCGATCATTGCCCGCTCGTCCGCCGTCAGATCGAGCTCGGTGCCCGCGTCGTTCGCGTCGACCTCGGCGGGCGTGCGAGCCCCGACCAGCGCGGTGCTGATCGCCGGATTCCCGAGCACCCACGCGAGCGCGATCTGGCTCAGCGGCACGCCGCGCGGCTTCGCGATCTCGCGCTGCAGCCGCTCGACCACCGTGACGTTGGTCTTGAAATTGTCGCCGCGGAAGATCGGCTGGCCGAACGCGACGCCGCCGCCCCGCCAGTCACGCGAAGCCTCGCCGAAATTCGTCGCGGTCGTGAAGGCGCCGGTGAGCAGGCCGTGGCCGAGCGAGCCGTAGCCCATGACGCCGATGCCCTCGCGAAGGCAGGTCGGAAACGTCTCCCCCTCCTGGCGCCGGTCGAACATGTGGTAGCCCACCTGCGAGACGTCGATACGGCGCGTGCGCATGCAGTCGGCCATCATCGCCCCGGTGAAGTTCGACACGCCGACGAAGCGGACGCGGCCGGAGGACACGACCTCCTCGAGCGCGCGCATGGTCTCCTCGAACGGCGTCGAGGCGTCCGGCCAGTGCACGAGCAAGACGTCGACCCAGTCGGTGCGCAGCCGCTTCAGGCTCAGGTCGATCTCGCGAAAGATGTTGGCGCGGCTGGCGTCGCGCAGCGGCCCGAGCTGGCCGGGCGGCGGGGGCTTCACGCCGCACTTGGTGACCAGGATCACGTCCCGGCGGCGCTTCTCGAGGGCGCGCGCCACGACTTCCTCCGAGTGGCCACCGCCGTACGCCGGCGCGGTGTCCACGCAGTTCACACCCTTGTCGAGCGCGCGGTGGATCGCCTTGACGGCCTCGTCGTCCTCGATCGCGCCGTAGCGGTCGCCGGCCATCGGCCAGCAGCCAAAGCCCAGCGCGGATACCTGCAACCCGGTTCTGCCGAACGGACGAAAACGCATGGCCAAGCCCTCCGGACCGGAGAATAGCAGGTGCCGGGCGCGCGCGGTCGGGCCTTGAGCAGATCGGCAATCGGCGCTACGGTGTCGCCGGGAGGAGAGACCACGATGACCGCCCGTCGCTCGACACGCCGCACGTTCTTGAAGACGGTCGCCGCCGCCGCGGCCGCGGGGCCGTTCGTCTCGACGCCGGCGCGCGCGCAAGGCTTCACCTGGAAGCGCTTTCAGGGCAAGGAGCTCTTCCTGCTCCTGACCAAGCATCCCTTCATCGACGTGCTCGAGAAGCACATCCCCGAGTTCGAGTCGCTGTCGGGCATGAAGGTCAAGTGGGAAACCCTGCCGGAGATCCAGGCGCGGCAGAAGATGACCGTCGAGATGACCGCGAACTCCGGCGGGATCGACGCGTTCTTCACGTCGCTCCACGTCGAGAAGAAGCGCTTCTGGAAGGCGGGCTGGTACCATCCGCTCAACAAGTTCCTCGACGACAAGTCGCTCACCAGCCCCGAGTTCGACTGGAACGACTTCACGCCCGGAGCCAAAGCCGGCGTCACCCAGCCCGACGGGAGCATCTCGGCCCTCGCGGCGTTCGTCGACGCCAACGTGTTCTTCTACCGCAAGGACCTGTTCGGTCCGAAGGGACTCACCCCGCCGAAGACGCTGGCCGACCTCGAGCCGCTCGTGCAGAAGCTTCACGCGCCCCCCAGCACCTACGGCATCGTGCTGCGCGGGCTCAAGAACGCGAACGCCACCCAGTACCCGACGATCCTGTTCCCGATGGGCGGCACCTACCTCAAGGACGGCAAGGCCGTGCTGGACAGCAAGGAGCAGGTAGCGGCGCTCGACCTCTACACGAAGCTCCTGCGGCAGTACGCGCCGCCGGGCGTCGTCAACTTCAACTGGTACGAGTGCTCCGCCTCGTTCATGCAGGGACAGGTCGCGATCTACATGGACGGCGTGAACTTCGCGAGCCAGTTCGAGGACGCCGCCAAGTCGAAGGTGGTCGGCAAGATCGGCTACGCGGTGCTGCCCTCCGGGCCCGGCGGCCACTTCTCGCCGATCTACATCACGGGCATGGCCGTCAACGCTCAGAGCCGCAACAAGGAGGCCGCCTACCTCTTCACCCAGTGGGCGACGAGCAAGCCGAACATGGTCCACGAGCTCATGGCCGGTGTGGGCGTGGGCCGCACCTCGACCTGGGACAATCCGGAGGTGAAGGCCAAGCCGAAGATGCCCGCCGACTGGTACCAGGCCTATCAGGCGTCGCTGAAGATCGGCCGGCAGGGCTTGCCGGAGATCGTCGGGGTCACGGAGTACCGTGACATCATCGGCGTCGCCATCCAGAAGGCGATCGAGGGGGCGCCGCCCGCCCAGGTCCTCGCCCAGGCGCAGAAGGACTTTCAGGATCTGCTGAACCGGACGGAGAACTAGCGACCTCGTGCTCACTCGCTGGGCGCACCGCCACGCCCAGTGGCTCTTTCCGGCGCCGGCCGTCTTGCTCGTGGCCGTGCTGATCGTCTACCCGATCGCCTATACCGGCTGGATGAGTTTCCAGGAATGGTCGGCCTCCAGCCTGAGCCCGCCGCGCTTCGTCGGCGCCGCGAACTACACCAAGATCCTCGTGGGGGACGCGCGGTTTCGCGAGGCCGTCGGGCGCACGATCTACTTCACCCTCGTGGCCGTCGCCGCCGAGACGCTGCTCGGCGTCGCCATGGCGCTGCTCTTCAATCGCGAGTTCTGGGGGCGCGGGCTCCTCCGGACGCTGGCGATCCTGCCGATGGTCGCGACGCCGACCGCCATCGCGCTCGTGTTCGTGATGATGTATCACCCGACGCTCGGCGTGGCGAACTACGTGCTGTCCGTCGTCGGGCTCGCGCCGTTTCGCTGGACGTACTCGAGCCAGACGGCGCTGTACGCGCTCGCGCTCGTGGACATCTGGCAGTGGACGCCGCTCATCATGCTCATCGCGCTGGCCGGCCTGGCCAGCCTGCCGCGCGAGCCCTACGAGGCCGCGCGCCTTGACGGCGCCTCGCCGCTCCAGGCCTTCTGGCACATCACGCTGCCGCTGCTGCGCCCGGCCCTCGTCGTGGCCATCCTGTTTCGGGCAATCGACGCCTTGAAGACCTTCGACATCATCTTCGTGATGACCCAGGGCGGTCCCGCGAACGCATCCGAGACCATCAACATCCTGCTTTTCAACCAGGCGTTCTCGTACTTCAACATGGGCTACGCCGCGTCGATGGCGGTGGCGCTCTTTGCGCTCGTCATGGGCGCCTCGCTCCTCTTGATCAAGGTGCGGAGGAGCACGACGTGGTGAGGGGCGGCGGCGCGCGGCGGCGCCTGCTCTCCACCGCCGGCTTCTATGCGCTCGCGGTGGTCTTCATGCTGCCGACGGTCTTCGTCTTCTACTGGATGGTCACGCTCTCGCTGAAGCCGCAGATCGAGGCGACCGCCTATCCCCCGTCGTTCGTGCGCTTCAGTATCACCGCGGCCGGCTACCGGGAGGTGTTCACGAAGTACCCGTTCTTCCTCTACACCTGGAACAGCCTCGTGGTGGCGACGGGCTGCACGGTGCTCGGCCTGGCCGTCGGCTTGCCGGCGGCGTACTCCATCGCGCACTGGCGACAGCAACGGCTGGCGATCGTCATCCTGGTGGCGCGCATCATCCCGGGCATCGCGTACCTGATCCCCTGGTACATCTTCTTCCGGAGCCTCCGGATGGTGGACACCTACGGGGCGCTGATCCTGAGCCACCTCATCGTGGGCTTGCCCATCATCATCTGGGTCATGATCTCGTTCTTCGAGGACGTGCCGGCCGATCTGGAGGACGCCGCGCTGATCGACGGCTGCACGCATCTGGGCGTCTTCTGGCGAATCGCGCTACCGCTCGTGAAGCCCGGCGTCGTCGCCACCGGGATTCTGTCCTTCGTGTTCTCCTGGAACAACTTCCTGTTCTCGGTGATCCTCGCCGGCCGGACGACACGCACCCTGCCGATCGCCGTCTACAACATGATCTCGTACGAAGAGATCAACTGGGGCACGCTCGCCGCCGCCGCCACGCTGATCACACTCCCCGTCCTTCTGGTGGCCCTCCTGGCCCAGCGCCACATCGTCACGGGCCTCACCTTCGGCGCCGTCAAGCAGTAACAACGCCGAGGCGCTGCCCTCCGCTCGCGCCGCCAAGCAGCCCGCGACGTCTTACGCGGTAGCAGCCTTCAAGTCGTCAAGTTGACGCCGCGCGCCGGCGATCATCGAGGCGAGATCCGACGTGAGCATGACCATGTCGAAGCCGCGCTTCACCGCGCCCGCGGCGAAGGCCGCGCTCGCGCAGTGCATGACGGCCTTGATGTTGTGCTTGTGGGCGGCGTCGCGGATCTTGTCGCAGGTGGCGATGTGGATCGGATCCGGGTTGTCACCGCGGGGCGCCATGCCGAGGGCGAACGAAAGGTCGGCGGGGCCGATGTAGACGGCGTCGAGCCCGGGCGTCGCGCAGATCCTGTCCAGGTTGGCGAGCCCTTCCTTCGTCTCGATCATGGCCATGATGACGATCTCGTTGTTGGCGTTGGCCACGTAGTCGGCTCCGCCGTAGTGCACGGCGCGCACCGGCCCGGACGAGCGCATGCCGACCGGCGGATAGCGGCAGGCGGCCACCGCCTTCGCGGCGTCCTCGGCGGTGTTCACCAGCGGCACGATGATGCCGTAGGCGCCGAAGTCGAGCGCCTTCATGATGGTCGCCGGGTCGTTCCACGGCACCCGCACGACCGGCACCGTGTCGGTCTGCGAGATCGCCTGCAGCATCGGCCAGACGTCGTTCATGTCGGTCAGCCCGTGCTGCATGTCGACGCAGAGGGCGTCGAAGCCCTGGCGCGCCATCACCTCGGCGGTGAAGCCGTGGGACACCGAGAGCCAACCCAGGGTGACGAACTTGCCGTCGCGCCACATCTGCTTGATCTTGTTCGGTCGCACTGTCACACCTCGCTGTGGTAGTGCGCGCCAAAGGCCGTCGCGGAGCTGGGGCCCCGCCGGCCGAAGCGCGCCCGTAGATACATGGAATATGGCCGGTCGCCCGGCGCGCGCGCGAAGCGTAGCACAAATGACGACTGGGGTCGCTCGGGGCCGCGCGGGGCAGACCCGCGCGCGGGGCTCAGCTCAGGGCGGTCTTGATCGCGGCGTTGATCGCCCGCACGCCGGCCGCGGGGCCGTCGGGGTAGCCCCAGACGCCGCCGATGATCGCGAGCAGGCTCGCGCCCGCCCGCACGAGCGGCGCGAGATTGGCAGCGGTGATGCCGCCGATGGCGCACGAGGGCACCTTCGACCGCTGCGCCCAGCGCCGCAGCACCTCGGGATCGGCCAGGTTCGTGACTTGCTTGGAGGTGGACGGAAAGAACGCGCCGAACGCGACGTAGCTCGCGCCGTCCCGCACGGCGCGGTCAGCCAGGTCCTGCGACGACTTGCAGGTGACGCCGAGCGTGCGGCTCGGGCCCATCAGACTCCGCGCCTCGCGCGCCGGCATGTCCTCCTGGCCGACGTGGGCGCCATCGCACCCGGACGCCGCCACGAGGTCGGCGCGGTCGTTCAGCAGGAACTCGACGCGGCGCGACTGGCAGACGGGCCGGAGTACGTCGATCGCGCGCTTCCACACGTCGTCGGGCGCGTTCTTCAGCCGGAGCTGCACCGCCGCGACGTCACCGGCGTCGAGTGCCTGGCCCAGCGAGTCGGCGAAGGGGTGAAGCTCGAAAGTCTCGGGCGTGATGATGTAGAGGCGAGAACCCGCGGCCGTCACGTCCTCGGGCGCGCCTTCGTGGCGTCGTACTCCGCCTGCAGCTTCTCGTTCAGCGGATACGCCTCGGCCAGCGGGTGGCCGGCCTCGACCTTGCTACGCGAGAAGGCGTCCTTGCGCTCGCCCTCCACGCCCGCCTCGGCGACCTCGGCAGCGACGGCCTGGGGAATCACCATCACCCCTTCGGGGTCGGCCACGAGGATGTCGCCGGGCATGACGAGCACGCCGGCGCACGAGATGGGGACGTTCAGGTCGGCCATGACGTGGAGCTCGCCGAACGTGACCGGGGTGAGCCCGCGCGAGTAGACCGGCAAGCCCACCGTCTGCATCGCCGCCAGGTCGCCGATGGCGCCGTCGGTGACGAGCCCGGCGGCGCCGCGGTACTTGAGCCGCGTGGCCAGGATGTCGCCGGTCACGCGGGCCCCGATGTCGCCGCGCGCGTCGATGACCAGCACGTCGCCCGGCTCGATCGTCTCGAAGGCCCGGCGGTGGAGCGAGGCCGCGCCGGCCTGCGTGGCCGCCACGTCCTTGCGGGTGGGCAGCGTGCGTGCCGTGAAGGCTCGGCCGACCAGGCTTTGCTGCGGAGTGCGCGGCGCCACGCCGGAGAGGAAGGCGTTGCCGTAGCCGCGGCGCTTGAGGATCTGGCTGAGCGTCGGGATGCTGACGGACTTCAGCTTCGCCAGGACGTCATCGGAAACCGCGACCCGCTCGATCCCGAGACGGCTGTGACAGCCGCAGGCTTCCGTGACGTCCCGGTCGGCCAATCGCGCTACCGCTTCAGGTTGAGCTCGACGTCCCGGTCGTTACGGCCCCGAGCGAAGATCTCGAGCGCGTCCGGAAGCTCGTAGTAGATCTCGAGCGTGTTGCCGTCCGGATCGTTGAAGTAGATGCTCTTCTGGCTGACGTGGTCGATCGTCCGCGAGATCGGAACCGCGTGCTCCTCGAGCGTGGCGTAGGCGTCCTTCAGCGCGCCCTCGCTCTCCACCCGGAACGCGATGTGCCCGAGACCCCGGACACCGGGCGTCTGCTGCTCGGCCGCCTGGGCGTCCTTGACCTGGAAGAGGTCGATCGCGTGGCTCTGCCCCGGCAGCGCCATGAAAGTGCCGCCGTGCTCAGGGTCCTCCTCGAGCACCTGGAACCCGAGGACCTCAGAGTAGAACTTCTTGGAGCGCTCCAGGTCCATCACCCGAAGCAGGACGTGACCGATCTCCTTGAGCCGCATCATGGGGTCCCCTCCTCGGGCGCTAGTGTATCCCCACCGCCCACCGCTCGGAAAGCGTAGCCTCGACCCCTCAGGGCCGGGCCCGGCGCGCCGCCCCCGGCGCGTAGATTTCCGGATTCACCACGTTGAGGGGGCGCTGTCCGGTGAGGACGCGCGCCACCTCTTCGCCGCAGCGCCGGGGCACCTGGGCCACCGCGGCCGACGAGAAGTAGGCCGCGTGGGGCGTGGCGATCACGTTGTCCATCTTCAAGAGCGGGTTGTCGGCGCCGATCGGCTCCGTCTCCCACACGTCGAGCGCCGCGCCGGCCAGACGCTTGTCCTGGAGCGCCCGGGTCAGGGCTTGCTCGTCGACCACGGGGCCGCGAGAGGTGTTGATCAAGATGGCCGTCGGCTTCATGCGGCGAAAGAAGGCCTCGCCGATCAGGTGGCGCGTCTCGGCGTTCAGCAGCGTGTGCACGGAGACGTAGTCAGCCCGCTCGGCCAGCGCCTCGAGGGTGACGCGCTCGACGCCGAGCTCCTTGAAGCGGCGGTCGTCGACGTAGGGGTCGCAGGCGATCACCTTCGTCTCGAACGCGGCGATGCGCCGCGCGAAGGCGCTGCCGATGTTGCCGAGGCCGACGACGCCGACGGTCTCGCCGTGGATCGCCCCGGTCCGGGGCCCCATCGCGCCGACGCCCCACGTGCCCCCGTGCACCTGGCGATCGAGCGCGAGGATCTTGCGGTTCCACGCCAAAAGCAGGCCGAGCGCGTGATTGGCCACCTCGCGGATCCAGAGATCGGGAATGTTCACCACGATCACGCCCAGCTCGGTGGCCGCGGGCACGTCGATCACGTCGTAGCCGACACCCGTCCGCACGACCGTCTTCAGCCCTTCGAGCGCGCTCATGACCCCACGGGTGATCGGCGAGTAGACGACCACGATCGCGTCGGCATCGCGCGTCTTGGCGATCACCTCGTCCTCGGTGGCGAGGAAGGGCAAGATCGTCATCCGCGCCGGCACGCCGGCCAGCGCGGCCTGGCAGTCGGCGTAGTCCTGCTGGGTGCGGCCCTGGATCACGTACACGTGGGGTTGAGCGGCCATGATGACTCCCTATTCCTTCAGATGGGGATCGAGCCAGTCCCGAAGCGCGTTGCCCATCAGGTTGATCACGAGCGTGGTGAGAAAGATCGCCAGACCGGGAAACGTGGCGATCCACCACGAATTGAGCATGTAGAGACGTCCCTCGCCGAGCATGTTGCCCCACGCCGGCGTGGGCGGCTGAACGCCGAGGCCCAAAAAGGACAGGAACGATTCCAGGATTATCACCTGGGCCACCTGCAGGGTCGCGATCACCACGATGGTCGACACGAGGTTGGGCAGGATCTGGCGGAAGACGAGCCGCCCGTGGCTCATGCCGAGCGCGCGGCCCGCGAGCACGAACTCACGCTCGCGGATGGCCAGGGTCTCGGCGCGCACGACGCGCGCGTAGATGGGCCAGCCGGCCACGCCGAGCACGAAGATCATGTTCATCAGGCTCGGCCCGAGCACGGCGATGACCGCAAGGGCCAGGAGCACGAACGGAAAGGTCAGCATGACGTTGATCACGGTCATGATCGTCCAGTCGGTGTTGCCGCCGAAGTAGCCCGCACCGAGGCCGAGCAGCACGCCGATCGTGGCGGAGATGATCACGGAGGCGACTGCCACCGCCAGCGAGACGCGCCCGCCGTAGATCATGCGCGCCAGCAGATCGCGCCCGACCTGGTCGGTGCCGAGCAGGTGCTCGGCAGTGCCGTGCTCCATCCACGCCGGCGGTGACAGCCGATGGCGGATGTCGACCGCCAGCGGATCGTGCGGCGCGATCAGCGGCGCGAAGACCGCGGTGGCGATGATGAGCAGGAGCACGCCGGCGGCGCCCACGCCCCAGCGCAGCCGCGCCAGCCGGCGCCACGTCGCCTGACGCGCCGTGACCGGGCTGGCGCCGGCCGCGATGACCTCACCGAGCTCGACGCGCGTCGGCGTGCTCATCGCATCCTCACGCGGCGCGAATCCGCGGATCGATGAAGCCGACGACCAGGTCCACAAGCAGGTTCACCCCGACGATGAGGAGCGCCAAAAGCACCACGGCGCACTGCACGACCGGAAAGTCCTGGTTCCGGATCGACTCGACGGTGAGCGTGGCCACACCCGGCCACGCGAAGACCGTCTCGGTGATGATGGCCCCGCCAAGCAGCTGGCCGAATTGCAGACCCAGCACGGTGATGACGGGGATGCACGCATTACGGAACGCGTGCTTCACCACTACCCGTCCCTCGGCCAGCCCTTTGGCGCGCGCGGTCTTGATGAACTCCATGTTCATGACCTCGATCACGCCGGAGCGCACGAGGCGCATGGTGATCGGCGCCAGCGCCGCGCCGAGGCAGAACGAGGGCATCAGGAAGTTCTGCCAGGTGCCGTACCCGGACGCCGGCAAGAGCCGGAGTCGCACCGAGAACACGATGATCAGCATGATGCCGAGCCAGAAGATGGGCGCGGCCTGACCCGCCACCGCCACCACCGTACAGAGGCTGTCGACCCACGAATGGCGCCGGAGCGCGGCGATCGTGCCGAGAGGCAGGGCGATCACCATCGCGACGACCAGCCCGGCCAGCGTGAGATAGATGGTGGGCGGCATGCGCTCCAACACGAGCCTGAAGGCCGGCGTGTCGGCGTACCAGGACTTGCCGAAGTCGCCCAGGACCGCGCGCGAGACGAACTTCCAGTACTGCACGTACATCGGCCGGTCGAGGCCGAGCAGGTGGCGGTAGCGCTCGAACTCCTCCTTACCGGCGTTCTGGGGCAGGAGCAGGAGCACGGGGTCGCCCAGCACATGCAGGATCGCAAAGGCGAGCAGCGAGATGCCGAACACGACGACGATGAGCTGGACGAGCTGGCGGGCGATGTAGCGTCGCATGCGAATGGAGCCCGGGCGCGGAGGCTCTCCGGCCCGGGCTCGCCGGTGCGTCTACTTCTTCCGCGGCGTCACGATCCACATCCGGTCGACCTCGTCCCGCGGTGCCTCGTACTCGACTCGATTGCTGACGCCCCACACGCCGCGCAGCGACCACTTGTAGAGGTAGGCCGCGTCGTCGTGGATGAGCTTCTGGGCCTTCGCGTAGATCTCGGTCCGCCGCTTGGCGTCGAGCGTGGACCGCCCCTGGATGACCAGGTCGTCGAACGCCTTGTTGCAGTAGACGCTGTACGGCTGGTTGCACGTCATTACGTCGAAGAAGATGGCGTCGGCGTCGAAGATCGAGTAGTAGCCCCACGTCCACTCGAACATCGGATCGGCCTTGCCGTCGCGGACCAGGTTCGTGAATGGGCCGACCTCACCGACCATCCGCGCCTTGGTCCGGATGCCGGCCTTGGCGAGATCGGACACGATGGCGTCCGAGGTCTGGACCACTCCCGGCTCCGCCCAGGCCTGGCCACGAAGAAACGCGACGTCGAGCCCGTTCGGGTAGCCGGCGTCAGCCAAGAGCTTCTTGGCCTGCGCCAGGTCCTGTTTGAATGGCTTCAGACCTGGGTCGAAGCCAAAAGCCATCGGGTTGACGGTAGTCGCCACGCGATCGCCGAGCCCGTTCAGCACGTGCTTGATGATCGAATCGATGTCGACCGCCAGGTTCGCCGCCAGCCGGACGCGCCGGTCCTGGAACGGATTGGCACCTGCGCGGCCGGCCTGGTCGAGCTGGATCATCGCAGTCCTGAGAATCGGCGAAATCGTCGTACGCGCCTGGCCGGACTTGTTGATGACGTCCATCTGGTCGGGCGGCACCGCCTTGATGATGTCCACGCCGCCGGAGATGAGCTCGGCGATCTGCGTCGCCTGCTCTGGGATGATGCGGATACGCACGTACTTGTAAGCGGGCTTGGGTCCCCAGTAGTCCTCGTTGCGGATGAGCACGTGCTCCTGCTTCTTGTTCCAGCGCACGAGCTTGTAGGGCCCAGTGCCGATCGGGTTTTCCTGCATCCACTCGTGGCCCTTTTCCTTCATCACCTTCTCGGACTGCATCACCAGCGCGGTGAGGCGCTCGACGAAGAGCGGATAGGGGCCGTCGGTCTTGAAGCGCACGGTGTGGTCGTCGACGATCTCCACGCTCTTGATCTTGGCGTGGTTGCCGCGGGCCGTGAGCTTGTTCTCGGGGTTCAGCACCCGGTCGAAGCTCGCCTTGACGTCGCGCGCGCTGAACGGCGAGCCGTCGTGGAATTTGACGCCCTGACGTAGCTTCACCTCCCACGTCGTGTCGTCGAGGTTCTTCCACGAGACGGCGAGGCTTGGTCCTACCTTGCCGGTCTTGAGGTCGCGCGCGGCCAGGTGATCGAAGACGTTGTAGCCGAGGATGATGCTCTCGCGAAGCACCGAGTTCGGCGGATCCCAGTTCTGGACGTCGCTCTGCAGCCCGTAGATGACGGTCTCGTCCCGGCTCTGCGCGACCAGGTCCGCCGGCGCGAGCAACGACACGCCCAGCAAGACCATCGAGGCGAGTGTGATGCCTCGTTTCATGGCAGCCTCCTCTGAAGAGTGGCGCTCATCCTATCCGCGGGTCGTCATCGCGTCAAACCCGGCGGCGCCCGGCCGGCCGCGCGTTATCCGAGGAACAGCTCGCAGGTCTCGAGCCAGGCCTGCGTGGTCAGCGCCAGCGACGCCACGTCGACGCGCTCGTCGTTGCCGTGGAAGCGCCCGGACATCGCCTCGGCGGTCAGCGCACGCGAG
>DASRIY010000077.1:0-21232 GCA_035649755.1 Candidatus Methylomirabilota bacterium
CTCGCGGCCGACCAGCGCGCCGAGCTCGAGATCGTGCACGTGGTCAACCTGGAGCCGTACGGCGCGCCGGAGCTCGGCGTGCCCGTGAGCGTCTACGAGGAGGTGTGTCGCGCCCAGGGCCGGCAGATCCTCCGGCAGGCGACCGAGTACGCGCGGCGCGCCGGGGTGGAGGCGCGCGCCACGCTGCGCCAGCGGAGGGGCACGCGCCTCAGCGCCGCTATCGTGGACGAGGCACGGCTCTTCGGGGCCGACCTCGTCGTGCTGGGCGCCGACGGCTACCACGGACTGAGGCGGTGGTGGCGCGTGGCCGAGGCCGTGATGGAGGCCACCACCGTCGCCGTGCTGCAGCTTCGCGCGTGACGCTGCTGGCCGCCGCGACCTCGATGGGGCTGGGATTCCTGATCGGCGCCTTTGGCACGCTGGTGGGAGCTGGCGGCGGCTTCCTGCTCGTGCCGCTCCTGGTCCTGGGCTACGGGTTTGCTCCTGCCGATGCCGTGGGAACGTCGCTGTCGCTGGTGTTCCTCAACGCCCTGTCCGGGAGCGTGGCGTATCTGCGCCAGCGCCGTGTCGATCTCTCGCTGGGATGGCGATTCGCCGCCGCCACGCTGCCCGGGGCCGTCGGCGGCGCGTACCTGACGCGCGCCCTCTCCACGCGCGCCTTCGTCGTGGCGTTCGGGCTCATCTTGCTGGCGATCGCGACGCTGCTGTTCATCGGCATCCAGGTCAGGCCCTCGGCGCGCGCGGGGCTTCGCAGCATCGTCGACACGGGCGGCGAGGCGCACCACTACCGGGTCGACGTGTGGAAGGGCGTCGTCGTCAGCTTCGCGGTCGGCGTCCTGTCGAGCGTGTTCGGCATCGGCGGCGGCATCATCCACGTGCCGTTCCTCATCGTGGCGCTGGGGCTGCCGGTGCACGTCGCCACCGCGACCTCGCACTTCGTGCTCTCGATCTCCGCCTTCGCCGGGGCGATGACGTTCCTGTCGCTGGGCCACGTCCGGCTCGCGACCACCGCGCTCATGGGTGTCGGCATCCTGGCCGGCGCCCAGCTCGGCGCGCTCGCGTCCACCCGGGCGAGCGCCAATCTGCTCCGGCGCGTCCTCGCGGGCTCGCTCTCGCTCGTCGGCGCGCGCATGCTCTTCGATGTCCTTCGATAATCCAGAGGCGCCCCTCGGCCGGCAGGGCCCCAGCCCCGCGACGGCCTGCAGCGCGCACATCCGACCGTCTCGGGTTACACTCGGCGCGATGGCCGAGGGTCCGAAGAGCGCCTACGAGCTGGCGATGGAGCGCCTGCGGCAGAAAGACCGCGAGGCCGGCGTCGAGGAGCGTCCGCTGACCGACGCGCAGAAGTCGGCGATCGCCGAGGCGCGCCAGATCTATCAGGCGAGGATGGCGGAGCGAGAGATCCTCCACCGGGACGCGCTGCAGAAAGCGCGGAGCCACGAGGAGGTCGAGAAGCTCGACGGCGAGCTGGCGCGCGATCGGGATCGCCTGGCGAGCGATCGCGACCGCAAGATCGCCGAGATCAAGCAGGCGAAGACGTAGACGCGGCCGCGCCTAGCGGCCGTCCAGCCCCATCGCCTCGGCGAAGCGCCGGTACGCTTCGAGGTGATCTCCGTACTTCCGGTGCCCCGCCGTGTGCTGGGCGCTCGCCAGCAAGAGCCGGTCGCGATCGTGCGCCCGGGTGTGCAGGTAGTCCTCCAGCGTGCAGAGCCCCAGCTCCTGGTTGTGCGGGTCGTTCCCGATCTGGCACGCCGCGGTCGCCAGCGTCTGGATGAGCGGCGCCCGGTCGTAGCCGCCCTTCAGGTACGCCGCGGTCAGATCCACCGATTCGTCGGGCCGCAGCGCCAGGAGGGCGCGTTCGAGCTTGTCGAGGATTTCGCGCGCCGACCAGGCGTCGGAGCCCTGGGGCGGCGCGATGGCGCGGCGGCCGTTGCCGGGGGTGTTGGCCTGGTGCTCGGAGCCGCGATTGATGAACAGAGCGGCCACGAAGAGCAGCTTCAGCCGATGCGGATGCTCGAAGGAGTCGTAGAACCAGCCGACGGTGTTGCAGTACTCGTAGCCGTGCTGCGCCATCGAGTAGTTGTTCGGCTCGCCCGTCTCGAGGATGACCTGCGCAGCGGCGATCTGGATGGCGTCGAGGATGCGCCGCGGGCTCCGCCCGGCCTTGAGCAGCGCCACCAGCGCATCGATCACCGAGAACTCACGCTGGCGCGTGATGACGTCGACCAGCATCCCTTCCTCGGCCGGCGTGAGCGGCGTCTCCTGCCGCAAGAGCTCGGCATCGCGGCCGTCGAGCAGATTCTGGACGACGTTGCAGCCGAGCTCGTAGCACGAGTACCAGCGTGGGCCCACCGCGATGTCGGGCACGCCCGCGTAGAGCACGTCGTGTGCCTGATCCCAGCCGATCGCGTCGCCGAGCTCGATGGTGGCGCGGGCGCGATAGCCCTTGTGTCCCGTGGTGTACGAGCGGTTGTGCCACATCCGATCCTGGACGTCGATGAGCCCGGCGAACGCCAGATGAGCGAGGACGTGCCGCCGGTTCGGCACGTCCTGCATCAGTCCAAGGAAGACGCGATATGACTGGAGCACTTCACCGCGCTGCACGAGCGTGAGCCAGTGATTCAGGCGCTCGCGCAACGTGCCCTCGACCTGGACCGGTTCCTGGTCGGGCCAATGCCGCTCCGGCATCGGCGGCGTGGTGTTCACCTTGATGTCGTAGAGGCGAGTGTAGTGACCCGGCGCTTTGCCGATGAGCTGGTTCCACGGATCGAGCCCGGTCGGCATGTACCAGACCGTCTGGGCCATCGGCAGCCAGGCGAGCTCCGGCCGGATCATCGACCGGAGCGGCAGCCCGACCCGCTCGCTCAGGAAGCAGTGATCGTTGTTCACGAACTTGACGACGCCGTCGTCGAGCCGCTGATGGTACGGCACGTGGGTGTACGGCGCATGAATGCGCACGGTCTCGCGAGTGATCTCGGTCACCGGCCGGCCCTGCTTCATGAGCCGATAGAGCACGTCGCTGGCGCCCTTCTGATCGCGCGCGAGCATGCGCTCTTCGAGCCGCGCGTACTCGGCCGTGGGCGCCGATTCGTTCAGGACAGGAGCGGTCGTCGCCATGGAATCCCTCAGGCCTTCTGGACCACCTTCTTGTAGACCATCTCGACGTTCTGTCCGATCCGGTCGCGGTAGCGGCCGAGCGGATACTTCGACATGCCGGCCTCGTACTTGCCGGCGAGCTGGTCACCGATCTTCGTCTGCATCTCGGCCAGCGTGGCGCCGTCCGACGATGCCTTCTTCACGGCGGCGATGAGATCGCTGATGTAGCCGCGGAAGAACGCCGCATGGCTCTTGGGCTGGACCTCGCCGTGACCGGGGATGATGTACGCGAAGTCGAGCTTCTCCACCGCGCCCAGGGTCGTGACCCAGTCTTCCGGGAAGCCGTCGTTCAGGAACGGCATCCAGTCGATCAGCGCATCGCCGGTGGCGATCACCTTTTCCTTCGGCAGGTAAGTGTAGAGGTCGCCGTTGGTGTGGCCGCGGCCCAGGAAGTGCAGCTGGATCTCGCGGCCGCCCTCCTTGAGCGTCAGCGAGGTCGAGACCGTGCGCGTCGGCAGCGCTGGCTTCATCGACTTCAGCTCCTGCAGGAACGACTCGGCCTGCTGCAGGTTCGACTCGAGGTTGGCCTTCTTCGCGGCATCCGTCTCCTTCTGGATGTCGGCCTTCAGCTTGTCGATCTCGCCCGGCATCGCCGCGATCTGCTTCTCGATGTACGGGATGCCGCCGACGCCGGCGTCGGGCTTGGTCAGGTTCTCCTTCGTCCGCTCGGAGGCGATGATCTCCAGCTTGGGATTGGTGGCTGCGTACGACTCGTTGCCCTGCCAGTGGTCCCAGTGGAAGTGGGTGTTGATGACCTTGATGACGGGCTTCTTGGTGATGCCCTGAATCTGCTGGTACATCGAGCGGGAGGCCGAGGGCTTCGAGTGCGAGTCGACGACGATGACTCCGTCGTCGGTCAGGATCACAGCAGCGTTGCAGTTGACCTTGTAGCGGGTCGCCGCGATGGCGCCGTAGACGCCGTCGCCCACCTTCTTGAGCTCGAAGAGATCTGCGCTCGCCGTCTGCGCGTGCGCCGCCACGGTACAGCAGAGCTCGTGGGGATCGAGGGTGTGAACCGCTGCCGCTGCCATGCCCATCTGGGCCAGGACCTGCCGACGCGTCCATAGCTGCGCCATCACGTCACCTCCGATGTGGCCTGACGGTGTACTGCTCGTGCGTCCTCTCAGCGAAGCATCAATCCGCCCTGAAGATGATATCGGGCGTGAGGTCGGCGATCTTGGTGCGGCCGCACAGACCCATCGCGATGTGCATCTGCTCCCGGAGAATCTCGAAGACGCGTGCGACACCCTCGGCGCCATCGGCGCCCAGGCCCCAGAGCGAGGTGCGTCCCAGCATCACCACCTTGGCGCCGCGGGCCAAGCCCTTCAGCACCGCGGTGCCGCTCGAGAAGCCGCCGTCGATGACGACCTCGGCGCGCCCGGCCACCGCCTCGACGATCGGCGGCAGCGCCTCGATCGACGACTGCGTGTGATCGAGCTGCCGCCCGCCATGGTTCGAGACCCAGATGAGCCGCACGCCTACCTCGACGGCGCGGCGCGCGTCGGCGACGGTCATGATGCCCTTGAGCCCTACCGGGAGCTTGGTCGTCTTGATCAGCCACTCGACGTCGGCCCACGTCAGGCGCATCTGGTAGTCGTGGAACGGGCCGCGCGGGTTGGGCGCGACCTCCATGGCCTTGCGCGGGCTCCAGCGCGCCAGAACGTCGCGCTCGCGCCGGCTGTAGTGCTGGGTGTCGACGGTGAGCGCGACGGCCTTGTAGCCCGACGCCTCGACGCGCTTGAGCAGCTCGGCTACCCAGCCGCGGTCGCCGTGGTGATAGAGCTGGAACATCTGCGGCGCCCCGCCGGCCCGCGCCACGTCCTCGACCGGCCAGCCGGTCGCGCCCGAGAGCCACTGCAGCGTGTCGGCCTTCCCGGCGCCCCGCGCCATTTCGACGTCGCCCTCGGGATGGAAGAGGACGAGGCCGCCCATGGGCGCGATGCCGACGGGCGCCGAGAGCGGCACGCCGAGCAGACTCGTGCGCAGGTCGATCTCGCGCACGTCGACGAGGACGTGCTGCGCGATGGCGAGCCGGTCGATGTGGCGCTTGTTGCGCCGTAGCGTCGCCTCCGACTCGCTGCCGCCGTCGCCGAAGTTCCAGGCCTCACGCGGGAGCCGCGCGCGGGCGGCGCGCCGGATCTCGGGAAGTGTCGCGAACGGGCGCGGGAATTCCTTTGTCTGGGTCATGGCGGAGTACTATACGCCAGTCCCCGCCGGGAGTCTTGGTACACTGCGGCGGCCCGTACGACGGAGCGACCGGAGAGGATCCTGACCATGGAAATCGGCTGTCATCTCCCGACGACCCAGGCGCCCGAAACCATGGGCGACGCGCTGGTCACCTTCGCGCGCGAGGCCGAGCGTCTGAACGTCGCGTCGCTCTGGGTGAGCGACCATGTCGTCATCCCCAAGGTGAGCACCGGCTACGGGCGCGGCGGGAGCTTTCCGCATCCGCCGGAGCGGCCGTATCTCGAGGCCGTGACCGCGCTCGCTGCTGCGGCCGTGTGCACCCGGCGGGCGCGGCTGGGCTCGTCGGTCTTCATCCTCGGCCATCGCCACCCCGTGCTCATGGCCAAGATGCTGGCGAGCATCGATGCCCTGTCGAACGGACGCCTCATCTGTGGTGTGGGCGTGGGCTGGTGGAAGGAAGAGCTCGAGATCCTTGGCACGCCCTTCGACGCCCGCGGTCGCCGGGGCGACGAGGCGCTGCGCGTGTTCAAGGAGCTGTGGACGTCGGACGCGCCTCGCTTCGAGGGCGACACCGTGCGCTTCGGCAACCTGGGCTTCGCGCCGCGGCCCGTGCAGAAGCCGCATCCGCCGGTCTGGATTGGCGGCGCGAGCCCAGCCGCGTTCCGGCGGGTCGTCACGCTGGGCGACGGCTGGCACGCCTCGCCGCGCAGCGTCGCCCAGTTTCGCGAGGGCCTGACCCAGCTCCGCGCCGCGGCCGTGAAGCACAACCGCGCCTGGGAGACGCTCGAGATCTCGCTGCGCTTCGGCCTGAGCGACGAGCTGGTCGCCCAGGGCAAGCAGGCGGTGATCGATCAGCTCGCGGAGTACAAGCGCCTCGGCGTGCGTCACGCGCTCGTCGAGTTCCGCCGGCCCGAGCTGGGGCCGATGATGGAGCTGCTCGGTCTGGTGCTGGAGATCGTTCGGCCCGCCGTCGACGCCGCCTGAGCGCTGCGTCGGTGCCGGAAGAACATAGTTACGCGGAGGAGAGACGAGATGAGCGGTAACGGCGCGAGCGCGAAGGGGATCCGGCAGGTCGGCTACTTCGACTGCGCCGGCGGCGGACAGGTGGTCGTCGACGGCCGCGTGGCGTTCGTGGCGCACATGAAAGCGCCGCACGGCACGACGATCGTGGACGTCAGCGATCCGTCGAAGCCGCGAGAGCTGGCGGCGATCGAGGTGCCCACCGGCACGCACTCGCACAAGGTCCGCGCGGCCAACGGCCTGATGCTCGTGAACCGCGAGGCCCACGGCGGCCAGCCCTCGTCGCCCAATCCACCGCGCGGGCTCGGTATCTACGACGTCTCGACGCCGAGCCGTCCGCGCGAGATCACGCTCTGGCGTAGCGGCGGCACGGGCGTGCACCGCTTCACCTTCGATGGCCGCTACGCCTATATCTCGCCCGAGATGGACGGCTACGTCGGCAACATCATGCTGATCCTCGACCTGGCCGATCCGAGCCGACCCCAGGAAGTGGGCCGCTGGTGGATGCCGGGGCAGTGGACCGCCGGCGGCGAGACGCCGACCTGGTCGGGGCGGCAGCACCGCTGCCATCACCCGATCCGCGTCGGCAATCGGCTCTATGTCAGCTACTGGCATGGCGGCTTCGTCATCCTCGACGTCGAGAACCTCGCGAAGCCGCGCTACATTTCGGGGCTCGACTGGAGCCCGCCGTTCCTGACGCCGACGCACACGGCGGTGCCGGTGCCCTTTCCGCTCAACGGCCGGCGCGTCATGCTCGTGGCCGACGAGGACGTGGCCAAGCTCGAGCCCGGGCCGCCGGCGTTCCTGTGGCTCGTCGACATTACTGACGAAAAAAAGCCCGTGCCGTTCGCCAGCTTCCAGGTCGAGGGTATCGGCGACGGCCCGCAGCAGGACATGACGGGCTGCCACCAACCGGTCGAGACGATCACCAGCACCGAGATTCCAGTGGCCTGGTTCGCCAACGGCCTGCGCATCGTCGACATCGCCCGGCCGCACGCGCCGCGCGAGGTCGCCCACTTCATGCCGCCGGTGCCGGAGGGCTCGACCCGCGTGTGCAGCAACGACGTCTTCGTGGACGATCGCGGGCTGATGTACCTCGTCGACCGCGTGCGGGGCGTTCACATCCTCGAGCGCGTGTGATGGCCGACAGCCTGCCGACCCGCGGGGAAGACTTCAACGAGTGGTACAACCAGCTCGTGCTGCGCGCCGACCTGGCCGACTACGCGCCGGTCCGCGGCTGCATGATCGTGAAGCCCTACGGCTGGGCCCTGTGGGAGAACATCCAGGCCGCGCTCGACGGCCGCTTCAAGGCCACCGGCCACGTGAACGCTGCGTTCCCGCTGTTCATTCCGAAGTCGTTCCTCGAGAAGGAAAAACAGCACGTCGAGGGATTCGCGCCCGAGCTGGCCGTGGTCACGATCGGCGGTGGCGAGGAGCTGACCGAGCCCCTGGTGGTGCGGCCGACGTCGGAGACGATCATCGGCCACGCGTACGCACAGTGGATCAAGTCGTATCGCGATCTGCCCGTGCTCATCAATCAGTGGAACAGCGTCGTCCGCTGGGAGCTTCGCACCAAGCTCTTCCTGCGCACCCTCGAGTTCTGGTGGCAGGAGGGCCACACGGCCCACGCGACCTACGACGAGGCCGAGGCCGAGACGCGGCAGATGCTCGATGTGTACACGGACTTCGCCGTCAACGAGGCGGCGGTGCCGGTCATCCCGGGCATCAAGTCGCAGGCCGAGAAGTTCGCCGGCGCCGTCCACTCCTACACGATCGAGGCGATGATGGGCGACAAGCGGGCGCTCCAGGCCGGCACCTCGCACAACCTCGGCCAGAACTTCGCGAAAGCGTTCGACATCAAGTACCTCGACCAGGGCAACGAGCTGCAGCACTGCTGGACGACGTCGTGGGGGCTCTCCACCCGGTTCATCGGCGCCATCATCATGGTCCACGGTGACGACCAGGGGCTCGTGCTGCCGCCGCGGCTGGCCCCGCACCAGGTCGTGATCGTGCCGATCTACCGGAAGGACGACGAGCGCGCCACGGTGCTGGAAGCCGCGAAGCGGGTGCGGGCGCAGCTCGTGGACGGCGGCGTCCGCGTGAAGCTCGACGAGCGCGACGGGGTCACGCCCGGCTTCAAGTTCAACGACTGGGAGATGCGCGGCGTCCCGCTTCGCATCGAGATCGGCCCGCGCGACGTCGAGAAGCGCCAGGTCGTCCTGGCCCGCCGCGACACACCCGGTAAGGCCGGCAAGTCGTTCGTGCCGCAGGACGGGCTCACGGGCGCGGTGACGGCCATGCTCGGCGAGATCCAAAAGGCGCTCTACGACCGGGCGCAAGCGTTCATGAACGCCAACACCGCCGAGCCCCGGACCTACGACGAGTTCAAGCAGGCGATCGAGGCGGGCGGGTTTTGCCGGGTCTGGTGGTCCGGCGACGCAGAGCGCGAAGCGGCGATCAAGGAAGACACGAAGGCGACGATCCGGTGCATCCCGCTGGAGCAGCCGGGCGGCGAGGGCGTGTGCATCGGCACCGGCCGGCCCGCCAAGCAGGTGGCCATCTTCGGTCGGGCGTACTAGGCCCGCCCGGGCCTACGTCGCGACGGGGATGCGCCCTTTCTCGCGATCACTTCGCCTCGTATCTCACGAGCGCCCAGCCGAAGGCCTGCAGGTCTGATGTGACGTCCCGCTGGCGCCGCTCCGCGAGGCGACGCTCGGCCGAGGCTGGGTCCTGGCGGCATCGTCGGTCCCGGACCCGGCGATCGAGGATGACGTCGCCCGTCTCGCTGTCGAAGACGTACCGGAGGTATGCGTACCGCTCCTGCTGCGAGCTCGAGACGATCAGGAGCTGACGGGTCATTTCGCTTTCTCCGCTCTGACGAGCATTGCTCTCTGCAGCCTCTCCTTCTGATCGAGTGAAGTGGCGGTAGAGAGCGAGAGCCGTACCAATTACCGCTCGAGGCGTCGCCACAAAATTGCCGCTTCGTTGAACGGTCGTCCGCCGCCAGGATCTGCAAGGAAAGTCACAAAGCAGGGGAAATCGCCGCAGGCTCGGTAGGCGCCGTCAGCGCGGGAGGAAGTGAGGTTCGAAGTGGCGGGGAATCACCACGCGCGTCCGGGGCGACACCGCCTTGACCTCTTTCACGAACACGTCGGCCTCGCGCAGTCGGGTGTCCTGGGGCGCGCCGAAAGGCAGCGACTGCTCGTCCCAGTGGGTCGCGAACACCAGGCGAGGCCGGTCGAGGGCGCGCATGAGCCGGCCCGTATAGTCGTGGATCTCGAGCCGCTGCCGAGCGGCGGCGATCAGCGCGACGTCGGGCCTGAGCCCGTGGACTTCCCGCTCGAGGTAGTTCATCGAACCGAACCAGAGTATTTTGTACCCCGCGAGTCGCAGCATGTAGGCGAGGGTACCGCCCTCGACGTCGTTGTCCATCCGGCGCGGCCCGCGAAAGTCGCGGGGGAAAGCGCTGCCGTCGTAATAATGCTTGCCGTTCAGGGCCGAATGCAGGCTCGGGATGATCTTGATCGACAGGGCGCCGAACTCGTAGTCCTCGCCCCCGTGCACGGTGAGGATCTGGGCCTCAGGCACGCCGCCAGCGCGGGCCAGGACGGAGGTACTTTCGGTGCCGATGACGATCGCGCCGGTCTTCCGGGCGATGTGGGGCATGTCGAGCGTGTGGTTGAAGTGGGAGTGCGAGTGGAGGATGAAATCCGCCCGCGTGATCCGGGCGTCGACGGCGGCCGTGTCGCAGACGAGGTCGTCGTCGGGCCCGAACACGCGGCGGGTGTCCCCGGGGAGCTCGGGGGTGTCCATCAGGCCAAACCGAGCCCGGTAGCGCAGACGGGACAGATAGGGATCCATGAGGATCGTCGTCTGGCCGTCGGTGATCTCCCAGCCGGCGGCGCCCAGATGCGTGAGACGCACCCGGGCCCCGCGCGCGCCCGGCCCGCGGGCGTGCGTCATGCGTCGAGTGCCCGGGCTGATGGCGACGCCCTCAGCAGCAGCGGAATGGCTCGGCCGAGCCGGAGCCGCCGGCGATCTTCCGGGCCTCGATCAGCTCGACGCGCACGTCGTCCGGCGCCTGCATGAACGCGATGCGCCCGCCGTTCGGCACCTGGATCGGGCCCTCGAGCAGACGGGCTCCCAGCCCCTCGAGCCGCCGGATGTCGGTCTCGAGGTTCGCCGAGTCGAAGCCGAAGTGCTCGAGGCCGTGATGGGCGCTGGCGTCGCCGGGGCCCAGGCGCTCGTTGGTGCGCGCGCCAGAGATATTGACGTTCATGCCGCCGTCCTCGCTCTGGCAGCGGACGAAGCGATCGCCGAACACCCGGGTCTCGTCGCTCGTGATCTTGAAGTTGAACGCCCGCACGTACCAGTCGGCCGTCTTGCGCGGATCGGGTGCCTTGAGATGGATGTGATTGATCCGGAATGCCATGAGCGTTGTCCTCCGTCGTTGACCGCGATTAGCTGCTGACACCTTCCACGAGCAAGAGCCGCGAGCGGGCCGTCTTCATCCGCAGGGCTTTCGGGCCGCGATATTCCTCGCAGTCGTACCAGCGCTTCGCCTGGTCGACGCTCGCGAACTCGATCACGACGATGCGCGCAGGCTGCCGGTCGCCCTCCAGGAGCTGGCAGGCGCCGCCGCGCACGACGTAGCGGCCGCCGTACTTCTGGAGCGAGGCGCCGACCTGCTTCCGGTATTCCTCGAATCCGGCGGGATCAGAGACCTCGACCTCGGCGATGACGTACCCGGGCATGTGCGTTCTCCCTCTGTGTTGTAGCGCTGCAGGCCGTCGCGGGGCTGGGGCCCCGCCGGCCGAGGCGCGACTCTGGAAAGTCGTCCAGGACCTCTGTATATACACCCGATCAGGGGGTGCCACGATGGGGCAACTTGACGGGCGGACGGTTCTCATCACGGGTGCGGCGCGCGGGATCGGCGCGGCGTGCGCCCGCCGGCTCGCGGCCGATGGCGCAAAGCTGGTCCTGGCCGATCTCGACCCCGGGGTGGAGAAAGTTGCTGCCGACCTCGGCCAGGTGGCGGTCCGGGCCGACGTCACCCGGCGCGCCGATATCGAGCGCATGGTCGACGAGCCCTACCGGCGCTTCGGCCGCCTCGACGTGCTCTTCAACAACGCGGGCGTCATCCGCGTGCAGCCCATGCTCGAGGTGACCGAGGACGAATGGGACCGGGTGATGGCCGTCAACCTGCGTGCGGTCTTCTTCGTGCTGCAGGCCGTCAGCCGTCGCATGCGAGACCAGGGGCTCATCCCCGGCTCGGAGCTTCGCGGCAAGCTCATCCAGACCGCGTCGATCGCATCCTACCGCGGTGGCAACCATCTGATGACGCCGTATTCGGCGTCGAAGGCCGGCGTGGTGAGCCTCACGCGCTCGGCGGCGCAGGCGCTGGCGCGCGATCTGATCACGTCGAATTGCGTGTGCCCCGGCGCGGTCGAGACGGCCATGTGGGAGCAGATCGATAAGGAGTGGGGCGCCCTCGAAGGGTTGGGCGTGGGCGAGGCGTGGAAGCGTCGGATTCGTCCCATCCCGCTCGGGCGCCCGGAGAAGCCCGAGGACGTCGCCAACGTCGTCGCGTTCCTGGCCGGCCCGGACTCCGACTACATGACCGGGCAGGCGATCAATGTCGACGGCGGGCTCGTGATGGGGAACTGATCTCGACGCTGGCGATGCGGCCAAGCACGCGGCGCCGGATCAGCCTTTTCGTCGAAGCACTGGGCGTGGGAGCTGTCATCGGCCTCCTCCTCGGGAGCGCCCGTGGCATTGCATTTCATCCGGCTCCACTCCAAGGCGCCATCCTCGGGGGTATCGCCGGGGTGTTGAACGGCGTGATACTGATCGGCGCGGTCGGCGCTGCCGAGATCTTCCTCTCCCGGACACGCATCGGGCGCCTGCTCGAGCGGACGCCGTTTGTCGTGACCTTCGTGATGAAGGTCCTCGTCTACGGCACCCTGACCGTGTGCATCATCGGAGGCCGGGTCGGCCGCCGTCTTGCCGTCGCCGTCGCCGCTCCAGTCCTGGGCTCCGACCCCGCGGTGGTGAGCCACGTCCTCGATGCGCCAATGGAGCAGCAGCTGGCGATCAGCCTCGTGATACTGAGCGTCGGCATGTTGCTGTTGGAGCTAGGCTACCTGGTCGGGGTCCAGACGCTTCGCGATATCGCCCTCGGGCGTTATCACAGATCGCGAACCGAGGAACGGTTCTTCCTCTTCGTCGACATCGCCGGATCGACGTCACTGGCCGAGCGGATTGGTCCCGAGGCCGTGCATCGCTTTCTGGGCGAAGTGTTCCGTCTCGCCTCCGACCCGATCGACGAGCATGACGGTGACGTCTATCAGTACGTCGGCGACGAGGTCGTCATCACGTGGACGGTCGACAAGGGACGTGACCGAGCTCGACCGCTGGCCTGTTTCTTCGCGATCGAGCAGGAGCTGGCGCGGGCGACGCCCGACTTCGAGCGCGAATTCGGCGTCGCGCCCCGCCTTCGGGCCGCCCTGCACGCGGGCCGGGTCATCACCGGCGAAGTGGGCGGCAGCCGGCGTGCGATCGTGTATCACGGCGACGTGATGAACACCACGTCACGTCTCGAGCAGGCGACGCGAGATCTCGAGCGCCAGTTTCTGGCATCGGAGGATGCATTGGCCCGTCTCGAGGATCTCGACGGCTTTGTGCTCGACGACCTCGGCTCCAAGCCGCTGCGCGGCCGCGCCGCGACCGTGCGTGTCTACGCGGTCACGACCCATCGAGGCCGTGGCTCCATGTCGTAGACCACCGGCCAATGAAGTGCTGCGCACGCTCGAATTGGAGCGGTACAAACGCGGAAATAACCCCGATACTGCACGTCGCGCACATGTCCACGCCCGGCGTCGACGTCGCGAATCGAGTGGAGGACGCCTCGCGGGGCGTCCCGGAGTCCGCCTACGCGTGGACGCGGCTCGGGGCCGCGCTGGCGCTGGCGGCCATCGGCGGCGTCGGGATGTGGTCGGTCATCGTGGCGCTCCCGGCGGTCCAGGCCGAGTTCGGCGTCGCGCGCTCCGCGGCCTCGCTGCCCTACACGATGACGATGATCTGCTTCGGCTTCGGCGGCATCCTGCTGGGACGCCTCTCCGACCGATTCGGGATCTTCGTGCCCGCTGTGCTCGGGGCCATCACGCTGGCGCTTGGCTATGCCGTCGCCAGCCAGGCGACGTCGCTCGGGCACTTCATCCTGGCCCAGGGCCTGCTGGTGGGCGTCGCCAGCTCGGTCTCGTTCGGACCGATCATCGCCGACACGTCGCTCTGGTTCACGCGTCGTCGCGGCATCGCGGTGGCGATCATCGCGAGCGGCAGCTACCTGGCGGGAACCGTCTGGCCGCCGGTCGTGCAGCACTTCATCGAGACCCAGGGCTGGCGCCGGACCTACCTCGGGATCGCGGGCTTCTGCGTGGTCACCATGCTGCCGCTGGCGCTGACCTTGCGACGGCGGTCGCCGCTGGCGGGGACCACCACCACGACGTCGCCGGCCGGCTCGCCGTCGGTGCGGCCCCTCGGAATGTCGCCGGCCGCGCTCCAGACTCTGTTGATCATCGCGGGCCTCAGCTGCTGTGTCGCCATGTCGATGCCGCAGGTCCACATCGTTGCCTACAGCGGCGACCTGGGACACGGCGTGGCGCGGGGCGCGGAGATGCTGTCGATGATGCTGGGCTTCGGGGTCGTGAGCCGCCTCGCGTCGGGCTGGATCTGCGACCGCATAGGCGGGCGGCGCACGCTGCTGCTGGGCTCGGGTCTCCAGGCGCTGGCGCTCCTCTTGTTCTTGCCGTTCGACGGGCTCGTCGCGCTCTACGTGCTGTCAGCGCTGTTCGGTCTGTTCCAGGGCGGGATCGTGCCCGCCTATGCGGTCATCGTCCGCGAGTTCTTCCCGCCCGAGCAGGCCGGGGTGCGTGTCAGCGCCGTCCTGATGGCCACTGTGTTCGGGATGGCGCTCGGCGGCTGGATGTCCGGCGTGATCTTCGACCTGACCGGCTCCTACCAGGTCGCGTTCGTCAACGGCATCATGTGGAACTTGCTGAACCTGGCCATTGCCGTGGGGCTGCTGCGGCGACCGGGGACGCCCACCGAGCCCGTCCGGCTGTAACGGCGCTTGCGAGCGCGCGAGGCTTGGGGGCACCCGTTGTCGAGGATCTACAGCGGCCCGCGGACGTGAGCCGCGGGCCGCTGCGATCGTGCGACTTGCGCGCGGATGCTCTAGCTCAGCACTTCGGCGCTTCGCGAAGCTTGGCCTCGATCTTGTCGCCGGGCTTCATCTCCTGAAGCGTCTCCCGGTTGGCCTGGAACTCGTGCGTCGTGCCCTTGGAGTCGCGAATCGTGACCTTGCCGGCGTTCTGATCGACCTTCACGACCTGGCCTTCGACCTTCTCTGGGGTCTGCGTGCGCTTCAAGCATTCTTCCTTGGACTCGCCGAACGCCAGCCCCGCCGTCAGCAACGCGCCCGTCGCGAGCGCACTGGAAGTCAACAACCAACGTTTCATCGGCTCCTCCTCGCGGCTAGTCCTTCTTGTCGTGTTTGACGACGTCGTAGACCGCGCCGGCCGCGGCGCCGACGCCGAGACCGATCAGCGCGCCTTTTCCTGCTCCGTAGCCGGTCCCCGCGCCGACCGCGGCGCCGGCGCCGGTGCCGACGGCGGCGCCCGTCACGGTCCCGCATCCAGTCGCGGCGACGCTCAGCAGCGACAGAGCGGCTACAACCGATGTGAGCTGTCGCGGAATCATGTCGTGATCTCCTTGTTCGTGAATTGCGTGCTCACAACTTCTAATTTCGAGTGTAGACCCGCGCTCTGCGTGTCGCATCTCGAGACGAGTGCGAGTATCGTGTAAATCATGCATCGGAAAATCCGCGCGGACGCCTGCGGGGATTGGGTCATTCACGCAGATGCGCTCACCGGGAAATCCCTCACGGCGCTCGCGCGCGCAGCTCTCGTCCGATCGCGGATCTGACGCGGCTCCTTGATAGCCGAACGGCTCGTCGAGATCGCGTGGTCGCTCGGACACTGGGCCTACGCGTTCGTCTTCCTGATCGCCGCGCTCGAGGCGTCGGCCTTCATCGGGCTCGTCGTTCCCGGTGAAACGCTGACCGTCGCGGCGGGCTTTCTGGCGTCGGCCGGTGCGCTCGATCTGGCGCCGACGATCGTCGCGGCCGCGCTCGGCGCCATCGCCGGCGATTCGATCGGCTACGAGATGGGGCGACGGCTCGGCCGTGCCTGGCTCGTGCGCCACGGCGCCCGGTTCGGCTTCGGCGAATCGCGCCTGGCCCGGATCGAGGCGCTATTCGCCCGATACGGGGGAGTCACGATCTTCCTGGCGCGCTTCGTCGGATTCGTGCGCGCGTTCGCGCCCTTCGTGGCCGGCGCCGCCCGCATGCCGTACCGGCAGTTCCTGTTCTTCAACGTCGCCGGCGCGGGCGCGTGGGCGTGCGTCTTCGTGCTGGTCGGCTATTTCGTCGGAGAGTCGTGGTGGATCGCGGAGCGGTGGGTGGGCCGCGTCGGTTTGATCGCCGCGGTCGTGGTCATCGCCGCCGCGCTCTTCTGGCTGCTCCGGCTGCGGCGCGCCAGGACGGTCGTACCGCTTCGCTGAGTCAGCGCGCGCTCGGCGCGCTCGCCGATTCCGGGGGGCGTTCGCGAACGCGGACCATATCAACCATCGCGGTGGCTGCGCGCTGCTTGAAGCCCGCGCCGAATTCTCCCCACATGTGCCCGCGGGCCAGCCGGAGCGAATAGGGAAGGCAGGGTGGACCGGCCTCGGCACGACTGCGCAGGATCACGAGATCGGCGCGCACCGACGCCTCGCCGCGCGCGCACTCCGCTCCTTTGGTCGTCGCCGTCCAGGAGCCCGTTCGGGAGATGTCGACCCTGATGTTCTGCACGCCCTGGCGGTAGTCGCTCGGGTTCTCCCAGACCTGCCCCTCCCAGATTCCTTCGAGGGACGAGACGCCTTCGAGGGATGAGCTGGCGGCGGTCGGCACCACGCCCCGGCTGGGCTTGGTGAGCGACGCGCAGCCGGCGGCGGCGACGATTGCCAACAGCCCGGCGGCGAGTCCGAACTCTCGAATCATCATCACTCCTCCTCCGGCCCGGGCGCCTGCGAATTCCCCGATCCGACTGCGGGCGAACGGGCCCCGCTGGTCTCAACAGCAAGCGGTCTGCCATGCGGGCTACGCGCACGAAGTCGCGGCGTTACCGCGTGGCGCGAAAATTCGGCGGGTATTTTCTGCCACAGCGCATAGGATTTCTGAGACAGAAGGGTTTCCTGTCTCGCCGCACGAGGGAATCACCCGATGGACTGCACGTGCTCGCGGGTCGAAAGTGGGTTGAAGATGGACCAACCGGTGCTCCGGAACCTTCTCCGGCACAAGCTCCGGAAGGGTCCGTCTGGGATGCCGCCGGTTCGGCTCATCGCGGTGCTGATCATTGCGGTAGTCCTGTTGACGACCCGCCCGGATCCGGTCGCGGCCCAGGCCGAGCTGCAGATGTGGCTCAACCCGGAGATGGGAAAGCAGATCCCGCGGGCCGACTACCGGCTCACGTACTATCCCGACCGCGCTGTCGACAACCAAGAGGCGCACTTCGGCTGGATGGAACACCGCGTGAACATGTTCATGCCGTTGTATCAAGACTCGAAGGACGAATTTGCGCTCGCCGCGAAGGGGCTCTTTCTGGACATCGATACGACCGCCATCTTCCCCGACACCGGCGGTCGTTTTCCGAGCGAGCTCTGGGACGTGAGCGCCGGCCTCAGCTACCGACACAAGTTCGACAATTCCTGGACGGCCGGCGCGGCGCTGACCCTCGGCTCCGCCAGCGACAAGCCCTTCAGCAGCTGGGACGTGATGTATCTCCGATTCGCGGCCATGCTCCGCGTCCCTCAGGGCGAGCGCAATTCGTGGATTTTTACGCTGATCTATGCGACCGACGAGACCATCTTCGGCGAGAATGTGCCGATACCAGGCGTTGCGTACGCCTGGGTGCCGTCGGACTGGTTCACGGCGGTCATCGGCTTTCCATTCTCGATGATCCAGATCAAGCCGGTCGAGAAAGTCACCATCGACCTCGAGTACTATCCGTTCTGGACGGTGCGCACGCGCGCTACCTGGGAGATCTTCCGGCCGCTACGCGCCTACGTCGGATGGCAGTGGGACAGCGACCACTACTACCGCGCGGACCGCATCGAGAAGCCGGACAAGCTCTTCTATCGTGAGATGCGAGCCTACGCCGGCGTCCGGTTCGATCTGCAACACATCGGCTTCGAAGTGACGGGCGGCTACGCGTTCAATCGCTTCTGGTTCGAGGGCGAGGGCTATTCAGACCGAGATGACAACCGGATCGACATCGCCAACAGCTGGCTGGTCGTCGGCAAGATCAACCTGCGCTTCTGAGCGCGTGCCCGCGTCGCGGCGTGCTGCGATGCTCTCGACCAGCCAGATCGTCAACAACAAGTAAGCGAGGCCCAGCGTGAATCCGCCGGCCACGTCCGACGCCCAGTGCATCTCGAGATACAGACGGCTGAACGCCACTGTGAGCACGATCGCGACACACCCGGCGTATCCGAGCCGCCGGCGCGACCGCGCCGTGGTCGAGATGGCCAGGAGATACATCATCAACCCGAAGTACACGACCAGGCTCAGCACGTGGCCGCTGGGGAAGCCCCACGCCGCGAGATTGGGGCGGGGGCGGTCGACCGCCCACTTCGCGATGAGCTGAAGCGCGCCCGTCCCCGCCATCAGGAGCGGCAGGGTGACGGCCCAGCGCCGGCTTGGACGCCAGAGGAGCGCGCTGCCGAGCCCGATCAGCGGGATGAGCCCGTAGTTCTCGCCGAGGCCTGACACCGTGCGCATCACGATATCGAGCCACGGAAGCCTGGACACCTGAACCAGGGCCCGCACGCGGTGATCGACTTCAAAAAATTGCTGGCTGGCGGAGATCAGCGCGAGCGCCAGGAAACTGGCGAGCAACACGATTGACAGGCCTGGAGCGCATCGCAGATAACCCGATCGCGCAGACCCGTGTTGCACCGCGCCAGTATGGCATGGATGTCTACTCCCGCGCCAGGTGTGGCACCGCTGTTGCTACCTCTTAGCTTCGTGCGTCTCTTCCGTCCGCTGGCTCTCTTCGTCGGTCTCGCGATCATCGTCGTCCTCGTCGCCCGCGTGGGGACCGACGAAGCCCTGGGCGCGGCCGCGCGCGCGCTCGGCTGGAGCTCGCTCCTGGTCTGCCTGCCGTTCGCGCTGATCATGGCCGTCGATACGCTCGGCTGGCGCTACGCCTTCGCATTCGATCGCGTGCCGTTCTTGCGGCTGGTGGCCGCGCGGATGGCGGGGGAGGCGCTCAATGTGATGACGGGGGTGGCGCCGATCGGCGGCGACGCCGTCAAGGTGTGGCTGCTGCGGCCGCAGGTCCCCTATCAGGAGAGCGTCGCGTCGGTGCTCATCGCCAGAACCACCCTCACGCTCTCGCAAGCGCTCTTCCTGCTCGCCGGCGTGGTAGCCGCGCTCGCGCTGGCGATCGACGCGCGGCTCACGCGCGCGATGCTCTGGCTCCTGGTGGCCGAGCTGATCGGCGCCGGCGGCTTTCTGGCTGTGCAGGTCGCCGGACTATTGAGTCGCGGGGCGCGCCTGCTCGGGCGATTCAAGAAGCTGCAGGCGCTGGCCGCAGCCGAGAATCTCGATCGCACGTTGCAGAGCTTCTATCGCCGAGAATGGCGGCGGTTCGGGCTCTCCGTAGGCTTCCACCTGCTCGGCTGGTTCATGGGCGTGCTCGAGACCTGGCTATTCCTGAAAGTACTTCAGATCCCGGCCTCGCTCAGCACGGCGCTGGTCATCGAGACGCTCGGCTCCGCCGTGCGCTTCGCCACGTTCTTCGTTCCGGGTAGCCTCGGCGCGCTCGAAGGCGCCAACACCGTCGCCTTCGCGGCGCTCGGTTTCGGGTCCCAGGCCGGGCTGGCCTTCAGCGTGATCAAGCGACTACGCCAGGTGGTGTGGATCGCGCTGGGCGTGCTCGTCTTGATACTGGCGCGGGCTCGGATGCGGCTCGCTCCGGAGGCCCCGGCCTGACCGGCGTGATCGCCTGCGCCGCAGCCTGACGCGCCTTCAGCCGTTCGAGGCTTCCCGGCGGAACCAGAAGCGGCAGCGCACTCGGCAGGACGCGCACGTCCTCGGGCCGGCGCCGATTGACGCGCACGCGGACGTGACGGGCGCGGTAGAGGCCGATTTCGTCGCGGCAGCCCGGCATGTCGAGCACGACCTTGAGGAGCTGCGCGAGCATGCGCGCCTGCGTGGCCGAGGGAATCACGCACACGTCGAAGACGCCGTCCACCGGCGAGGCGGTCGGCGTAAGGCTCAAGAAGCCTCGATACGTCTCGACGTTCGCGATGGTGACGAGGCCGGCCTTGCCCGGTATCGCTCGGCCGTCGATCTCGAGCTGAATCGTGTCGAGCCTGTCGTCGGATAGCTGCGTGGCCGCCATCCGATAGTACGAGAGAAGGCGCAAGTAGCGCTGCCGGGGCCGGTGCAGCTGCTCGACGCCTTCCTGGATCCGCGCCACATAGCCATAGCTCTGGTGAGAGAGGAATATCTCGGTGCCGACGACGCCCACGTCGCTCCACACCAGATCACCGCGGCCCAGGAGCTCGACGACTTGCTCGGGCTCGCCGGGATGCTCGAAGGCGCTCGTGAACAGGTTGCCGAAGCCCGACGGTACCGGCAGGAAGGGCACGGACAATCTGATCGCGGCCTCGGCTACCGCGCTCATCGTCGCGTCCCCGCCAACCGCGACGAGATGCGAGAAAGTCGCGGGAGCTGTCCTCGTCCACTTCACGAGCTCGCCCAGGCCGCGAAACATCTGCACGCGCGCCGCGTAACCTTCCTTCTCGAGTCGCTTGCGGACGTCACGCGCGATGGCCAACCCGCCACCATTGCCCGAGCCGGAAGTGACGACGATGTGAACGCGTTCTGCCATCGACGCTCAGGTGAGGGGAGCTGCGATCGCGCCCGTGATCACGGCCGGCGCAGGTCCCGGACGTAGATGTTCTGCGCCACGATGGAATTCGCCGAGATCTCGTCGGCGTAGATGACCGAGGCCGTCACGTCGGGCGCCTCGATCTTGCCCTTCGTGTCGCCCACCTTGACGTCCTTCGACTGATGGATCTGGCCCTGGACGTTGTCGGCGTCGATCTTGTTGGCGTAGATGGTGTTGGCGCTGATCCGTTGCGCCTTGATGTGATCGGCGTGGATCGTCGCCGCCGGCGCCGGGACCTGATAGACCTGCGTCGGCGCCTGCGTGCTTCCCTCGATCTTGACGTGATTGGCGCCCGCCCAGCCCAGCGGCAGCGCGATCATCGCGAAGCCCACGCCTACGGTCACGAGCAATTCTCTGAGTCGCATCGTTGCCTCCTGCGGTGCGTTCGTAACGCGTGAGCGAGAGAGCATCCGGCGTGCCAGTGGGCGGGCGCCGCGAAATCCCCGTCATTCGAGGGAGGCAAGGCGCGCGCGGGGCGTGTTCAGGGCACAGGGACGCCCTGAAATACCCGCCTGCGAGCAAGAGTTACACGCGGAAAACTTTACTCGGCCGAACGCAGAAACTACCGGACGCTATCCAGCGCGAGATTCGCCGATGCCGGTCAGTGCATGACGAGGCCGCCGTCGACGCTCAGCGCCTGGCCCGTCATGTAGCCCGATTTGCTGGAGACTAGGAAGCCGATCACGTGCGCGACGTCCTCGGGACGCTCCATTCGTCCGAGCGGCACCTGGGAGGCCCGCTGGCGAGTGAACTCCTCGGCCGTGAGTCCCATCAGCTTGCCCTGCTCGCGCGCCACCGACGTCCACATGTCC
>DASRIY010000078.1:0-9085 GCA_035649755.1 Candidatus Methylomirabilota bacterium
TTCTGCATAGAATCGTGTTGACCGACGGAACGATTGCCACAGCTAGTGCAGCACCCGCCAAGATGTCAGTCGCAAAGTGGCGCCCAAAGTAGAGTCGTGGCAGGCACACGACAAACAGACCATGGAGAGCCGCCAAAAGTCCCAGCCTCCGAGAAACGAGTCCGAGCCCAACTGCGAGAGAGAACACCACGGCTGCATGCCCGCTGGGGAATGAGGTTGCGTGGTGCACGAGGCTCGTGCCATCGGGTAGATACGGCATTTGATGAAAGATCGAGAAGTCGTTGGCCGGTCTCAATCGGAACGGAAGAGCCGCGCGAAGGACGAGCGTCACGAGAAGGCAGACGTACATTCCGATGAACGACGACAACAGCGTTGCACGCTTGGGCCGACCGCCGAATTCCTCGCTCCGCGAAAACCATGCTCCCCAAACCAGAGCCACCACTACGCCGCCTTGCAACGCAGCCGTAGTCCAGATTTGCCATATCAATGCGTCGACGGTTCGGGAACGGCGGGCCAATCGATTCAAGAATGCGATCGCGCTCACATCGAGGTGGATCCCGGCATCGATCAACTGGGTAGTCACGCCCGTAAGTGACAGCACCAGAGCGACTGCGAAGCTGCCACTCGAGATCACGAGCCAATGGAGGTCGGCGCGTTCTCTTCGCCGACTCGGCATTACACTCACCTAATCACTGTAGCCCGTCAATAAGCGTTTCTACCAGCGAATTCAGTTACTTCCGGAATCCGCTAGATGATCGATTGCGGAAACCATCTGCGTTGTAAATGTGCTGCCCCGCTCAATCGACCGGAAATCGAAACCCCATACCAAGTTGTCGACTCACGTGTCAGAGTCATACCGGCAGAGGGAGGCCTTCGGTGCAACGACGACTGGCGCATCTGTGGCTGAGCGCGGTCGCGGCGCTGCTCGCTGTCGCCTGCGACCAGGGAACCACCACAAAGAGTGGACCGGTCACCTCGATCAAGGTCGTCATCGCCGACTACAGCAAGGACCACACACGCCCGTTCTGGCAGTCCCTGTCCGAGACGTACACGAAGCAGACCGGCATCAAGGTGGAACTGCAGGTCGTCGACTGGAACTCGATTGACCAGCAGGTGACCACGATGATCCAGAACAACCAGCCGCCGGACGTGCTGAACCTGAACGCGTTCTCCAGCTACGCGAAGGACGGCCTGCTCCACCCGGCTGACGAGGTCCTCTCGCCCCGGACGCGTGAGGACTTCCTGCCCGCGTTCGTCCGAGGCGGGGAGTACCAGGGCAAGCTCTACGGCTTTCCGATCCTCTCGAGCGCCCGGGCCTTCTTCTACAACAAGGACCTGCTCGCGCGCGCCGAGGTCGCCGCGCCGCCCCGGACCTGGGACGAGCTCGTCACTGCGGCGCGAAAGGTCCGGGCGCTCGGTCCCGACACGATCGGCTACGCGCTGCCCCTGGGCCCCGAGGAGGCCCAGGCCGAGTGGGCCATCTGGATGTGGAACAACGGCGGCGACTGGAAGTCCGGCGACGCGTGGGCGATCAACAGCGACAAGAACGTCCACACGCTCACGTTCCTCGCCGACCTGGCCAACAAGCACAAGGTGACCCAGGTCAACCCGGGCAAGACCAACCGCACCGACGGCGCCTTCCAGCTGTTCAAGGACGGCAAGGTCGCCATGGTCATGGGGTTCAGCCCGCTGGCCAGGCAGCTCGACGCCGAGGGCAAGGTGAAGTACGGCGTGGCGGAGATGCCCACGAACATCGGCGCCGCCGTGACGCTCGCCGTCGAGGACTATCTGATGGCGTTCAAGAAGGCGGGCAACGCGGACGCGGTCAGGACGTTCCTCGACCTCTACTACCAGCCCGAGACCATCACGCGCTGGATCCGCGCGGAGGGTTTCCTGCCGGTGACCAGATCGGGCCTCGAGCAGATGCGTTCCGACGCGGGGCTCAAGCCGTACCTCGACGCCCTCCCGGGCGCGAAGCTCGCCCCGACCACCGATCCCGCGTGGGACAAGGTCAAGCTCGACGTCCAGCAGAGCATCGGGCTCGCCGTACAGCCCGGCGGGAACCCCCGGCAAGTCCTCGATCGGCTCCAGCAGAACGCCGTCGCCGCGGGCGGTCGCTGACGGTGAGCGGTCCTCGCCGTCCGAGGCGAGGGACCGGATGGCAGGCGCTCCTCTGGCTCGGGCCGAGCCTCGCGCTGATCGTCGGGGTCGTGCTCTATCCGGCGGCCCAGCTCCTCCGCGCGTCTTTCTGGCAGTTCTCGGTCACCGGCCTCTCCCAAGGGTTCGTCGGCCTCCAGAACTACGCGAAGCTCCTCCGTCAGGAGCCGCTGGCAATGGTCGTGACGAACACGCTGGTCTGGGTGGGCGTCGTCGTCCTCGTGACGATCGTCCTGTCGCTGGGGCTGGCGCAGCTTCTCGGCGCGCGCTTTCCGGGCCGGACGCTCGTGCGCTGGGCGCTCATCGTGCCGTGGGCGGCGTCGGTCATCATGACGTCGAAGCTCTTCGCGTGGATCTACGACTACTACTTCGGGATCCTCAACCCGGCGCTCGGGGCGCTGGGCCTTCTGAGCCACCCCGTGGACTGGCTGGGCGACGACTCGACGGTCATGGGCGCGATGATCGCGGTCGGCGTCTTCGTCTCCCTGCCGTTCACGACGTACGTCCTGCTGGCCGGCCTGCAGGCGATCTCCCCGGACGTCTACGAGGCGGCCCGCGTCGACGGAGCGTCGGCGTGGCGGACGTACCGGTCGGTGACGCTGCCGCTGCTGCGGCCCGCCCTCCTGGTGGCCGCCGTGCTGAACATCGTCTACGTCTTCAACTCGTTCCCGATCGTGTGGACGCTCAACGACCGCAACCCGGGCTTCGGCCACGACACGATGATCACCTACATGTACAAGATCGCCTTCAAGAGCTCGCTGCGCGACGTCGGGCTCGCGGCGGCCCTGGGCGTGGTCAACGTGCTCTCGATCCTGCTCGCCGTGGTCGTCTATCTGCGCACGGTGCGCTGGCGCGAGGCGGAGCCGTGATGCGGGGTGCCGGGCGCGCGGGACTGGCCCTCGCGGGGCTCCTGGTGACGCTGCTGGTGCTGTCGCCCTACCTGGTGATGCTGCTCACCGCGCTGAAGCCGGCCGCTGAGCTCAGGAATTCCCCGCCGCGCCTGACGCCGGTTCTCTGGCACTGGGAGAGCTTCACCGGCGTGCTGCGCGATCCCGACTTCCTGACGTGGCTGCGGGTGTCGCTGGTCGTCGCCTGCGCCTCGACGGCCATCGTGCTCCTCGCCGCCGTGCCGGCCGCGTACTACACGGCCCGCCACCGGTTCCGCGGGCGGCAGGCGTTCTTGTTCCTGGTGCTCGTCACCCAGATGTTCTCGCCGACCGCGCTGGTGGTCGGGCTCCACCGGGAGTTCTTCGAGCTCGACCTCATCAACACCTACGCGGCGCTCATCCTCACCAACGCGGCCTTCAATCTCGCGTTCGCGGTCTGGATCCTGCGGGCCTTCTTCGCGTCGATCCCGCGTGAGATCGAGGAAGCGGCCGCTGTCGACGGGTGCGGTCGGCTGCGGGTCCTCTGGACGATCGTGCTGCCCCTGTCACGGCCGGGCGTCGTGACGGCCCTGATCTTCAGCTTCATCGCGGCGTGGAACGAGTACATCGTGGCGCTTACGCTGATGACCGATCCCGACACAAAGCCCCTGACGGTCGGGGTCACGTCCTACGTCACGGCGTACGTCCAGCACTGGAACTCGCTCTTCGCCGCGTCGGTGATCGCGATCGTGCCCGTGGTGGCGCTCTTCGCCCTGATCGAGCGTCACCTGGTCGCCGGGCTCACCGCCGGGAGTGTCAAGTAGCGGGGGCGCGAGGAGCCGCGATCTTGACGCCCTTCTTTATCTCGTCCCTGAGGATGGACTGCGCGCCGTCAGGTGCCGACGCGGAGGGGTGCGCCCAACTCCCGGAGCAGCGCGATGGTGGACAGGTACGAGAGCTTGCCGGTTCGCGGGTTCTCCGACGGGACGTTCTCGACCTCGATCACGAGCCGTCCGAACTCGCCCTGCACAACGATGCGGTGGCGGTTCAGAGGGAACTCGGGCGACGCGAAGATCTTGATGCGCGTTTTCTCCGGGCCGATGCCGGCGAGCGACAGCGCCGCCACGACGTTCACGTTCGCCGGAAATGCCCGGCACGCCTCGGTCGCCGGCCCCTCGAAGATCAGCGTCTCCTTCGTGATCGCGCCCAGGTCGATCTTCTGCTGCTCGATCCACGGCGCGCCCGCGAGCCCGCGCGGCGGCTTGCGGCTCTCCATGGTGACCGAGCTGATCGCCCCGACCCGCGCGCCCTTCACGCCGTCGAGGCCGGCGATGGCCGCCGAGGGCACGATGATCCGGCACCGATTCGCCGCGGCGAGATCGATCCAGTCCTGCCGGCCCAGGAGCCCGCCGCAGGAGAGCACCACGAGATCGCGGCCGGCCCCGAGGGCCTTGGGCGCGATCTCCTGGAGGTGCTGCTGGGTGGACGCCTCCACGATGAGGCCCGAGGCCGCGATGAGCTCGTCCAGCGTGAGGAACGGCGCCGGGGAGCCGAGGCTCTTGAGAAAGTCCGTCGCCTTCGCGCGGTCACGCGCGGTGGCGCCGGCCAGGCGGAGCCCGGGGATCCCGTCATCGAGCGCCTTGCAGAGCTGACGGCCGATCGCGCCGAGACCGACGATGCCCACGTCCATGGTGGCCGCATGCTATCATGCCCGAGGCAGTGGAATGACGGCAGCGCAAGGTCTGCAGCAGCCGCTCGAGCGCCTCTATCGCGAGTTCGACTACGGCGCCCGCGTCGAGCTCGATGCCATCCGGTTCCCCCTTCGCTATCCCGATCCCCGCGACCGCGAGATCGTCGGCTTGCTCACGGCGTGCCTCGCCTACGGGCGTGTCGACCTGTTCAGCCGGCAGCTGGAGATCGTGCTGCAATCGATGGGACCGTCGCCGGCGGAGTTCGTGCGGAGATTCGACGCGCGCCGCGACGCGGTCGCCTTCCGGAGCTTCTGGTATCGCTTCAACCGGCCGCGCGATCTGGTCGCGTTCTGCGTCGCCGGCCGCGATCTCCTTCTCCGGCACGGGACGCTCGAGAAGTGCTTTCTAGCCGGAGACGTTGCCGCCGCCGGCCCGATCGGTCCGGCGCTCGAGCGATTCGCGCGGGCGTTCCTCGAAGCCGACCTGCGCGAGGTCTTCCCGCGCGGCCGGATCTCGCGGGGCTATCGCCACCTCTTTCCGCTTCCCTCGGCCGGCGGGCCCTGCAAGCGGCTGCAGCTCTTCCTGCGCTGGATGGTCCGCCGCGAATCACCGGACTTTGGCCTCTGGACCTCGATCTCGCCGGCGCGGCTCCTGATGCCGGTCGACACGCACGTCGAGAACATCAGCCGGTCGATCGGCCTCACGCGCCGCCGCTCGCGCAACTGGAAGATGGCCGAGGAGATCACCGCGAGGCTCGCCCAGGTCGACGCGGCCGACCCGGTGAAGTTCGACTTCGCGCTCTGCCACAAGCGGATGTCGGGCGACTGCCTCGATCGCCGCGACGCTCGCGTCTGCGCGCCGTGCGGCTTCAAGCCGGTATGCCGGCACTGGAAAGGCCGCCGTGCCTGAGCCCACGCTGGTGGCGATCGGCCTCGTCCTGGGCGCCGTCTTCGCCTGGCTGGTCGCGCGCGCACACTTCGACGCGCGCGCCCGCGCCCGGCGGCGCGAGCTCGACGCGCGCATCAAGGAGCTCGAAACGCTGGACGGCGAGCGCCGCCGCCAGCTCACCGAGCGTACGCAGGAGGTGATCGGCCTTCGGCGCGACCTCGCCGCCGAGCAGGAGCGGCGAACTCAGGCCGAGACGCGCCTGGCGTCGGAGCGCCAGAACTTCGACGAGCAGCGGCGTCTGCTCGAGGAAGCCGAGGCCTCGCTCCGCGACACCTTCACCGCGCTCAGCGGTGAAGCGCTCCGTCGCAGCAACGACGAGTTTCTGGCGCTCGCCGAGGAGCGCCTGGGCCAGCGCCAGAAGGAGATCGACACCAGCATCCGTCCGCTGCAGGAGGCGCTGACCCGCTACGAGGAGCACGTGCGCGAGGTGGAGAAAACGCGTGTGGGCGCCTACGCGAGCCTCGAGGCGCAGGTACGGGCGCTCAGCGAGCAGGCCGGCAGTCTGGTGACGGCCATTCGCACGCCGCAGGCCCGCGGGCGCTGGGGCGAGCTGACGCTGCGCCGGGTCGCCGAGCTGGCCGGCATGAGCGCGCATTGCGACTTCATCGAGCAGGTGACGACCGAGAGCGAGGGGCGCCGGCGGCGGCCGGACATGGTGGTACATCTCCCGCGCCGCCGGCAGATCGTCGTGGACGCCAAGGTGCCGCTCACCGGGTATCTCGAGGCGATAGAGGCGCCCACACCCGACCAGCGCCGCGCCGCGCTCGAGCGGCATGCGCAGCAGGTGCGCGCTCACGTGCTGGCGCTCGCGAACAAGAGCTACTGGGAGCCGCTCGACGAGGCGATCGATCTCATCGTTCTCTTCATGCCGGGCGAATCGTTCTTCGGCGCGGCGGCCGAGGCCGATCCCGCGCTGATCGAGGACGCGATGGGACGGCGGGTGGCGATCGCGTCGCCAATGACGTTGGTCGCGCTGCTCCGCGCCGTCGAGCTCGGCTGGCGGGAGGAGCGGCTGGCCGCGGACGCTCAGCAGGTGACCGCCGAGGGGCGCGAGCTCTACAAGCGCGTGGCGACGTTCCTCCGCTACTTCGCCGACGTCGGCGGAGCGCTCGGGCGCGCCACCAATGCCTACAACCAGGCGGTGGGCTCGCTGGAATCGCGCGTCCTGCCGGCCGCGCGGCGGCTTCGCGACCTGGCCGCGACGCCGGCCGAGGAAGCGCCGGCGCTCGAACCCATCGATCAGGCCCCGCGCGAGATCGCGGCGCCCGAATATCCGGTGCAGCCGCCGCTGGAGAGCGCGCCGTCGCGCGAGGAGCGCGACACCTGACGCGCCGGAGCGCCGCGCCTCTGCCGCGGAAGTCCCCGAACCCCATGGTATATTGGCTTCGATGACACCTCCCATCCCCATCCAGGTTTACGGAATCAATCTCCTGGTGCGTCTGATGGTCGAGGGCCCCGCCGACGTTCGCGTGCACTGTCCGAAAGGCTCGCCGATCCGCTACGGCGAGGTGATCGCGCGCGGCGACGGATTCGACGAGGGCGCCAACGCGTTCCGCGAGATGCCCGAGCTCAAGGTCGTGGTGGCGTTCGAAGAGTCGGCCGAAGAGGTGGAAGGCCACTACTTCTACATCGCTGGCGAGGAGTATCGCGTCATCCGGCTCGACTCCATCATCCTGTCCTTTCCGCACGAGTAGTCCCGCGTGGCCCGCGGCGGCGTCGCGGAGATCAAGACCGCGCTGGCCTCGATCGACGAAGCGGAGCTGATCGAGCTTACCCGCGAGCTCGTCCGTATTCCGAGCGTCGTCCGTCCGGGAGATCCGACCGCCACCGAAGCCGCCGTCGCGCGCTACATCGAAGCCTGGCTCACCAAGGAGGGGTTCGACCTCGAGGTGCAGGAAGTCGCGCCCGGTCGCCCCAACGTGCTGGCCTGGCTGGGCGAGGCGAGGGGCGAACGCTGCCTCCTGCTGGAAGGCCACACCGACGTCGTTACCGAGGGCGATCCGGCCGAGTGGACGCATGCGCCCTTCGCCGCCGAGTTGGTCGACGGACGCATCTACGGACGCGGCGCCGCCGACATGAAGAGCGGAGTCGCGGCGATGATGATCGCGGCGGCCGCCATCAAGCGCAGCGGCGCGGCGCTCGGCGGGCGGCTCGTGCTCGGCGCGCTGGTCGACGAGGAAGGGGAGATGATCGGGGTCAAGCACCTCTGCACGACTGCGATCGGCCGCTCGCTGACCGCGGCCATCGTCTGCGAGCCCGAGCAGAACGAGGTGTGTCTGGAGCAGCGCGGCGTCGTCTGGGCGCGCGTCGCCATCCGCGGCCGCATGGCGCACGGGGCGATACCCGAGGCCGGCGTGAATCCCATCACCGCGCTCGGTGCGCTGCTCCGTGAGGTGCCCGGGCTCGAGCGCCGCTTCCGCAAGCTCTGCCACCGGAGTCCTCATCTGCGCCCGCCGACGGTGACACCCACCGTCGTGAGGGCGCCCGTGCAGGGGGTCGAGCAGGCCAACGTCATCCCCTCGCGCGTTCGCGCACTCCTGGATATCCGGCTCACCGCTGGACCGGACGAGGCGGCGGTAGCCAGCGAGATCGACGCCGTGTGCCGCCGCGTGATGGCGCGATGCCCTGGGACCGTCGTGGAGTGGGAGCCGGTGAGCGGCTTCCGTCTGGCGACGAAAATCGAGCGGAGCGAGCCGCTCGTGCGCGCGGTCGTGGCGGGCGTCCGCCGGGCGACGGGACGACGCGCGGTCTTCGGCGGCGTGCCGGGCTCGACCGACGGGACCATTCTCCGGATGCAGCTCGGCATCCCCATCGTCACCTGCGGACCGGGAGGCCGGCTGATTCCCCATCAGGCCGACGAGTACGTCGAGGTCGCCGAGCTGGTCGACGCGGCGAAGATCTACGTCGCCTCGGCCTTGACCTATCTCGGGACATGAGCGACGCGCCGCGCCTGCGCCGGGTCGAGGCGTTTCCGGTCGAGCACGAGGGCCGGCAGTGCGTGGCGCTGCGCGATCCGGCCGGCTACACCCCGGCGATCGCGCTCCTGCACGGGCCGCTGCTCGACATCGTCTCGCTCTTCGACGGCGAGCACACGATCGCCGACATCCAGGAGAGCGTGATGCGCCGCCACGGCCAGCTCGTCGAGCGGCGCCAGATCGCCGAGATCGCCGAGACTCTCGACCAGCAGGGCTTCCTCGACAGCCCGGGCTTCGCCGAGCGCCGTGCCGCTATCGACGCCGGCTTTCTGGCGGCCCCGATCCGGCCGGCGACCCACGCCGGCTCCGCGTACGCCGGCGAGGGGAGCGAGCTCCGCGCGATGATCGACGGGTTCTTCGAGCCGCCCGACGGCCCCGGGCCAATCGACGAGCGGGGCGCGCCCCCGTCTGAGGGGCGCGCCGATGACGGCGCGCCCCAGATCCGCGC
>DASRIY010000079.1:0-13581 GCA_035649755.1 Candidatus Methylomirabilota bacterium
GCTACTCCTACAGCCGCGGCGACGTGACGTCCAAGGCGCTGGCCAACGCCTACTCGCAGGCGCTCGGCAACATCTTCACGCAGGACATCAAGCCGTTCGAGGTCGAGGTGCTGGTGGCCGAGGTGGGCGACGCCAACGGCATGAAGAGCGAGATGTACCACATCCTCTACGACGGCACGATCGAGGACGAGCGGAACTACGCGGCGATGGGCGGCCAGTCCGACGAGATCCGACGCTTCCTCAAGGAGCATTACAAGGAAGCCATGAGCCTCGGTGACGCCCTGCAGCTCGGCGTCCGCGCCCTCACGGTCACCCAGAACAAGACGCTCAGCGAGCGCGACCTCGAGGTCGCGGTCCTGGACCGGACCAAGGCGCGGCGGAAGTTCCGCCGGATCCCCATGGAGGCCCTCGGTCAACTCCTGGGCACGGCGAAGTAAGCCGTGTTAGTCTTGGGCAGGTGACAGGCCCATGAAGCGTCGGATCTTCGGCCTCGAGAACGAGTACGGTCTCACCTGCACCCTGAACGGCCAGCGCCGCCTGTCGCCCGACAACGTGGCGCGCTATCTCTTCGAGAAGGTCATCCCGGGCGCCCGCAACGCGAACGTGTTTCTCGAGAATGGGGCGCGGCTCTATCTCGACACCGGCTTCCACCCGGAGTACGCGACCCCGGAGTGCGACGATGTCGCCGACCTGGTCGTCCACGACAAGGCCGGGGAGCGCATCGTCGAGGACCTCCTGCACCAGGCCGAGAAGCGGCTGCGGGAGGACGGGATCTCCGGCAACATCCTGCTCTTCAAGAACAACACCGACTCGGCCGGCAACTCCTACGGCTGTCACGAGAACTACCTGGTCTCGCGCGACGTGTCGTTCCAGCGCCTGGCCGAAGCGCTCATTCCGTTCTTCGTCACCCGGCAGATCTTCGCCGGCGCGGGCAAGGTGCTGCAGACGCCGCGGGGCTTCCACTACTGCCTGTCGCAGCGCGCGCAGCACATCTGCCAGGAGATCTCCGGCGCCACGACGTCATCGCGGTCGATCATCAACACGCGTGACGAGCCGCACGCCGACGCCGAGCGGTACCGGCGCCTGCACGTCATCGTGGGCGACTCGAACATGTCGGAGGTCGCGACCTATCTGAAGATCGGGACCACCGCGCTCGTCCTGGATATGATCGAAGACGGGTTCTTCGATCGCGATTACTCGCTGCAGTCGCCGGTGCAGGCCATCCGCGATATTTCTCATGATCCGACGCTGCGCGAGGCGATCAAGCTGAAGGACGGCCGCTCGATCACGGCGCTGCAGATGCAGCTCGAGTACCTCGAGTACGCCACGCGTTACGTCAACTCGATCAACGCCGACAACACCACCAGGGACGTCCTCGCCCGCTGGACCGACGTCCTCACCAAGCTCGAGTCGGACCCGATGCAGCTCAGCCGCGAGCTCGACTGGGTCATCAAGCGGCAGCTCATCGACAACTTCATGAACCGCCACCGTCTCTCCTGGCGGGATCCCAAGGTGTCGCTGCTCGATCTCCAGTACCACGACATCCGTCCCGACAAGGGCGTCTACTACCGCCTGACCAACAACGACCACGTGGACCGGATCACCGACGACGACACCATCGAGCAGGCCAAGCACGTGCCGCCGCAGACCACCCGCGCGCGCCTGCGCGGCGAGTTCATCCGCCAGGCGAACCTGAAGGGCAAGGATTACCGCGTCGACTGGGTCTACCTGAAGCTCAACGACCCGGAGCGCGAGACCATCCTCTGCAAGGACCCGTTCCAGTCCCACGACGAGCGGGTCGAGCGCCTCATCCGCTCGTTCTAGCCCCTCGTTTCCGGTACTAGGGAGCGAGGCTACCCGAGGTCAATGCCCCACCGGGAGTGTGCCTCCACAAAGGTTGACTCCCTCTGATTGGGGGTGCTACGCCTGATAGAGCGAGGTGCACCCAAACGCTCACCCGAGCGGTCTCATGGCGTAAGGAGTGCCCGATGTTCAGCAACTCGAAGACGCTCGAGACGAACGGCAAGCCGGGCTCCGTCCCGCTGCTCACGGTCGTCGGCGACCGCGCCCGCATGGAGGGCAAGTTCGACATCGCGGATTCGATCCAGGTCGAGTGCGAGGTCGGCGGCGAGATGACGGTGGGCGGCAAGCTCGTGATCGGCGAGAAGGGCAGCGTCAGCGCCAACGTCCAGACGGTGGACGCCGTCATCATGGGCAACTACTCGGGCAACATGATCGCGACCGGCAACGTCGAGATCACCGAGACAGGCCGGGTCACCGGCAACATCACGACCGACTCGCTCGTCATCTCGAAGGGCGGATTCTTCAACGGCAACGTCACGAAGATGAACGAAGCGTCCAACGGCCAGCGCCCCGTTTACATGGCCGACGACACCCGCGCCGCGTATCTGAGCGGCCCGAGGTAGAAAGGCCCGCGACCTATCGACATGCTCTTCAAAAAGAGCCCGCGCCCGACCAAGGGAAGCGATCTCACGGCCTTCATCGACGAGGGGTCGGAGATCGAGGGAAAGTACTCGTTCACCGGCACCGTCATGATCAACGGCAAGTTCCGCGGCGAGATCACCTCCACCGACAGCCTGATCATCGGTGACAAGGGCGTCGTCAGCGCCACCGTCCGCGCGGGCATCGTGCTGATCAACGGCGAGGTCATCGGCAACGTGTTCGCGTCCGAGCGCGTCGAGCTGCGCGGCGCCGCGAAGGTGCAGGGCGACGTCGAGTCGCCGGTGGTGGTGCTGGAGGAAGGCGTGCTCTTCGACGGCCACTGCAAGATGCGGAACGCGCGTTCCGGCGACGCCGCCGGCGAGGCCCGCGAGGGAACCGTCGTCGCCCTGAAGCGCTAGCCGCCGCGCCGGCGCGCTCCCCCGCTCACTCCAGCGGACCGATCACCCGCTCGACCGCGGCCACGATCGTGTCCGCCTCGCAGAGCGCCAGCGCGGCATCCAGATCGGCCTTGAGGTAGCGATCCGCGTCGAGCCGCGGGACCCGGGTGCGCACCGTGTCCCGCGCCGCCGCGCTCCCCCGCCCCGGCGCTAGCGGGGCCCGGAAATCGAGCGCCTGCGCCGCCAGCAGGGCCTCGATCGCCAGCACCTGCCGCGCCAGCCCCGCGGCTCGCCGGGCTTTCAGCGCCGAGCCTGCCGCCATCGAATTGTAGTCCTCCTGCAGACCCGACGTCGGCACCGACTCCGCGCTGGCCGGCATGGCCAGCGTCCGGAGCTCGGCGGCCAGCGCTGCCGCCACGTACTGGGCGATCATGTAGCCGGAGTGGACGCCGCCGTGGGGCGAGAGAAACGGCGGCAGCGCCTCGTTCGTCAGCGGGTTCACGAGCCGGTCGATCCGCCGCTCGCTGATGCCGGCGAGCTGCGTGAGCCCCAGCGTGAGGGTGTCGAGCGCCAGCCCCAGCACCTCGCCGTGGAAGTTCCCGCCGCTCAGCACGGCGCCGTCCGCCGGGAACAGGAGCGGGTTGTCGGAGACCGAGGCGAGCTCGCGCTCGATCACCGAGCGCGCGAAGGTGACGGCCTCGCGCGCCGAGCCGTGCACCTGCGGCATGCAGCGCAGGCTGTAGGCGTCCTGCACGCGCGTGCAGTCGCGGTGCGACGCGATGATCGCGCTGTCCGCGGTGAGCCGTACCAGGTTTGCCGCTGCGGCGAGCTGGCCGGGATGGGGCCGGAGCGCATGAATGCGCGGATCGAACGCGGCATTCGAGCCCATCAGCGCCTCGAGCGACATGGCGCCGGCCACGTCGGCCAGCCGCGTCAGGCGGGCGGCGTCGAGCACGGTGAGCGCGCCGTGGCCGGCCATCAAGTGCGTGCCGTTGAGCAGCGCGAGCCCCTCCTTCGTCTCGAGGACGAGCGGGGCCAGCCCCGCGCGCGCCAGCGCCTCGGCGGCGGGAACCTGGCGGTCCCCGGCTCCCGCGGATCCTTCGCCGAGCAGGCAGAGCGCGACGTGGGCGAGCGGCGCGAGGTCGCCGGAGGCGCCGACCGACCCCAGCTCGGGAACGACGGGATGGACCCTCCGGTTGAGGCAAGCCACGATCGTCTCGACCACGACCGGTCTCACCCCGGACGCGCCGCGCGCGAGCGATGCCGCGAGCAGGAGCATGATCGCGCGCACGTCCGGCTCCGCGAGCGGCGCGCCGACGCCCGCGGCGTGGCTCAGGACGAGGTTTCGCTGGAGGTCGGCGCGCTGGCCGGGCGGAATCACGACGTCCTTGAGCTTGCCGACTCCGGTGGTGATGCCATAGATCGGCTCCGAGCCCGCCGCCAGCCGATCGACGAAGGCGCGGCCCGCGTCGAGGGCCCGGCGCGCCGCCGGCCCCAGGGCCACAGACTCGCCGCGCCGGGCGACCGCCTCGACGGCTTCGAGCGCGAGCGGCCCACCGTCTAGATCGACCATTGCCGCGTCAGCTCGCGGACCCGCGCCAGGAGCTGTCCCTCGTCGATCGTGGAAAGGCGGCCTCCGTCGACAACGCGGCGCCCGTGCACCCAGACGTCCGTGACCGCGCGGGGCGACATCGCGTAGACGACCGACTTCAGGAGATCGCTCGGCGGGTGCAGTGAGGCGTCGTCGAGACTCACCGCGACCAGATCGGCGAGCCGGCCCGGCCCGATCACGCCCGCGTCGAGCCCCATGATTTCCGCGCCCGACCGGGTGCCGAGGTCGAACACGGTCGCCGCATCGACCGCGGCGCCGTCGAGGAGCCGCACCCGCTGGAGCAGGGACGTCATTCGCATCTCCTCGAAGATCGACAGGCGGTTGTTGGTGCAGCCGCCGTCGGTGCCGAGCCCCACCCGCACCCCCGCCCGCATGAGCTCGGGCACGCGCGTGATCCCGTCGCCCAGGAACATGTTGGAGCTCGGGCAGTACGCGAGCGCGGCGCGCCGGGCCCCCATCAGCTCGACCTCCGCGTCGTCGAGCCACACGCAGTGCACGCCGATCGTCCGCGGGCCCAGCACGCCGAGGCGATCGAGATAGCGCATGGGCGTGGCGCCGTGCTCGGAGAGGGTGCGCTCACCCTCGTAGCGGCCCTCGGCCACGTGAATGTGAAACCGCGTGGCGTTCGACTCGGCGATCTCCCACCCCGCCCGGATCATCGCGGGGGACGCGCCGTGCGGGCTGTGCGGTGCCGGCTGCACCAGCGTCGTCTCGTCGTTCCGGTGCGCCGCGATCAGCTCGCGCGTGCGGCGCGCCGCGTCCGCGACCGTCTCGCGGTAGCGCTTGGGCGCGCCATCCCAGTCGTACATGCCGCGCGCCAGGACGAGGCGGATCCCGATCGTGCGCGCGGCGTCGATCACGGCCTCGGCGTTGGCGTTGTCCTCATCTTGCAGATAGAAGAAGTCCACGCAGGTCGTGACGCCGCTCTGTAGCATCTCGGCGAACGCGAACGCGGCGCCGAGCGCGATCTCCTGACGGTCGAGCCGCTCCGAGAAGGGGTAGAGCACGCGATCGCGCCAGCCGGCGAAGTCGAGGTCATCGCCGAGGCCGCGCAGGAGCGACTGGAAGGTGTGACAGTGCGCGTTGATCGTCCCCGGCACCAGCGCCCGGCGGGCCAGCCGGACGTCGCCGGGTGCCTCGCGGTGAACCGGTTCGATCGATCTGATCCGGCCGCCGTCGAGCGACACCGCGCGGTCCGAGACCCAGCCCGCCTCGGTCAGGATCAGATCCGGGACGAGCCTCACGGCGTGATTCCCGGCAGATCGAGCCTGTGACGGCGCGCCGCCGCGACGGCCTCCGGGTAGCCCGCGTCGGCGTGCCGCATGATCCCGGTGCCGGGATCGGTCGTCAGCACCCGCTCGAGGCGCCGCGCCGCGTCCGGCGTGCCGTCGGCGACGACGACCATGCCGGCGTGGATCGAGTAGCCGATGCCGACGCCACCGCCATGGTGCACCGACACCCACGTGGCGCCCGACGCGGTGTTGAGGAGCGCGTTCAGGACCGGCCAGTCGGCGATCGCGTCCGAGCCGTCGCGCATCGATTCCGTCTCGCGATTGGGCGAGGCGACCGAGCCGGAGTCGAGGTGGTCCCGGCCGATGACGATGGGCGCCTTGACGGTCCCGCGCGCGACAAGATCGTTGAAGATCTTCCCGGCCTTCGCGCGGTCGCCGTAGCCGAGCCAGCAGATGCGCGCCGGCAGCCCCTGAAAGCTGACGCGCTCGCGCGCCAGCCGGAGCCAGCGCACCAGCGACTCGTTCTCGGACATCGCCTCCATCAGCGCCCGATCGGTCGCGTAGATATCCTCGGGATCGCCCGAGAGCGCCACCCAGCGGAACGGGCCCATTCCCTCACAGAAGAGCGGCCGGATGAACGCAGGCACGAAGCCGGGATAGCTGAAATCGGAGACGCCGGCGTTCTCGGCTTCGCGCCGGAAGTTGTTGCCGTAGTCGAAGAGAATCGCGCCCGCGCGCTGGAACTCGAGCATCGCCCGCATCTGGGCGGCAATGGATTCGTAGGCGCGCGCGAGATATGTCTTCGGATCGCGGGCGCGCAGGGCGGCGGCGTCCGCCGGCGCGAGCCCCGCCGGCACGTAGCCGCCGATCACATCGTGCGCGGCAGTCTGGTCGGTCACCACGTCGAATCGAACGCCGCGCCGGGCCAGCTCCGGGTGCACCTCGGCGGCATTGCCGTGGACGGCAATCGAAAGCGGCTCGCGGCGGGCCCGCGCCGAGTCCGCCCAGGCGAGCGCCTCGTCAAGCGAAGCGGCAACGCGGTCGACGTACCGGAGCCGGAGGCGTCGCTCGATGCGCTCGCGGTCGACCTCGACGAAAAGACCGACGCCGCCGTTCAGCGTGACGGCGAGCGGCTGGGCGCCGCCCATTCCGCCGAGGCCGGCCGAGAGCACGAGCCGGCCCGCCAGCGAGCCGCCGAAGTGCTGGCGCGCGCACGCGCCAAACGTCTCGTAGGTGCCCTGCAGGATCCCCTGGGTGCCGATGTAGATCCAGGAGCCCGCCGTCATCTGGCCGTACATGGTGAGCCCCATCGCCTCGTAGCGGCGGAAGTGCTCCCAGTCGGCCCACTCCGGCACCAGCAGCGCGTTGGCGATGAGCACGCGCGGCGCGTCGGCATGCGTCCGGAACACGCCCACCGGCTTTCCTGACTGAACGAGGAGCGTCTCGTCGCCCTCGAGCCGGCGGAGCGTCGCCACGATCGTGTGATATGCCTGCCAGCTGCGAGCCGCCTTGCCCGACCCGCCGTAGACGACCAGGTCTTCCCAGCGCTCGGCGACGTCGGGGTCGAGGTTGTTCATCAGCATCCGGAGCGCCGCTTCCTGCGGCCAGCCCTTGCACGAGATGGCCGTGCCGCGCGGGGCACGAATGGGCGCGGCGGGCCGCTCGGCGGGCGAGGCCATCAGCGTCACTCTAGCGAGAGGCGCCGTTGAGTACAATGGCGGCGCGAGCGCCATGCCGATCCTCAACGCGCTGATCGCTGCGACTGCCTTCGGGCTCAGCGCGCCGCTCTCGAAGCTGCTCCTCGACGTCGTCTCGCCGCTGTTTCTGGCCGGGCTCCTCTACCTCGGCGCCGGCGTGTTTCTCGGGCTGACACGTCTGGTGTGGCGCCGGCGCCCGAGGGTCGGGCGTCCGCTGACGCCGCGCGACCGAGGCATCCTGGCCGCGCTCGTTCTGGTCGGCGGCGTCCTGGCGCCGCCGCTGCTTCTCTGGGGCCTCGCGCGAAGCCCCGCCACCGAGACGGCGCTCCTGCTCAATCTCGAGGTGGTGTTCACCGCTCTCCTGGCCGGTCTCGTCTTCGGCGAGCATCTGGGCCCGCGCGTCGCCATCGCGGCCGCCGGCATGGCGCTCGGCGGCATCGCGATCGGCTGGACATCGAAGGGCCCGGAGATCACGACCGCGGCCGGGGCCGTCGCGCTCGCGTGTCTCTTCTGGGCGCTCGACAACAATCTGACGCGAATGATCGCCGACAGCGACCCGCTGCTCATCGTCGAGGTCAAGGGGCTGGTCGCGGGAAGCGTCAACACGCTCCTGGCGGTCCTGATCGGAGAGCCCTGGCCCGCTCCCGGAGCGATCGGGCTCGGGATGGCCCTCGGCGCTGTGAGCTATGGCACGAGCCTCGTCCTGTTCATCCTGGCCATGCGCGACCTGGGCGCCGCGCGGGCCGGCGCGTACTTCGCGGCGGCGCCCTTCTTCGGCGCCGCCGGCGGCCTGGCGCTCGGCGAGCGTCCGACCGCGGGCCTTGTCGTCGCGGCGACCCTCATGGCCGGGGCCACGTGGCTCCTGGTGCACGAGCGCCACTCGCACCGGCACCGGCACGAGGGGAGCACGCACAGCCACCGGCACGTCCGCGACGCGCATCACCAGCACGCGCACGACGGATGGGAAGGTCCCGAGCCCCACGACCATCCGCACGCGACGGGGCCGCTGGAGCACGAGCATCCGCACACCCCCGACATCCACCACGATCACGGTCACCGCTGAGGCGGTATACTCGCGGCGCCCGACGAGAGCGCACACATGTCAGCCGACAAGACCCGCCTCGGTATAGTCCTGGCCCCGTTCGCCGCGCTACCGGCGGCGGAGTTCGTCGCCGTCGCTCGCGAGGCGGAGACGCGCGGCTACCACATGGCATGGACAGGCGAAGCCGGAGGCTACGACGCGATCACCCTCATGGCGACGATCGCCGGCCATACCGAGCGGCTGCACGTCGGCTCCGCGGTGCTGCCGGTCCAGACGCGCACGCCGGTCGTTCTCGGCCAGAGCGCGGCGACGCTCAACCATCTGTTTCCCGATCGCGTGGTGCTGGGCATCGGACTGTCGAGCCGGGTCATCGTCGGCGACTGGCACGGCCTCGCCTTCGCGCCGTCGATCCAGCAGATCCGCGAGGCTGTCCAGATCATCCGCATGGTCGCCGCCGGCGAGCGCGTGAGCTTCGAGGGCAAGTTCTACCGCGTGAAGAACTTCCGCCTCGCCGCCCCGCCGCCGGCGAAGCCGGTGCGCGTCGTCCTGGCCGCGCTGGGGCCCGAGATGCTGGAGCTCGCCGGCGAGATCGCCGACGGCGTGGTCCTGAACTGGATCCCGCCCGAGACCGTCCCGGCCTCGATCGGGCGCCTGGAGGCGGGCGCCCGGACGGCCGGCCGCACGCTGGCCGGATTCGAGATCGCGTCGTTCATTCGCACCTGCGTCACCGACGACGCGGCGGCGGCGCGTGAGGCGCTGGCGCGCGACATCACCGGATACGCGACGGTCGATTCCTACGCGAGCTTCTTCCGGAACGCCGGCTTCACCGACGAGGTGAATGCGGTGAACGCGGCCTGGCGCGCGGGCGACCGCGCCGGCGCTGTGAAGCAGGTGTCACCGCGATTCCTCGACGGCCTCGGCGTCGTGGGCCCCGCCGCCTTCTGCCGGGAGCGCATCGCCGAGTTCACCCGCGCCGGCCTGACCCAGCCGGTCATCGTGCCGTTCGCGCCCGGCGGGGCCGACGCGCGCGCGGCGCAGCTCAACACGCTGCGCGCCTTCCCGTGAGCGATCTGCGTGTCCTCGGCGTGATTCCGGCGCGGCTTCAATCGACGCGCCTGCCCCGAAAGGTCCTGCGAGAGATCGCCGGCAAGCCGCTGATCGTCCACGTGTTCGAGGCGGCGCGGCGCGCATCGGATCTCGCCGAGCTGCTCGTGGCGACCGATTCCGACGAGGTGGTCTCCGCCTGCGCGAAGTTCGGGGTTCCCGCGGTCATGACCTCCGCCGAGCACCCGTCCGGCACCGATCGGATCTGGGAGGTCGCGCAGACGCGAGCCGCCGACGTGTACGTGAACATCCAGGGCGACGAGCCCCTGATCACGCCGGATCACATCCGGCTCCTGGTCGGGCCGTTTCGCGAGCGTCCCGATACCGCGGTGACCACGCTCAAGATTCGCCTGGCGCCCGAGGAGCAATCCAACCCGAACGTGAACAAGGTCGTCTGCGGCGTCGACGGCCGCGCGCTTTATTTCTCGAAGTACCCGATCCCGTACGACCGCGACGGCATGGGCGTGGTGCGCTACAAGCACCCGGGCTTCTACGCCTACCGCAAGGCCGCGCTCGACGCCTTCCATCGCCTGCCGCCCTCGCCGCTCGAGCTCACCGAGAAGCTCGAGCAGCTCCGTTTCCTGGAAAACGGGATCGACATCATCGTCGTGGAGACCGTGACGTCGACGATCGGCGTCGATACGGAAGCTGATTTGCGGGCGGTCGAAGCGCTCATGACCGGCAGCCGCCCCCCGTCGAGATGATCGTGGCCCGCCGGTCGCGCTATCCTGATGACATGCGCGGTTCGTCGCGGATCATCGAGGCCGCTTTCGCAGCGTTGCGGCTGGCCGCCGTTCTGAGCATCGTCGCCGTCGGCGGCGCGCCGGGGCCCGCGGCGTTTGCGGAGCCAAGCTCGCCGGCCGCGGACCCGGTCCGCCAGCCCGTCACCACGCCGAGCGCCGACAGTGAGTTCAATCGCGGAGTGCGCGCGCGGCTCGCCCAGGACTGGCCGACCGCCGTGGACGCCTTCCGCGGCGCGATCGCGCAGCGCGCCGAATTCCCCGAAGCGTGGAACGAGCTCGGGTTTGCGCTGAGGAACCAGGGGCGCTACACGGAGTCGCTGCAGGCCTACGACGAGGCGCTCAGGCTTCGCCCGAACTTCCCGGAGGCGCTCGAGTATCTGGGCGAGGCGTACGTGAAGCTCGGCCGGCTCGAGGACGCGCGGCGAGTGCTGGAGCGACTCCGGCCGCTCGACGCCGGGCGGGCTCAGGAGCTGGCCGAGGTCATCCAGAAAGGGTCGTAGCCCGGAGCGGCGGCGCTCCGGGCTTCCCCACCGCTAGAACCGAGACGCTGTCAGCTTCACGTCGGCCTGGGCCCAGGCCTTCTGGAACCGCGCCTCGACCTGCGAGGCCTCGGCCGTCTTGCCCTGCGCCTTCAGGCTCTGCGCGAGTCCGAACAGTGACCAGCCGTTCTCCGGATTCTGCTTCAGGTCTTCGCGGTAGACGGCCTCCGCGTCGGCAGCGCGCCCGGCCTGGAGCAGGACGGCGCCGAGCGACTGGCGCACCGGGAAGTACCACGGCGGCGGCTCGGTGAACCAGTGGGTGTCCTGCTCGGCCACCGCTGCGCGCAGGAGCCGATCGGCTGTGCCGATGTCGCCGCTCTTCGCCGCGATCTCGCCGGCCAGCACGTTGCCCGCGAGCTGAAGAACGTTGTTCGCGCGAAAGAAGAACGCGACCGTGCGCTCGGCCGGGACACCCGCGCGAATGGTCTCGAGCTCGCGGAGCTCGCGGCCCGCGTCGGCGGCCTGCCCCTTCGCGTTGAAGGCGATACCGCGCGCGTAGCGCCACACACCGGACGTGTAGAGCCATTCGCGGGGCGGGGCCGGATAGGCGAGCACCTCGTCCCATCGGCCGAAGCGCACCAGCGCCGCGATCGGCGCGGCGGGAGCCGTCTCCATGTCCGGCATGGCCTTGATCATCTCGGCCGGCGCGTTGTCGGCGAACTCGCGCGCGGCGCGATTCGTCTCCGCGTTGCGCCCCTGCATGCTGGCCGAATGCCAGATGAAGTCGATGTTGTGCGGATAGTAGAGGCCTCGATAGATCATGCTCGGCTGCGCCGTCTTGAAGTAGGCGCGGTCGGCCAGCACCGCCTTCGCATTCGAGTTGACGGCGTCCGTGTACCGGCCGACGCGCCAGTAGATGTGCGAGGGCATGTGGACCATGTGGCCGGCCCCGGGCATGAGGGGCAGCAGACGGTCGGCCGCCGCCTCGGCGCGCTGGGGCTGGGTGCTCGCCTCGACCGCGTGGATGTAGAGGTGGAGCGCGCCGGGATGGTTCGGGTTCCGGGCGAGGACGCGCTCGAGGGTCTGCACGAGCTCCTCGGTGCCCGGCTGGGGGGCGCCTTCCCGCGTCCAGAGGTTCCAAGGCCTCAGGTTCATCATGGAGTCGGCGAAGAACGTGTTGGCCTCGAGATCGTTGGGGAACTGGCGCGCGACCTCGCGCATCGCGTTCGCGTACGCTTGGTCGAGCGCTTCGCGCTTGGCCTGGGGATCGGCCGAGTGGCGCTTCGCGACGGCCCCGATGATCGCGCGCTCCGCCGGGCTCGCGCCGGCCGCGAGCGCCTGGGCCTGCTTCACGGCCGCCAGCGCCTTCGCCTCGCGCTCGGCGTCGGTCGGGTGGTTGTAGTTGCCGCCCTCGGTCATCGCGATGCCCCAGTAGCACATGGCGCATCGCGGATCGAGGCGCGCGGCCTCCTTGAACGCCCGTTGCGCTTCCTGGTGATTGAACCCGTACATCAGTCGCAGGCCCTGATCGAACCATCGCTGTGTGTCGGGTGAGGTCGTGGTGATCTTGTAGGAGTAGCTGCCGAGGGAATCGTAGAGAACGGGACGGGCATCGGCCGCATGGCCGCTATGGTCTCCGTGCGTCTGACTCTGCACGGGAGTGTCCTGACCTTGCATCGCGCAACCGGCCGCGACGACGAGGACCGCCGAGAAGACGATCGTCAACTGTAGTCGCATGTTCGCTCCTCCCACCGCATGATACGGCGAGCCCTGCTCTGTTCTCACCATCAGCGATAGGCGCAGGGCGGGACCGGGGTGCGGAACGGCGCCTGGGTGAGGTGCTCGCCCGGCGCGAAGAGACGCAACTGCTGCGGCCGCGGCGCACGCGCGAGCCGCCGGCCGCCCAGGGTGAGGAACCACCCGGCTCGAGCCACGTCGACGCCCGCTGCGCGAAGATCGCCGGACCAGCGGATCACGCTGCGGGGGCGCGCGGCCACCAGCTTTCGCGCCGTCGCCGGGCCGATGCCCGGCACGCGCACCAGCGCCTCGTACGGGGCCCGGCCGATCTCGATCGGAAACCGCTCGGGATGAGCAAGGGCCCAGGCGGTCTTCGGATCGTCGTGCAGCGACAGGTTGCCGTCGGCACCGAAGACGAGCTCGTCGTACTCGAAGCCGTACTGCCGGAGGAGATGCTCGGCCTGATAGAGCCTGAGCTCGCGCTCCGCCGGGGTCGCGCGCTGTCCCTCCAGCGGTGTCCCGACGACCGGCTGGAAGGCGCTGAAGTGCGCGTGATGCAGAAGGCTCTGCCGCTCGAGCCGGGCCACGAGCCCGAGGATTTCACGATCGGCCTCGCCCGCGGCGCCGACGACGAACTGGGTCGTCGGTCCGATCACGCGGGGCTGAGCGGGAGAATCGAGCCGCCGGCGCTCGAGGGCGAGGCGACCGGCCAGCTCGAGCTTCGGCAGCAGGTCTCCGCCGAAGTCCTTGTCACGTGCCAGGGCCCGCACGTAGCCGTCGCCGGGCGCCTCGAGGTTGATCGACACGCGGCTGGCGAGCCGCACCGCCGCCTCGACCTGCGCGCTCTCGGCGCCCGGCAGGAGCTTCAAGTGCACGTAGCCGCGGAAGCCTTCGCGGCGGCGCAGGAGATCGACGGCTGCGAGCATGCGATCGGTCATCTTCGCCGGGCGGCCTGGAACGCCCGACGTGAGGAACAGGCCGTCGGCGAGACCGCTTCGATGAGCGTCCATGAACACGCGCGACACTTCCTCGGGCGCCAGATAGGTGCGCCGGACCTTCCCGCCGCAGAACGTCGGACAGTAGCCGCAGGACAGC
>DASRIY010000080.1:0-2000 GCA_035649755.1 Candidatus Methylomirabilota bacterium
CGCCATGCGGGTCTTGGCCTGACCGCGCTCGCCCAGGAAGACGATATCCTGGCCGGACAGGATCGCGTTCTCGATCTGCGGCAGGACGCTCTCCTCGTACCCGACGATCCCGGGGAAGAGCGCGTCGCCCGACCGGAGCCGCGCGATCAGGTTGTCCCGCAGCTCCTGCTTCACCGACTTCGGCTGATACCCGCTCTGACGTAGCTCGCCGACCGTGCGCGCGTTGTTCATAGTCGGCACTATGTCGCCTGCTGCGGCCGCTGTCAATTCATGGGCTCGCCTCGGACGGCGGGACCCCAGCCTCGCGACGTCCTGCGGCTCGCACTACACGCCGATGGCCGGGCCCACTCCGATCAGGGTCCGGATCAGCTCGATCTCTCCGGCGTGGCCATGCCCGTGCGAGACGCAGGTCTGGCCGAGCGCACGGATGCCGGGCATGTCCCCGAGGGGCCTCACCGTGACCATCGCCTCCAGGTCGGCGGGGCTGGTCTTCGTGAGAAATTCCTCGGTGCTGGCCCAGACCTTCTGCATGTAGTCCTTGAACACCGCGACGTCCTTGATCCGGAGCGCCTGCGCGTCCTCCGTCGTCATGCCCGTGCCTTGCGCCACCGGCGGCAGCCCGAGCTTCTCGGCGTAGCCGCCCTCCGCCCACACGGTCGGCCGGCGCTTCTGGAGCACGAAGCGCACGACGTTGTCCTCGGTGCGCACGTAGTGGAAGTAGACCCACGCGAGCGTGTTCGCCTTGGGATGATTGGCCGGCACCTTGTGCAGCTGCTCAGGCGTCAGGTCGGAGATCGCCTTGTCCAGCAACCCGTGCAGCCGCGTGAGCTCGGCGTGAACGAATTCGACTGCGGTCATCATCTGAGGTCTCCTTTGGAATCGCTCGCGCGACGTTGGAGTCAGTTCGGGTAATCTTCGCACTGGAGACGGCTCGTGGGCGACTGGTTTCCGAAATATACCCTCGGCTCCCTGCCCGAGCGCGCGGCGCGCCGCTGGGGCGCGCGGGAAGCGCTCGCCTTCCATGGCCGGCGCTGGTCCTTCGACGAGATCTCCGCGGGCGTCGACCGCCTGGCCCGCGGGCTCATCGGCCTGGGCGTCAAGCCGGGCGAGAAGGTAGCGCTCTGGATGGTGAACCGCCCCGAGTTCATCGAGGCGATGTTCGCCGTGATCAAGGTTGGCGCGGTGCTGGTCCCGGTCAACACCCGGTTCCGGACCGACGACGTCGCCTACGTGCTCGGCCAGTCGGACGCGACGACGCTCATCATCGCCGAGCGCTCGGGCCCCGTCGACTATCTCGGCATGGTGCGCGAGCTGGTCCCATCCCTCGCGGACGGCGCCGCGCGCGAGGCGCGATTCCCGCATCTTCGGCGCGTCATCTCGGTCGGCGAGACGCCGCGCGCCGAGACGCTTTCCTGGCGCGAGGCGCAGGCCGCCGGCGACAGGATCGACGCCGGCACGCTCGCGGCGCGGGCCGACGCGGTCGATCCCGACGGCATCGCGTTCTTCTTCTACACGTCGGGGACGACCGGGTTCCCGAAAGGCGCGATGCACGACCACGCGATCATCCGCAACGTGGTCGATCGAGCCTTTCGCATGGCGATCACGCCGGCAGACGTGATCATGATGTACCTGCCGCTCTTTCACGCCTTCGGCTTCACCGAGGGCCCGCTGATGTCGATGGTGACGGGGGCGCGGCAGGTGCTCACGGAGACCTTCGACCCGGCCGAGAGCCTGGCGCTCGTCGAGCAGGAGCGCGCCACGATCCTCCACGGCTTCGATCTGCACTTCAAGGAGCTCATGGAGGCGCACGAGCGTTTCCCCCGCGACGTCTCGAGCGTGCGCACCGGTATCCTCGCCACCGGCATGTCGAGCTCGGTGCCCATCGCGCAGAAGGCGCGCCGAGTGCTCGGCCGCTTCCTGTCCGGCTACGGCATGAGCGAGTTCGGGGTGGGCGCCGCGCTCAGCGCGCTCGACTCGACCGAGGAGCAGTGCACCGAGGC
>DASRIY010000081.1:0-3160 GCA_035649755.1 Candidatus Methylomirabilota bacterium
TCCGCAGCCCGCACGCCCACGCCCGCATCAAGAAGATCGACACGGCCGCGGCGAAGCGCCTGCCCGGCGTGGTCGCGGTGTACACGGGCGCGGACATGACCGGCGTCAACTCGCTGCCCTGCGGCTGGGACCTTCGCAAGGCGAAGAACATTCCCGGCGTCGTCCAGGACCTGGCGATGGTGCCGCACATGCCGCTCACGTCGGATGCGGCGCGCCACGTGGGCGACCCCGTCGCCGTCGTCATCGCCGACAGCCAGGAAGCGGCGGTCGACGCCGCCGAGAAGGTCCAGGTCGACTGGGAGCCACTGCCGGCCGTGACCGTCACCGAGAGGGCGGCGCAGTCGGGCGCGCCCCAGATTCACGCCGACGCGCCGGGCAACGTCGCCTTCAAGTGGGAAATCGGCGACCGCACCGCCACCGACGCCGCCTTCAAGGGCGCCGCGGTGACCGTGAAGAAGCGCATCGTCAACCAGCGCCTGGTGGCCAACGCGATGGAGCCCCGCGCGTGCGTGGCGCGCTACGAGGACGCGACCGGCGACCTGACGCTCTGGGTGACGTCGCAGAACCCGCACGTGCACCGGCTGCTCATGTGCGCCTTCGTGCTCGGCATTCCCGAGCACAAGGTGCGGGTGATCGCGCCGGACGTCGGCGGCGGCTTCGGCTCGAAGATCTTCCTCTACAACGAGGAAGTGGTCTGCTCCTGGGCCTCGCGCAAGCTCAAGCGGCCCGTGCGGTGGACCGCGACCCGCCGCGAGGCGTACCTGACGGACGCGCACGGCCGCGACCACGTGACCGACGCCGAGATCGCGTTGAGCCGCGAGGGCAAGATCCTCGGGCTTCGCGTGAAGACCACCGCCAACCTGGGCGCCTACCTCTCGACGTTCGCGCCGGCGATCCCGACCTTCCTTTACGGCACGCTGCTCAACGGTGTCTACGCGATCGGGGCCATTCACTGCGAGGTGACGGGCGTTTTCTCCAACACGACCGCGGTCGACGCGTACCGCGGCGCCGGGCGCCCCGAGGCGTGCTACGTCCTCGAGCGCATCGTCGACGCCGGCGCCCGGGCCCTCAACATGGACGTGGCGGAGCTGCGCCGGAAGAACTTCATCCCGAAGTTCTCGGGCGCCTTCCAGACGCTGGTGGCCGTGGCCTACGACAGCGGCGATTACGCGGCGGCGCTCGATAAGCTCTTGCTGATGTTCGACTACAAGAAGTTCCGGGCCGACCAGGAGGCCGCCCGCAAGCAGGGCCGGCTCCTCGGGATCGGCTTCTCGACCTACATCGAGGCGTGCTCGATCGCGCCCTCGAAGGTCGTGGGTGCGCTCGGCGCCGGGGCCGGCCTCTACGAGTCGGGCAAGGTGCGCGTGCATCCGACCGGCATGGTCACCGTGTTCACGGGCTCGCACTCGCACGGGCAGGGGCACGAGACGACGTTCGCCCAGCTCGTCGCCGACAAGCTCGGCATCCCGCTCGAGCAGGTCGACATCGTCCACGGGGACACCGGCTCAGTGGCGTTCGGCATGGGCACCTACGGCAGCCGCTCGGCCTCGGTCGGCGGCACCGCCATCCTCATGTCGCTCAACAAGGTCATCGAGAAGGGCAAGAAGATCGCGGCGCACCTGCTCGAGGCGTCGCCCGGCGACATCGAGTACGCGGGCGGTCAGTTCAGCGTCAAGGGCGCACCGGGCAAGGCGGTGCCGTTCGGCGCCGTATCGCTGACCGCGTACGTCCCTCACAACTATCCGGAGGGCCTCGAGCCCGGGCTCGAGGAGACCTCGTTCTACGATCCGTCGAACTTCTGCTTCCCGTTCGGCGCCCATGCTTGCGTCGTCGAGGTAGAGCGCGAGACCGGCAACGTGAAGATCCTCCGCTACCTGGCGGTGGACGACGTGGGGAACGTCATCAACCCGATGATCGTCGACGGCATGGTGCACGGGGGCATCGCCCAGGGTGTCGGTCAGGCCCTGTGCGAGGGCGCGGTGTACGACGGCCAGTCCGGCCAGCTCGTGACGGGCAGCATGATGGACTACGCGCTGCCCAAGGCCGACATGCTCCCGCTGTACGAGACGGACCGGACCGTCACGCCCACTCCGGTCAATCCGATGGGCGTCAAGGGCGCGGGTGAGACCGGGACGATCGCGGCGACGCCGGCGGTGATGAACGCCGTCGTGGACGCGCTCGCGGGGCTCGGCGTGGATCACATCGAGACGATGCCACTGACGGCCGAGCGGGTGTGGAACACCATTCAGGGCGCGAAGGGCGCCCGGTAAACCAGGAGAGGAACAATGTACCCAGCCGCATTCGAGTACCACGCGCCCACCAGCGTGAAGGACGCGCTGGGCCTTCTCGGCAAGCACAAGGACGACGCCAAGCTCCTGGCCGGCGGTCATAGCCTGGTTCCGATGATGAAGCTGCGGCTGGCGCAGCCCAAGCACCTGATCGATCTGCGCAAGGTGCCTGGACTCACCGGCATCAAGCAGGACGGCAACATGCTGGCGTTCGGCGCCATGACCACCCACTGGGAGGTCGAGTCCTCGGCGCTCGTGAAGTCGAAGCTGGCCGTCCTCTCCGAGGTCGCGGCACTGATCGGCGATCCGGCCGTGCGCAATCGCGGCACGATCGGCGGCTCACTTGCCCACGCCGACCCCGCGGCGGACTACCCGGCGGCGATGATCGCCCTCGGCGCCGAGATGGTCTGCGAGGGGGCCAAGGGCCGTCGCACGGTGAAGGTGGACGACTGGTTCAAGGGGCTCATGGCGACCGCGGTCGGTGAGGAAGAGATTCTCGTCGAGGTGCGGGTGCCGGTCCTGCCGGCGAGCACCGGCGCCGCCTATCTGAAGTTCCCGCATCCGGCGTCGCGCTTCGCGGTGGTCGGCGTCGCCGCCTCGATCACGCTCGACGGCAAGGGGATGTGCTCGAAGGCTTCGGTGGGCGTCACCGGCGCCGGGACGACGGCCGTGCGTGCCAAGGGCGTCGAGGCCGGGTGCAGCGGCAAGAAGCTCGACGCCGCGGCGATCGAAGCGGCGGCCTCGAAGGCCGCCGAAGGCGTGGACGTGCAGGCCGACCTTCAGGGGTCGGTCGAGTACAAGTCGCACCTTTGCCGGGTGTTCGCCAAGCGGGCCATCACGGAGGCCGTGAAGCGGGCCCAGGGCTGATCGGC
>DASRIY010000082.1:0-3011 GCA_035649755.1 Candidatus Methylomirabilota bacterium
TCCCAGAACTTCTTGGTGTTGACCCAGCCGATGATGGCCAGATCGTTCTGGAGGTTGTTGCTGAGCCACAGCGTGTTGTCGGCGTCCTCGGCAAAATTCAGGTGGTGCGTGCCGAAGCACGTGTCGATGAACGCGAACTGCTTGGTTTTCGGGTCGTACACGGTGACCTGCCGCGAGTTCTGCACGAACCCGTCGGGCGTTCCCACGAGCGGATAGGCCTTCGCCGACGGGTGACCCGACGCGGCCGCGCAGTACGCGGGCGGATTCTTCGGCGAGCGGCTCTGCGCGGTGAAGTACACGCGCCCGTCCTGATCCATCATCGGGTTGTGCGCGTTGACTCGCGAGTCCCACACTTGCTCGGTGCCGAAGTAAGGCGACGGCGCCACGACCGGGTTCGCCAGCGCCGAGCTCGGGGCGTCCTGGTCGCGGACCGGCACGCGCATCGTGGTCTTCGTGATCTTGATCGGGTCGAGGATCGGCAGGTCGTCCGTGCTGAGCTCGGCGGCCCCGTAGATCGGGCCGAAGGCGTTGACGGTAGGTTTCCGTCGATCAGTCACGATCAGATCGTGAAGGTAGTACTTGGGGGAGAGCCAGTCGTACACGGTCACGACGATGTTGCGCTCGACGCCATGCGGCCGCGGCGGCGCCGACGTCGGCAGCTCGCCGGCGCGGATGCGATCGGTCCACTCGGCCAGCCGGCGGATGTGTCCGCCGTCCGACGTGTTGAGCGTGCCGATGGTCCGCACCATGGTGCCGCCGCCCGGTCCTGACTGCAGGCGCCGCGTCCACGCCTCGACCGAGCTCGAGAACCGGCCCAGCGATTCGGGCATCTCGCGCGTCGCCTTGTCGCCGAGCTGGTGACAGTTACCGCAGCCGTTGAGCTGAACGGCGTTGAGCCACTGCTCCTGGCTCTTGAACGCGACCGGCATCCCGTTGCCCTCGGGACCGGTTCCCGGGAACAGGCTCCTGTCCGGGATCTTCAGCATGGCGAACCAGTAGATGGCGGGATAGTACGCCGCGGCCGCGCCGGCGGTCGGCGCCACGACCGCGTTCAGGTTCACGATCTGACCGCGCGCGCTCTTGACCTTCGGCGAGTCGACCAGGCCGTAGCCCCGGACCCACAGGCTGTAGGTGGCCTGCGGCAGGTCGGGGATCACGTAGCGCCCCTGGTCGTCCGTGACCGCGATCTTCGCGAAGCGCGTGCCGAGCTCTTGAGTCTCCGCGATCACCCAGACGCCGGCCTCGGGTCCGTTCTTGCTAGTGACCACGCCGCCGATGTCGTCGGCGTCGATCTGCACCGCCGGCGGTACCTGCTGGGCGCTTGGCCCGGCTCCTGGCCACGCGGCCCAGATCGCGACGAGACCGACCACCGCCGCACCTGCGCACAGCAGAACTCGCTTCGTCATGTGACGTCCTCCTGGCTCGCGTTGCGTCTCAACGATCTCGAATCCAGCGGACGATCATGTCCGCCAGCACGCGCTCGCGCCCCTGAAAGCCGTGGCGCGCGCCCGGGATCACGGAGCCCGTGAACGCGCGGGCTCGCGTCGCGTTCTGTCGGAATGCCGTGACCACGTCCCGGGCCGGGCGGTCGAGGAACTCGTCGCGGCTGCCGACGATCGCGGCGATCGGGAGCCGGACGGCCCGAAACGCCGTCCAGCGGGCGCCGGCCCGGTAGTAGGGAAACACGTCCTCGACTTCACCGGGACGATACAGACTGATGTAGCGGCGAGCGCTCCAGTAGCCCCATGCGCGCGGCACCAGGCCCTGGGGATCGCGCCGTGCGATTCGTTGCGCGGTGGCCACGCGACGGCGAAGCTCGCGCCAACCGAGCCGCTTGGCCTCGGCCGCCGGGTCGGAGACCGGTCCGAGCAGGACGATTCCCACGACGCGCCGATCGCGGGGCCGGCTCGCATAATACAGAACCTTGTTGGCGCCCGTCGAATGCCCGGCCAGCACCACGCGCCGGTAGCCGCACTGCGCAACGAACGCCAGCACCGTTCGGATGTCCTCGACGCAGTCGACGAAGCGCTCGTAGGCCGCCCCGGCCATCCGCCGACCGCCACGCGCAACGACGTCGTGGCCGCGCGTGTTGAACTTGAAGTAGCCGATGGAGGCGGCATTGAGCCTGGTTGAGAGCTCTCGGGTCAAGGTCGGCCCCGACGAGAAGACCGAGCCGAGCCCGTGCACCAGGACCAGCGCGGTGCGCGGGCGACGCTTCGGCTCGGTAACGACGCCGTCGAGCCAGACGCCGTCCCGCGTTTTCAGGCGCACGAGCGACACCGGGACCCCGACCGGCCGCGGCATGGCGGGACATTCACCCGATTCGAGGCGCCGGTCAAGCGGGGACCTTGACAGTCCTCTCGCCCCGGCCCCATCCTCCGGCGATGGCCGACTATCGCGCCGCTTCCAGCGATCGACCGCCCTCCAAGGCCGAGCTGCTCCAGGCCCTCGCGACGAGCCGCGACGAAGTGGTGGCGCTCGTGCGCTCGCTCCCACCCCAGCGACTCGAGGAGGGGCGCTACGAGAACGGCTGGAACGGGCGGCAGATCCTCGCCCACATCGCGTCGATCGAGTGGACCTACCCGCGCTTGATCGACATCGCGCGGACGCCTCCGGCCGAGGAAGCGACACCGCCCACCCGCGCCATGCGGGGAGGCAACGAGGCGTACAACGACCGCCAGGTGTCCAAGCGCGCGCACCTCACCGTGCCCGAATTGCTGGCCGAGTTCGAGACGAACCGGGCCGCCACCATCCGGGCGGTCGAGGCCACCGACGAGGCGCTCTTCGCGCGCCCTATCCGCTCGGCGGGCGGCGTGGTCGGGCCGCTCGCTCTGGTCTTCCAACAGATCGCCGTGGCCCACGTGCTGGGCCACGCGCGCGACATCGCCGGAGGCTCCTGATCCATGGCTCTACCGAACGCGCGAGGCCCGCTCCACGACGTGCGCGTACTCGACCTGACCGAGCACATGGCCGGCCCGTACTGCGCGATGATCCTGGCTGACATGGGCGCC
>DASRIY010000083.1:0-7360 GCA_035649755.1 Candidatus Methylomirabilota bacterium
GATTTCCGGGATGCGGCGGAACTCGCGGGTCCACGGAATGCGGGACAGGAACTGGTAGGTGTGGACCACGTGGGACTGGATCTCCTTGAACTCCGCCTCGGTCAGGCTCCCGCGGGCGATCGAAAGCACCTTGGCCTCATCGGGCGTGATTACCGTGTGACGGCGCCCCGCGTGGTCCTCGAACGACCGGCGCGCCAGCTGCTCTAGGTCAGCGGCAAACTCCTTCGGTAGCACGGTCGGCTCGTTCGCGACGACGATGCGGCTCAGGCTGTCGTCGAGCTCGGCGAGATGCGCGGCCAGCTCGGTGTCGAGCGCGGCGGCCCGCTCGGTGTACCCCCCCCGGCCCCGGTCGAGCAAGTAGGCGATCTTCTGGTCGGCGTAGCGCAGCGCGAGCCCCCGCTTGATCAGCTCGACGCGCTGGCGAATGCGATCGAGCTCGCCGGGCAGCAGCTTCTTGGCCTTGACCAGTACCTGCTCACGCACGCCCACCTTGCCGAAGTCGTGCAGGAGCGCCGCGTAGCGGAGCTCCATCATCTCGTCGGCGCTGAAGTGCGTGGCGCCGTAGACCCCGGTGGCGGAGCGATCGACGGCGGTGGCCAGACCCACGGTGAAGTTGGCGACGCGCAGCGAGTGGCCCGAGGTGGTCGGGTCGCGCGACTCGATCGCCGTGACCGAGGCGTGCACGAAGCCGTCGAAGAGCCGGTGGATCGACTCGAAGAGCCGGCTGTTGTGAATGGCCACGGCCGCCTGCGAGGCCAGCGACTCGGCGAGCCGCACGTGGCGCGCGCTGTAGGGCCGCACGATCCGCTGGATCTCCTCCACCGACGCCAGGCGGTGGGTGAACTCGGGCTTGCAGTTGATGAGCTGGAGCACGCCGATCGTCTCGCCCTGCGGCGTGCGCATGGGCACGACCAGCATCGACTTCGTGTGATAGCGGGCCTTGTCGTCGAACGAGCGATTGATCCGGAACGGCGCGCCCGGCGGCGGCGCGTAGGCATCTTCGAGGTTCTGAGTCTCGCCGGTCAGTGCGACGTGCCCCGCGACGCTCGCGCTCGTCAGGGGCAGCCGCGAGGCGCGGTAGGGGATGCTCACCGAGTCGTTCTGGGCCAGCGCGAAGCGCAGCCGCCGGGCGCCGGTGGCGTCCTCCTCGACCAGATAGAGCGAGCCGGCGTCGCTCTGGGTGATCTCGCGCGCCTTGGTCAGGATGGTCCCGATGAGCTCGCGCGGATTGCGCTCGGCCGAGAGCCGGATGCCGATCGCGTTCAGCTCCGACAGCTCGCGCTCGAGCCGCGCCATGGTCTCCGTGCGCTCGAGGTCGTCGAACGCCCCTTCCACCGCGCGCGCGAGCATGGGTCCGCCCGCGCCCGCCGGCAGCAGCGCGAACCAGTGGGCGGGCCAGGGTCCGGTGGACTGGACATCGACGAAGGCGAGGACCCGCCGCGTGGGATCGGCCCGCAATCCGTCACGGGCGTCGGCGCCGATCAGCACGACCGCCGGATCACCGGCGGCGTGATCCGTGAAGGAGGACAGGGGGGCGACGTCGAAATCGCGTCGGAGAAGCTCGGCGGCGGCCGCCGCCGCACGCGAGGTCGCGTCGAACAGGACACGACGGAGCATGGCACGAAAGTAGGTCGGCGCCCTCGGCGAAGTCAAGAAAGCGCCCGCGGGATGGGCGTGGCCGGGTCGGCCGCTCGGCACCGACGAGTAGAATGACGGTGCATGACGGCAGTCGATTTCGCTCGGTTCGTGGAGCTCTGCCAGCGCCTGCGCGCAACCCCGGGCCGGCTCGACAAGCTCGCGCTGCTCTCCGACTACCTCCGAGCGCTGCCGGTTGACGCCATCAAGACCGCGGTCGCGTTCCTCACCGCGCGCGCGTTTCCGGCATCCGATCCGCGCGTGCTCGGCGTTCGCGGCCTGCCCGCGGCCGCCGCCCGCGACACGGCTGGGCCCCCACTCTCGCTCGCGGACGTCGAGGCGGCGTTTGCCGCGGTCGCCGACGCCAGCGGTGCCGGCTCGCGGCGCAGCCGCGATGACTTGCTGCGCGCGCTCGCGTCGAGGGCCTCGCCCGAGGAGCGACAGACCTTGCGGGAGATCATCGGCGGCGAGCTGCGCATGGGCGCCTCGGACGGGCTCGTGCTCGAGGCGATCGCACGCGCCTTCGAGGTGCCGGCGCAAACGGCTCGCCGCGCCCTGTTGCGGCTCGGCGACCTCTCGGAAGTGGCCGTGCGCGCGGCTCGCGGAGGCTCCGCTACGCTCGAGTCCGCCGAGGTGCGCCCGGGCGTTCCGCTTTCGCCGATGCTGGCGCAGATCGCCGACGACTTCGACGAGGTGCTGGCGGCGCACGGTGGCACCTCGGCGCTCGAGTACAAGTACGACGGTGCCCGCATCCAGCTTCATCACGACGGCGAGGACATTAAGATTTGGACGCGCGGCCTCTCCGAGGTCACCGCGAGCCTGCCCGACGTCATCGAGACGGTCCGGCGCGAGCTGACCGCGCCGCCGTTCATCCTGGACGGCGAGGTGCTGGCGCTCGATCCGACGGGACGTCCGCTGCCGTTTCAGGAGCTGATGCGCCGGTTCCGGCGCATGCACGACGTGGAGCGGCTCAGGCGCGAGATGCCGCTCGCACTCTATTTCTTCGACTGCCTCATGACCGGCGGGCGCTCGCTCATCGACGCGCCGTACCGGGAGCGCTGGGACGCGCTCGTCGCCGTCACCGGCGGACGCCACCTGGCCGAGCGCGCCATCGTGACCTCGACGGCGGCGGCCGACCAGTTCCTTCAGCGCGCGCTCGCCGCCGGGCACGAGGGCGTGATGGCGAAGGATCTCGCCAGCACGTACGAGCCGGGCGGGCGGGGCAAGCGGTGGTTCAAGATCAAGGCGGCCGAAACCCTGGACTGTGTCATCGTCGCCGCCGATCGAGGCTCGGGGCGGCGGCGGGGCTGGCTTTCCAACTATCACCTGGCAGTGCGCGACGGCGATGCGTTCGCGGACGTCGGCAAGACGTTCAAGGGGTTCACCGATCGCCAGTTCGCCGAGATGACCGAGCGGCTCTGGACGCTCGCCACCGGCGACGACGGCTACACGGTGCGCGTGCGGCCCGAGGTGGTGGTCGAGGTGGCGCACAACGAGATCCAGAAGAGCCCGACCTATCCGTCGGGCCTGGCGCTGCGATTCGCGCGCATCACGCGCGTCCGCGAGGACAAGACGCCCGCCCAGGCCACGACGCTCGACGACCTCCGGGCGCTCTACGAGCGGCAGTTCCGGACCAAGGGCCGCTCGGTGTAGACTCGACGCTCGTGACTTCGCGCGTATCTACCGGCCTCGCCAGGCTCGACGCGATGCTGGGCGGCGGCCTGCTGCCCGGCACGCTCACCGTGGTCTACGGCGCCACCGGCATCGGCAAGACGCACCTCGGGCTCACGTTCGCCGATCACGGCAAAGCCGCCGACGGCGCGCGGGGCGTGGTCCTCGACCTGAACGGACGCGGCGACTCGCAGCAGCACGACGAGTACGCCGCCCGGCTCTTCAAGTGGCCGCTCAAGCCGTGGACTCACACGGTGACGCCGATGGCCGATCCGTACCCGCCGGCCGATCAGATGGAGGCGTTCTATTCCAACGCGTGCCCGTGGGTGGGCCGGGTGCGCGACTTCCAGGTGGCCACGCCCGACGGCGGCCGGGAGTTCGACTGGAACTGGAAGGCCGCCTACAATCACGCGCTCTACACGGTGCGGCCATTCATCTACTTCCACTGCGCGGCGGGCACGCGGCGCGTGGTGGTGGACGGCGTCGAGCCCATGGACTCGCCGGCCGATTCGATCCAGTTCTTCATCTTCGACGAGATCTATCGCAAGACCATCCACCGCGACGCCGAGACGCTCGGCATGGAAATTTGCCTGCCGGTGTGGAAGCACCGCGAGTTCATCGACGCGCACCGCTACGATCACACGGCGCTGACCACGCTGCTCCTGGTGACCACCGAGGAGACGCGGCTCGAGGACCTGCTGGCGCGCAAGGTGGCCACCGGCGACATCGGCGCCACCGCGAACACCATCGTGGTGCTCGGCAGCGAGCGGGTCGGCAATCGCCTGGCGCGCATGCTCTGCGTGGTCAAGCATCGCGGCAGCGCGATGAGCGACGAGATCGTCGAATACCGCATCGGAGCGGGCGGCCTCGAGCTCGTGTAGTGGCACCTCGCCGCCCGGCGCGGCCCGCCTCCTTCTCACTTTCTCGAGCCACTGAGGTGTCGCCTCGGCGCTCGACGGGCCTCGGCTCCTCCTTCCACCTCGATGACCTGACGCCACCGGCTCGCGCGGTGCTGCGTGCCGTTCTGAAGGCCGCCGACCGCGATTGCCCACCGGCGCTGGTTGGCGGCGCGGTCCGCGACGCGCTGAGCGGCGGCGGGCGCGGTGCGAAGCCGATCGCCGACGTGGACGTCACGGTACCGTCTGGCGCGCTCGATCTGGCGCGCCGGGTGGCCGATCGCCTCGGCGGCGCCTTCGTGCCGCTCGATCCCGAGCGTGGCGCGGGACGCGTCGTCACGCGCGGCGCCTGGCTCGACGTGACCGACTGGCGCGCGGAGACACTCGAGAGTGACCTGGCAGCCCGCGATTTCACGGTGAACGCGCTGGCGGTGCCCCTGGGCGAATTGCTGAAAGCAGGCCGTTCTCGCGTGATCGATCCGACCGGCGGGCTCGCCGATCTCAAGGCACGCCGGCTCCGCGTTCACGCCGCGCGCGTCCTCGCGGACGATCCGCTGCGCACGCTCCGCGGTGTTCGCCTCGAGGCGGCGCTCGGGCTTCGCCTGACGCCGTCGACCGCGAAGGCCATTCGCGCCGCCGGCCCGGCGCTCGCCACCGTGTCCGCCGAGCGGGTTCGCGACGAGCTCCTGGCCCTGCTCACGCTTCCGGGCACGGCCCGCGCGTTCCGGCGCCTGGACGCGCTCGGTCTACTCACCGTGATCGTGCCGGAGATCGAGCCCATGCGCGCCACGACCCAGCCGGCGCCGCATCGCTTCCGGGTGCTCGAGCACTCGCTGCGCGCGGTGGCCGGGGCCGACGTGATCCTGACCGGCCTGCGCGGGCTCCGGCCGTTCGGCGAAGAGCTGGCGGCCCACATGACCGAGGATCTGGGCGGGGACGTACGCCGCGGGCAGGTCCTGAAGCTCGCCGCGCTGCTGCATGACGTCTCCAAGCCGGAGACGCGGCGCGTGGTCGACGGACGCATCCGCTTTTTCGAGCACGACGTGATCGGCGCCGAGCGCGCCCGCGCCGTCGGCGCGCGGCTCAAGCTGCCGGCCCGCGCCGTCGGCGTGCTCGAGCGGCTCGTGCGGCACCATCTGCGCCCCATGCACCTGGCGGCGGCCGGCCGCGTGACCCCGAGGGCGCGCTACCGCTTCTATCGCGACCTGCGCGAGGACACGCGCGATCTGCTCCTGCTCGTGCTGGTCGACTCCGCGGCGGTCACGGGTGTCTCGCCCCGCTCGATCTGGCGCCGCGCGGTGTTGATCCGCGACCTGCTGCGCGGCTGGGAAGAGCAGCCTGCCGGCGTCGACGCGCCGCCGCTGCTCCGGGGCACGGACGTCATGGAGCGGTTCGGGCTCCAGCCGGGTCCGGCCGTTGGGCGTCTTCTCGAGCGGGCGCGCGAGGCTCAGGCGCTGGGGCTCGTTTCCACACGCGACGAGGCGCTCGCGTACCTTGACTCGTCTCCAGGCGCCCCCTAGAGTAAGCCACTCGAACCGTCCGAATCAGTCGTGCAGGAGGCTTTGCATGATCGTATGGAAAATCGCCGCCGCCGCCGTCGTCGCGATGCTCGTGGTGTCGCCGGCGAGCGCCGCCCCGGCCGGCAAGGTCGTGATCGCGCAGGGCGTCGACCCCACCACGCTCGACATGGCCAATCAGTCCGAGAGCCCTGCGTCGAACGTCGGGCGCCACATCTTCGACACGCTGTACGAGCGCGATCCGAATCTGAAGATCGTCCCCGCGCTCGCCACCGAGATGCCGAAGTTCGTGCCGCCCTCGGCGTGGGAGGTCAAGCTGCGCCGGGGCGTGAAGTTCCACAACGGTGAAGACTTCAACGCCGACTCGGCGAAGTTCACCCTCGAGCGGCTGGCGCAGGGGCAGGGCAAGCTTCGCGGCTCGAGTTTCTTCGCTCCGATCGACCGGGTGGAGATCGTCGATCCGTACACGATTCGCGTGCACACCAAGAAGCCCTGGCCGACCTTCCTGCCGGTGATGACGTTCGCCCAGAGCGGCATGCTGCCGCCCAAGGAAGCGGCCGGCAAGGAGACCGCGCAGCTCTCCAAGAACCCGATCGGCACCGGCCCGTACAAGTTCGTCCGCTGGTCGAAGGACGAGGAGATCGTCCTCGAGGCGAATACCGCGTACTTCCGCGGGGCGCCGCAGATCAAGACCGTGGTCTTCCGCCCCATTCCGGACGACGCCGTGCGCGTGGCCGCGCTGCAGAACGGCGAGATCGACCTGGCGGTGAACATCCCGCCGCACCTCGGTACGATCATCGACCGGCACCCGAAGCTCTTCCTGTCGACGGCGCCGTCGATCCGCACCATCCAGCTCATGTTCTACACGCACCAGATGGACGCGCAGCACAAGGTGACGGGCACCTACAATGGGCCTACCGCGGACAAGCGCGTCCGCCAGGCCATCGCCTACGCGATCGACGCCGACGAGATCATCAAGACCGTGCTCGACGGCAAGGGCGTGCGCGTCGCCACCATGCTGCCGTCGATGCACTTCGGCTTCGATCCGAAGCTCCAGCCGATCAAGGCCGATCCGGCGCGCGCGAAGAAGCTCCTGGCCGAGGCCGGGCTGAGCGGCGGTGTCGAGATCACGCTGCACGGTCCGCGCGGCCGCTACGTGCGCGACGCGGAAGTGCTGGAAGCGGTGGCCGGCCAGCTCACGAAGGCCGGCATCAAGACCACGCTCCGCACCTACGACTTCGTGACCTATCTGAACAGCATGGTGTATGTGCACAAGGCGGGACCGATCTGGCTGATCGGCTGGGGCACCAGCACGATGGACGCCGAGACTGTGTACGGCCCCCTCTTCAAGGCGCCGGGCATCTTCGTCAACTGGCACAACGAGGACTTCAACCGGATGTTCGACGAAGCCCAGACCATCATGGACGAGAAGAAGCGCCTGGAGCAGTACCACCGGATCAACAAGCTCTGGGTCGATGAGCTGCCGGCGGTGCCCCTCTACCAGCAGGTCGACCTCTACGGCGTGAGCAAGCGTCTGACCTGGAAGGCGCGCAGCGACGAGGTGCTCCAGGCCAATACCATGGCGCTCAAGGACGGGAAATAGCGGCGGCGAGGACCTTTGCAGGAGTTGTAAGATAGGAG
>DASRIY010000084.1:0-4279 GCA_035649755.1 Candidatus Methylomirabilota bacterium
AGCTCGGCGGCGCGCTTGATCGCCGTCTCGTCGGGCGCCTTGCCTTTCAGGGCTGCCTCCGCCTTCGTCGCCTTGATGGGCGTGAGGCCCACGTTGGTGAGGCCGATGCCCACCTGATCGCAGGCGCCGCTGGCGCCGAGCGTGAGCTGCGCGGCCACCGCCGCCGTCGCGAAGTCGCCCACCTTGCGCTCGAGCTTCAGGTACGCGCCGCCGCTCTTCGCGACAGGCTGGGGGATGCGGATCTCCACGAGAATCTCGTCGGGCTTCAGGCTGGTCGCGAACGGTCCGGTGAAGAACGATCCGATCGCAATCCGCCGCTCGCCCTTCGTGCCGATCGCGACGACCTCGGCGCCGAGCGCCAGCATCGTCGCCGGATGATCGTTGGCCGGATCGCCGTGGGCCAGGTTGCCGCCGATGGTCGCCAGATTGCGCACGACCGGATCGGCGATGACCTTCGAGGTGTCGTGGAGCAGGGGATAGCGCGTCCGGATCAGCTCGGACTCTTCCAGGTCGGATTCGCGCGTGAGCGCGCCGATCCGGAGAACGCCGTCGGACTCACGGATACCCGACAGGCCGGGAATGCCGTTGATGTCGACGACGTGCACAGGGCTCGCGAGCCGGAGCTTCATCAGCGGGATGAGGCTCTGGCCTCCCGAGAGAACCTTGGCCTCCTCACCGAGCCGAGCCAGGAGGGCGGTCGCCTCGCCGACGGTGGTCGGAGCATGGTACTGGAACGCGGCAGGAATCATCGTCGTGGTCTCCTGCAAGCAGGAATGCGCGACCCGTCGCGGAAGATCCCGCCATCCGCGACGGGCCGATGTCTCTGATCAGCCGTTCGTCAGCGACCGATTCCCTTGGTGAGATCCGCGTACGGCACGATCCGGCCGTGGAGCGGCAGGATCTGGTCGACGGCCAGGTTGAGCCGGGAGACGTTGTCGGCCAGGCTCACCCAGGTGGGGTTCACGGTCGTTGGGGCCGGCGCGTTCGCGGCCGGCGGCGTGTAGACGTCCGCCTCGACCAGCAGCTTCTCCTTCGGCAAATGGACCAGGACGATCCCGCTGTGGTGCACGTTGTCGGCGATCTGATGGATGTCCACCGTGCGGGAGCCGTCGGTCAGGGTGCGCTTGGCGCCAGTGCTCTCGACCGCGCCCTTCTTGCCGGCCTTCGCCAGGCGATCTGGGCTCAGCGTGGCCGGCGCGGCCAGCATCCGCTCGAGGAACGCCTTGTTCGCGTCGTGGGCGATGACGGTCGCGCCGTCCGCCGAGACGGCGCGCAGACCGCCAGAGTGATCGAAGTGGTGATGGCTGGCGATGACGTACTTGATCGGCTTCGACGAGAGCTTCTTGACCTCGCCCAGCACGGCCACCGCCCGGTCGTCGTTGATGGGGCTCTCGACGAGAATCAGGTGGTCCTTCATCTCGATGAGGACGCTGTTGTGGCTGCCGCCGGACACGAACCATACCCCATCGGCCACCGACTGGCTGGTCACCCGCGCGTAGGGCGCGGGCGTCTGCAGGATCGGGTCGGGGATCGCGATGTTCACGGCGGCGTTGGGCTGCACGTCGGTCACCGTCAGGTCAAGCGCCGGATGGCCGCCGATTGTTTGCTTGATCTTCATCGGGAACTTCACGCCGCCGAAATCCTTGTAGTCCGCGTACTGGATTTCCACCGGCATGTCGCCGAGCACGGCGTTCGGCACCACCGCGTCGATCTTCTCCACCAGATTCTGGTTGTTGACCGTGGCGCGGACCCGGAAGCGCCCGGGCGACGTGAACGAGAAGGTGTTGCCCTGGACGGTGGCGTTGCTGGCCATCGCCATCTTGATCACGCCGTGCGGCGTGGTCCACAGCTGCAGCTGCCGATCGCCCAGCGTGACGGGCACGGGCGTGACCGTCTCGCCCACCGTGTTCCAGGCGAAGTCGCCGCGCGCCGAGAAGTTCAGGCGCTGCTCGGCGCCGGGGGCCAGGCCGCCGCCACCGCCGCCGCGCTGCGGGGTCTCGCCGACCGTACGCACCATCTCGTCGCGGATCGAGGCGGTCTCGTAGCTCACGGTGCGCGTGAAGCTCTTGACGACGAAGCGCGGCCAGGGGAGATCCGGGCTGTAGTTCTGCCCGACCTGGAAGTTCACGCCGTTGCCAGAGTACTGGATCGACTTGACGCTGCCGACGCCCATCGCCTTCGCGATGGGATCGAGGGCCGCGCGGTTGTCCTGCGCGGACGCGGCGAGCGGTGAGAGGAGGAGAAGGACGGCCATCAGAGTCACGGAGATGGGTCGGCGCATGCTGACCTCCCGGGATGGTCGAATCGGTGCTCGGGATGCTAGCAGCGGGCGTCGCTGGCGTCAAACGCCCGAAGCGCGTAGAGTCCCGGGTTGTCGTTCATATCACCTGGTTACCGTGAAAGGAGCAGACCGTGAGTACACAGCCCGTACCCACCGCCCGTGACGTGGTTCGAGGCGTCGCGCCGAAGCTCATCGATCTCAGCGAGAAGGTGCTCTTCGGCGACGTCTGGGAGCGGCCCGGACTCTCCAAGCGCGATCGGAGCTTCATCACCGTCGCGGCGCTGATCGCCATGTACCGGACGGATCAGCTGCCGGGCCATCTCGAGCGCGCCCTGAACAACGGCGTCACGCGTGAGGAGATCGGCGAGATCATCACGCACCTCGCGTTCTACGCCGGCTGGCCCGCCGCCATGACCGCCGGCACGATCGCGCGCCGCATCTTCGACGGGAGGAAGCCATGAAGGTCGGGTTCATCGGGGTCGGCACCATGGGACGCCACATGGCGTCCAACTTGATGAAGGGTGGCTACGAGCTGGTCGTGAACGATGTGCGCCGCGAGGCAGCAGCTCCGCACCTGAAGGCCGGCGCGACCTGGGCCGACACCCCGCGCGCGGTCGCCGCCGCGACGGAAGTCGTGTTCACCTCGCTGCCGGGGCCGGTGGAAGTCGAGGCGGTGGCCCTCGGCGAGCAGGGGCTCCTCTCGGGAATGGCCCCGGGTAAGGTCTACTTCGACCTCTCGACGAATTCACCGGCGATGGTGCGGAAGATCCACGAGGTGTTCAAGCAGAAGGGCGTTCACATGCTCGACGCGCCGGTGAGCGGCGGCCCGCGCGGCGCCGAGTCGGGCCGGCTCGCCCTCTGGGTCGGCGGTGACGAGGATCTCTTCAAGCGCCTGAAGCCGGTGCTCGACGCGATCGGCGATCAGGCCTACTACGTCGGGCCGATCGGGGCCGGCTCGGTGGCCAAGCTCGTCCACAACTGTGCGGGCTACATTGTCCAGACCGCTCTGGCGGAGGTCTTCACGATGGGCGTCAAGGCAGGTGTGGAGCCCATCGCGCTCTGGAAGGCCGTGCGACAGGGCGCCGGCGGGCGGCGCCGGACGTTCGACGGCCTCGCCGACCAGTTCCTGCCGGCTAAGTTCGATCCGCCGGCGTTCGCGCTGCGGCTGGCCCACAAGGACGTCACGCTCGCCACGGCGCTCGGCCGCGAGCACAAGGTACCCATGCGGCTGGCCAACATCACGCTCGAGGAGATGACCGAGGCGCTCAATCGCGGCTGGGCCGAGCGGGACTCGCGCGTGGCGATGCTGCTGCAGGAAGAGCGCGCGGGCGTGCAGATCAAGGTGACGGAGGAAGCGATCAAGGAAGCGTTGGCGATCGACAAGACGCCTCCGCGCTGAGGCTGCCCTTTGGGGGGAGGGACGCCCCGGTGTGGCCGGGGCGTCCCCGAGCGCGCGTCGCGTCGTCGATCAGGAAGTCCTCGACGTAACCCGGGCCCTCGCATCAGCCCCTTCCGTGGGCCGTGCGTTCTTACCGAGCGTTGCTGCTCCGACTTGCGTTCTTACCGTGTAATTCGTTCAACGCAGGCCCGCGGTACGGGCGTCGAAACCCTCGGTTCTCGCCGGACCACGCCAACATTTTCTATGGCTTCGGCGGATGTCTTGCATGCGTTCCAGCAGCGTTCTGTGTTTCGGCACGCGACTTGCCGAACCACGTCAGGTGCTGCCCCGAGACTGGGCTGACATCACGCAAGGCGCGGGAGAGATCAGATGGCATTGACGGCTGCCGACGTATTAATCGAGACGATTCACGACTGGGGTGTCGAGGTCGTCTTTGGGCTTCCGGGCTTCTGCGGGGCGAGCCCAACCGTCAAAAAATCGCGCTCACCGTGCTCGGTGACCGGATTCGCGAGCTAGTGTGAGCGCGCGCGATCAGGAGGATACCGAATGAAATTCCTCAAGACGCTCGTGATCATGATGCTGGCGGCCGGCTGCGCGGT
>DASRIY010000085.1:0-6541 GCA_035649755.1 Candidatus Methylomirabilota bacterium
CGGCCGGCCGCGCGTTATCCGAGGAACAGCTCGCAGGTCTCGAGCCAGGCCTGCGTGGTCAGCGCCAGCGACGCCACGTCGACGCGCTCGTCGTTGCCGTGGAAGCGCCCGGACATCGCCTCGGCGGTCAGCGCACGCGAGAACAGACCGAAGCCGTAGGCCACCGCGCCGTGATCTCGGAAGTACGGGGCATCAGTGAACCCGACGATCATCCTCGGCAGGAGCTTCGCGCCCGGATAGTGAGCGTCGACCACCCGCCCCAGCACGTCCCAGAGCGGCGTGCCCGTGGGCGACATCGACGCCGGTTTGGAAAAGAGCTTCTCGATCGTGACCTCCTCGGCCAGGTCGCCGAGCGCCTTGTCGAGATGGCGCTTGACCTCGTCCTCGCTGTCGCCCGGGATCGTGCGGATGTCCACCTCGACGTCGACCACGTCCGGGATGACGTTGGTCTTCACGCCGCCGTGGCACATGTTGGGCGAGAAGGTCGTGTGCGTCGACGACCACGCGAACCGCGCCATCCCGGCTGGCAGCCGGGCGATCGCCTCGTCGATGTGCGCGGGATCGGTCAGCGCGTCCTTGACTGACTCATGGAGATCGAGCGACCCGACGAAGCCCGACCACAGCTCACTCACGTAGGGCGCCGGCCGGTACTCGGCCAGGCGCGTGACGACGTGTGCCGCCTTCACGAGCGCGTTGTCAGAGCCGTACGGCATCGAGCCGTGGCCCGGCGTGCCCTTCACCTGGATCCGCCGCCAGGCCACACCCTTCTCGCCCACGTGCACCGTCACGTGAAGCTCGCCACCCCGCGAGCTGACGGTGCCGCCGTTTTCCGTCAGGAGATAGTCAGCCCGTAGCGCATCCCAGTGCTTCTTGCAGACGTGGCCGGCGCCGAGCGTGCCGCCGGCTTCCTCGTCGGCGCAGGCGAGGTACACCAGCGTGCCGCGCGGCCGCCAGCCCTTGCGCGCCAGTGTCTTGAGGGCGACCGCCTGCGTGGCGGTGAGGTTCAGCATGTCGATGGCGCCGCGTCCCCAGACCTCGCCGTTCACCAGCTCGCCCCCGAACGGGTCGCGCGTCCAGTTCGCGGCGGTCACGGGCACCACGTCGGTGTGGCCCATGAGACAGAGCGTGGGCGCTGCCGGATCGGTGCCCTCGATGCGGGCCACGAGGCTCGTGCGTCCCGGCGCGCCCTCGGGCTCGAATACCTGGAGGTCGAGCCCGCTGCCGCCGAGGTACGCGCGCAGCACGTCGCTCGTACGCACCTCCTGCCCGGAGCCCACCGAGCCGTCGTTCACGCACTGGTTCCTGATGAGCTGCTGGAGCAGCTCGACGCTCTCGCCGGTCAGTGTGTCGCTCATCGCGGGTTCTCCCCTCAGGATTTCTCGAGCAAGGCCGTGAGCGCGCGGTACGCGCGCTTTGCGCGCTCGGCGGCCGGCAGCTCGGCGGTCGCGCGGCACGGCGCCTCGATCGCGATGGGCACGCCGGGCTGCAGCGCCGCCACCAGCTCCGCCAGCGGCAGCACGCCCTCACCGGGCAGGAGCCGTCCCGTGCGCGCCTCGCGGATCAGCGCGGGCGTGTCGGTCGGGCCCGGCATGTCCGGACCAGCGTCGCAGATCTGCACGTAGCGCAAGAGCGACGGATCGACGTGCTTGACGTGAGCGGGAATGCCGCCGGAGCGGCTGAAGTGCAGCGCGTCGATCAGCACCGACGCGTTCGGCCGCTTCGACCGGGCCACCATGTCGGCCGCGTGGGCGAGCGTGCGCACGCCCGTGTAGATCGCGAACTCCAGGCAGACTTGTAACCCGTAGCCGGCGGCGCGATCGCAGAGCTCGCTGAGGCGCTCGAGCGTTCGCGCTTCGTCCGGCTCGGCGCTCATGACGAGCACGTTCTTCGCGCCCAGACGCGCCGAGACCTCGAGAAAGCCGTCGGGAATCCCCTTCGGATGCTCGGGCTCGAACCGCAGGAACTCCGTGTCGAGGACCGACACGCCGGTGTCGGCGAGCCGTCGCAGGGTCTCTCTCAAGATGGGCCCGTCGCGCAGGATGTCGTACGGCGGAACGCCTACGCTCGGCGTGGCCGTGAGGCGAATGCCGATGGTCTTGAAGCCCGCGTCCGCCGCGACCGTCACGAGCTCCGGCGGTGTGGCGTCCAGCACGGTCAGGTGCGCGAGCGAGATGGGCCGGCCGGTCGCGGGCATGAGGGAGATGCTACCATCCCGTCAATGCTCGACAAGGAGGTTCCGCCCATGGCCTACCGCTTCGCAGTTGCCGCCGCACTGGCGCTCACCGTTATCGGCACGACCGCCAGGGTCTCGGCCCAAAGTACTGTCTCGGCGCCGGGCCTCATCACGACGCAGAAGCTCTCGGCGGCGCTCGCCAACGAGCTGGTCGGCGACACGGTCGCCGCGTGCGCGGCGAAGGGCTACACGGTGACCGCGGTGGTGGTCGATCTCGACGGCGTCCGCCAGGCGCTGCTGCGCGGCAACGGCGCGCCCATCCACACGCTCGACAACGCGTTCTACAAGGCCTACTCGGCCGCCTCCCTCACCTTGGCGCGCAAGGAGGACAGCACGAAGGCGGTCGCCGAGCGGGTGGGCAAGAATCCGCCGAGCACGGTGCCGCAGACGCCCTTGCCGAACGTGACCTACGCGGTCGGCGGCGTGACCATCAAGGCCGGCGAGACGCCGATCGGCGCGATCGGCGTGAGCGGCGCGCCCGGCGGCCAGTTCGACGAGGAGTGCGCGCGCACCGCCCTGGCCAAGATCAAGGACCGGATGAAGTAGCGCTCAGGCGCCGACGCCCCAGGCGATCGTGTTGCGCAGGAGCGTCAGGAACGCGTCGCTCTCCCACGAGCCGCGGAACGTGAGCGGCGTCGTGTCGGTCGGGTCCGGCGTGCGGGCCGCTCGGATCGCCGGGTTGTGGCAGTGGCCCAGCGCGAAGTAGGCGACCGCGCCCTGACCGACCTGGCGCGTGTAGCCGAGGACGCGCGTCTTGCCGTCGGCCTGCAGCGAGGTGTCGGTCGGATAGAGCGTGCCGATGGCGGTCGACACGGCGCTCGGGCCGTAGTCGGCCGTCAACAAGATTCGCGTCGAGGCTGGATCCTGGAGCTCGATGAAGTACGGCTCGTCCTCGACGACGAACGAGGCGCCGAGCCCGCGGGTGAGCGGCGAATCGCCGGCCTTCACGTCGACGCGGATCTTGCAGATCGGCGGATGGGTCAGGAAGTAGCTGCCGAGGAGCGCGTGGTGCTCGGTCTTCACCGTGCGGCGCTGCCGCGCGCCCTCGACGCGCTCGGCGCGGCCGCCGCTGGTGCCGTGCAGGCCGAGCCAGCGGCCGCCCGCCTCCAGCCAGCGCTGGATGGCGCGGGACTGCGCGGCGTCGGGGTACGGCCCGGCCACGTACGTGATGAGGAGCCGGCTCGTCGGCAGCCACTTCTCGACGTCGGCGAAGTCGTTGGCGACCGAGGCGGCGATGCCCTGCTCGCCCAGGAGCCCAAGCAGCTTGAGCCGGGCGTAGTCGTGATCGTGCCCGGCCTGCGATCCCGGTGGAAAGCCGCCGGCGATGAGGTGCGCGCGCGTTGACTTCGTCTCTGTCATGGGATCACCTCGCGGCTAGAATCATGCCATGAACGCCAGAGCTACGCCCGACCGCATCGACACCGCACGCGCCGCCCTGATCGCCTACGACGTCTGCCGCCGTGCCCTGACCCCCACCGACCCCGCGCGGCGCGCGGCGATGCGGCCGGTGCTCGACGCGTGGGTGACCTTGATCGGCGCCTGTCGCAAGCGCGGCATGCCCATCGTCTACACGACCCCGGTCAGCCGGGCTGACGGCGCCGACGTCGTGCTGCTGCCCACCGACCTCAGCGTGCAGACGGGCGTGCCGTCGCTCACCAACTGCGTCGAGGGCTCGCCGGACGCCGGCTTCCCGGACGAGATCGCGCCGCGGCCGGAGGACTACGTGTACCTCAAGCGCCGGCCCAGCGCGTTCTACGGCACCGGCGTGGCCGAGCTCCTGCGCACGCTCCGCCGCACGGCGCTGGTGATCGGCGGCGGCGCGACCAACCGCGGCGTGGAGACCAGCGTGCGCGAGGCGTTCAGCATGGACCTCGACACGGTCGTCGTGCGCGAATGCTGCTGGGGCGGCGACGCGAAGGCCCACGCCTACAGCCTCGACACGTCGATGAAGATGTACGCGCGCGTGCGCACGCTCGAGCAGGCTCTGGCCATGCTCGCGTGAGCGCCGCATAATCGGGCAGCCGTCCGGAGGAGGCAAGTCATGACCCTATCGTCGGCGCAGGTCGAGGGCTACGCGCGGGACGGATTCGTCGCGTGCGTTCCCGCGCTCACGCGCGAGCAGGCCGCGCAGTACCGCGAGAAGCTCGAGGCGTTCGAGCGGGTGGTGGGCGGACCGCTCACCTCGGACGCGGTCGACGCGCGCTACCGCTCGCGCACACACGTGCTCTTGGCCTGGGTGCACGGGCTCGTGCGGCACCCGGCGATCCTCGGCGCCGTCGAGCAGCTCATCGGCCCGGACATTCTCGTCTACACCTCGACCTGGTTCATCAAGGAGCCCGAGAGCGCGGCCATCGCCGCGTGGCACCAGGATGCGACCTACTTCGGACTGCGCCCTTACGAGCACGTAACGGCGTGGCTCGCCCTCACCGACGCGACGGCGGAGAACGGCTGCATGGAGTTCCTGCCGGGCAGCTATCGCCGCGGCCAGCTTCCGCATCAGGCGGGCGTCGTCGCCGCCAGCGTGAACCGCGCCGGTCAGGCTGTCACGGTCGACGTGGACGACGCGCCGGCCGTGCACGCTCCCCTGCATGCCGGCGAGTTCTCGCTGCACCACACACTCTGTCTGCACCGCTCGCAGCCGAACCGGTCCACCGGGCGCCGCGTCGGCCTGGCCATCAGCTACGTGCCCACGCGCGTGCAGCACCTGGGCGTGAAACACAAAACGCCGGCCATGCTGGTCCACGGGGTCGACACATACGGCCACTTCGCGCCCGAGCCCGCTCCGAAGGCCGATCTCGACGACGCGGCGCGGGCCGCCTATGACCGCTCCTACGAAGGCTACAAAGCCTCGTACGCGGAGCAGGTTTCGCTCGAGGGATAGAGAGCCACCATGCCAACCGAGAACACGTCCAAGCGCGGCGCCCTCACGGGCATTCGCGTGATCGAGCTGGCCGACGAGCAGGCGGAATACTGCGGGCTGACTCTCGCGGGCCTGGGCGCCGATGTCATCAAGGTGGAGCCGCCGGGCGGTAACTCCACCCGCCGCCTCGGGCCCTTCTATCAGGACCAGGAGGGTCCGGAGCGCTCGCTGTTCTTCTGGCAGTACAACCGCGGCAAGCGCTCGGTCGTGCTCGATCTGCGCCAGCGCGACGATCGCGAGCGTTTTCGTTCGCTCGTGGCCACCGCGGACATCCTGCTGGAATCGACGCCGCGCGGCGAGCTCGACGCGGCGGGGCTCGGGATTCAAGGGCTGATGAAGGAGTTCCCCACGCTGATCGTCGCGCGGACATCGCCCTTCGGCGACGACGGCCCGTGGGCCAGCTTCAAAGGCTCCGATCTGATCCACCTCGCGCTCGGCGGCGTCATGATGAACTGCGGCTACGATCCAGCGCCCGACGGCAAGTACGACCTGCCGCCGATCGCCCCGCAGATGTGGCACGCCTACCACGTGGCCGGCGAGCAGCTCTCGGTGGCGATCATCGCCGCGCTGCTCTATCGCTGGCGAACGGGCAAGGGCCAGTACCTCTCGTGCGCGGTCCACGAGGCGGTCGCGAAGTCCACCGAGGTCGACCTGATGACCTGGGTGATGCGCCGCGCGCTCGTGCAGCGCCAGACCTGCCGCCACGCGCGCGAGGGCGTCACACCGCATCCGTCGATCGTGCACACGAAGGACGGACGCTGGGTCATGGCGAACCTCGGGACGCGGCCGGGCGACACCGCGCAGCTCGTCGGCCTGATGGAGAAGTACGGCATGGAGGCCGGCATCGATCCCGACAAGGCCACCGTGCCCACCAGCGGGCGGTTCGTTCCGGGCACGGGTCCCAGTACGCAGAAGCGCGATCACGCCATGGAGGCCGTGCAGCGGTTCGTGCGCGCATTCACCTATGAGAACGTCCCGTGGCGCGAGGCGCAGGAGGCCGGGATGCTCTGGGCGCCGCTCCGCAAGCCGCACGAGAGCGCGACGGATCCCCACTGGCTCGCGCGCCAGAGCTGCACGGACATCGAGCATCCGGAGCTCGGCCGCTCGTTCCGCTACGCCACCAGCAAGTGGCTGGCGACACGCACGACGTGGTCGGTCGGCCGCCGCGCGCCGCTCCTGAACGAGGACGCGAAGACCGTCGCCCTGCCGCGCGAGAAAGACATTCCGGCGATCTCGGCGAACGCGAGCCCGCCCGTGAACGAAGGGCTCTCGCCTCACGGCAAGCCGTTTCCCCTGGGGAAGATCCGCATCCTGGACTTCACCTGGTTCCTGGCCTCGGCGGGCGGCACCCGGTTTCTCGCCGCCTTTGGCGCCGAGAGCATCAAGGT
>DASRIY010000086.1:0-29909 GCA_035649755.1 Candidatus Methylomirabilota bacterium
TCGAGCAGCTTCAGCAGCGGCTCGCGGTCGAACTTCCCGATCGCCGCGGCCACCGCCGCCTCCAGCTCTGCGCGGTGCCGCACGCGGCCGAGATTCTTCGCGAAACGCTCGTCGTCCCTCATGGCGCCGAGGTCGAGCGCCGCGACCAGCCGTTGCCAGAATCGGTCGTTAGCGCCGGCGATGAACACCCATTGGCCATCGCGGCAGCGGAAGTTCCGGTAGGGCGCGAGCGACGGATGGGAGGAGCCGAGCGCCTTCGGCTCGGCGCCGGTGAGCAGGAAACCCTCCGCGTGGTAGTTCAAGAGCGTCACGGCCGTCTCCAGAAGGGAGCCATCCACCCGCTGGCCCTGGCCGGTCTTCGCCCGATAGAGCAAAGCGTTGACGACACCGAAGGCGGAAAAGATCCCGGTCGTGAGATCGAGGAACGAGACGCCGGCGCGGACCGGCGGGCCGTCGGGCTCGCCGGTGATCGACATGATCCCGCTGAATGCCTGCATGAGAGCCTCGTAGCCCGCCCCGTCCTTCCGCGGACCGGTGCGCCCGAACGCAGAGATCGAGCAGTAGATGAGGCCCGGGTTGATCGCCGACAGGGCGTCGTAGCCGAGGCCGAAGCCTTCCATCGTGCCCGTCCGGAAATTCTCGATGAGCACGTCGGCGCGCTTGACCAGGGTCTTCAAGATCTCGGCCCCTTCCGGGGCCTTCAGATCGAGCGTGAGGTCGCGCTTGTTTCGGTTGATGACCAGAAACGCCGCCGACTCGCCCTCCTTGTGGGGCGGCCAGGTGCGGGATTCGTCGCCGGCCCCGGTGTCTTCCACCTTGATGACGTCGGCCCCCATGTCGGACAGGAGCATGCCGCAGAAGGGACCGGCGAGAACGCGCGAGAGATCGACGACGCGCACACCGTCGAGCGAAAGGGCCTCAGTGATCATGTGCGCTACTATAACCCTATGTCTCGACTCCGTGAGGCGGTGGCCCAGCGCATCCTCGTCCTGGACGGGGCCATGGGCACCATGATCCAGGGCGCCGGCCTCGCGGCCGACGATTTCGGGGGCGCGCAGTACGAAGGGTGCAACGAATACCTGAACCTCACGCGCCCCGACGTGATCCAGTCGATCCACGCCGCCTACTTCGAGGCGGGCGCCGACCTGGTCTCGACCAACACATTCGGCTGCGCACCGTACGTGCTCGCCGAGTACGGCCTGGCCGAGCGCGCCTACGAGATCACGCTGGCCGCCGGCCGGCTCGCGCGCGAAGCGGCCGGCCGGCGCTTCGTCATCGGCGCGATGGGGCCGTCGACGCGCTCGATCAGCGTTACCCGCAACGTCACCTTCGACGAGGTCCGCGCGGCCTACGCGCTGCAGGCGGCCGCGCTCATCGCGGGCGGCGTCGACGCGCTGCTACTCGAGACGGCGCAGGACACGCTGAACGTGAAGGCGGCCGCGCTCGGCGTCCGCGCCGCGATGGGGGAGGCCGGCGTCGAGCTGCCGCTCATGATCAGCGGGACCATCGAGCCGATGGGCACGATGCTCGCCGGCCAGGGCGTCGAGGCACTCTACGTGGCCCTGGAGCACCTCGATCTCTTCTCGATCGGGCTCAACTGCGCCACCGGACCCGAGTTCATGACCGATCACCTGCGCTCGCTGGCGGCGATGTCGACCCGTTACGTGAGCGTCTACCCGAACGCCGGGCTGCCGGACGAGCGCGGGCAGTACGCGGAGACCCCCGCGAGCCTCGCCTTCAAGATGAAGCGCTTCGTCGACGAGGGCTGGGTGAACTTCGTCGGCGGCTGTTGCGGCACGACGCCCGCCCACATCCGGGCGCTGAAAGCACTGGTCGACGGCCGCGCCCCGCGCGTTCCCGCGCCACAGGAGCCCCAGGCAGTCAGCGGGATCGAGGTGTTCTATCCCGCCGACGACAACCGGCCGCTGTTCGTGGGCGAGCGCACCAACGTGATCGGCTCGCGGCGGTTCAAGGAGCTGATCGTCGCCGAGCAGTTCGAGGAGGCTGCCGAGATCGGCCGCGCGCAGGTGAAGAACAGCGCCCAGGTCCTGGACGTCTGCCTGGCCAATCCCGACCGGGACGAGGCCGCCGACGTGGACCGGTTCATGGCGCAGATCACCCGCAAGGTGAAGGTCCCGCTCATGATCGACTCGACGGACGCCCGGGTGATCGAGGCGGCACTGCGCCACTGCCAGGGCAAGTCGATCGTGAACTCGATCAATCTCGAGGACGGCGAGGAGCGGTTCGAGAACGTGGTGCCGCTGCTGCGCGCTTACGGCGGCGCCGTCGTCGTGGGCTGCATCGACGAGGACAAGCGCCAGGGCATGGCGGTCACGCGCCAGCGCAAGCTGGCGATCGCCGAGCGCTGCCACGACCTGCTCACCCGAAAGTACGGTCTGCCGGCTCGCGACCTCATCTTCGATGCGCTCGTCTTTCCGGTCGGGACCGGCGACGCCAACTATGTCGGCTCCGCGGTAGAGACAATCGAGGGCATCCGCGCCATCAAGGAGCGCTTTCCGGAGTGCAAGACGATCCTCGGGATCTCCAACGTCTCGTTCGGCCTGCCCCCGGCCGGCCGCGAAGTGCTCAACTCGGTCTTCCTCTACCACTGCACCAAGGCGGGCCTCGACTACGCGATCGTCAACACCGAGCGGCTGCAGCGCTACCCCTCGATTCCGGAAGAGGAGCGGCAACTGGCCGAGGACCTCATCTACTGGCGGGGCGACGACCCGGTGGCCGCCTTCGCGGCCTATTTCAGGGAGAGACGGACGGTGCGGCCGGCCGCCGAGACCCTGTCGCTCGACGAGCGGCTGGCCCGCTACATCGTCGAGGGCAGCCGCGACGGGCTGATCGACGACCTGAACGCGAAGCTCCAGGAAGCCGAGCCGCTCGACATCGTCAACGGCCCCTTGATGCGGGGCATGGACGAGGTCGGCCGGCTGTTCAACGACAACCAGCTCATCGTGGCCGAAGTCCTCCAGTCGGCCGAGGCCATGAAGGCCGCCGTGGCGCACCTCGAGCAGTTCATGGAAAAGGCCGCGTCGGCGACGCGCGGCTCGATCGTCCTGGCCACGGTCAAGGGCGACGTCCACGACATCGGCAAGAACCTCGTCGACATCATCCTCTCGAACAACGGCTATCGCGTGATCAACCTGGGCATCAAGATCCCGCCCGAGGAGCTGATCGCGGCGTACCACACCCACAAGCCGGACGCGTTCGGCCTGTCCGGTCTCTTGGTGAAGTCGGCGCAGCAGATGGTCCTGACCGCGCAGGACCTCCGCGCCGCCGCGATCGAGATTCCGCTCTTCGTCGGCGGGGCCGCGCTCACCCGGAAGTTCGCGGCGACGCGGATCGCCGCCGAGTACGGCGGGCTCACGCTCTACGCGAAGGACGCGATGGACGGGCTCGACCTCGCCAACCAGCTCTTCTCGGCGCCCACGCGCGAGGCACTCGTGGCGCGCATCCGGCGCGAGCAGGCGGAGCTGGCGGCCGTGCCCGCGCCGGTCCCCGAGACCGCGCCGGCCGCGCCGGCACCGGCCGCGCCGCGGCGGCTCGAACGCGTGGCGGTGCCCGTGCCCCCGGACCTCGAGCGTCACGTCCTGCGCGACGTGCCTCTCCCACAGATCTATCCGTACCTGAATCTGCAGATGCTCTACGGAAAGCATCTCGGTGTGCGGGGTCCGGTCGAGCGCCTGCTCGAGAGCGGGGACGCCAAGGTGCGCGAGGTCCACGAGATCGTCGAGGAGCTCAAGCGGGACGCCGCCGGTCGCGGGCTTCTCCACGCGCACGGCGTTCACCAGTGGTATCGCGCCCGCGGCGCGGGCGATACGCTGACGCTCCTGGACGCCGCCGGGCGAGAGGCCGCAAGGTTCGATTTCCCGCGCCAGCCGGTCGGGGAGCGCCTCTGCCTGGCCGACTACGTGAGAGACGACGCCGACGATTACGTGGCGCTGTTCGCGGTCACCTGCGGCGCCGGGGTCCGGGAGCTGGCGACTGCGTGGAAGGATCGGGGGGAGTACGTCCGCTCGCACGCGCTCCAGGCGCTGGCCATCGAGTGCGCGGAGGCCTTCGCCGAGATGCTGCACTCACGGCTCCGGACCCTCTGGGGCTTTCCGGATCCGCCCGAGCTATCGATCGGCGAGAAGCTGAAGGCCCGCTACCGGGGGATCCGCGTGTCCTTCGGATATCCGGCCTGCCCGAACCTCGCCGATCAGGCGACGCTGTTCCGGCTCCTGGAGCCTGAGAGCTTCGGCCTGACGCTGACGGAAGGGTTCATGATGGACCCGGAGGCGTCGGTATCCGCGGTCGTCTTCCACCATCCCGCCGCGAAGTACTTCAAGGCCGACTGATCGACGGATCCGGGAAGCGCGGCGGGCCCGAGCCGATGTTCCGGTCCGGGCCCGCGTGAGGGCGACGAGGAGTCAGACGGACTAGAACTCGATGTCCAGCCGCACCGTGGGCCAGCCGAGCGAGCGCTCGCTGGACTTGACCCCGAAGGGCCCCCGGTCATCGCCGAGGTAGTACGCGTCGCCGAGGTAGCGGCCACCCCAGCGAGAGCGGCCGTTCTCGTCGATCGCGAACGGCAGCCGGAACGTCCCGGAGAACGTGAAGGTGGCACCATCGTAGCCGTCGATCGTGCCCACGCCGTTGGTGATGAAGCCGATCGGGGCCTGGCCCGACAGCGACAGCGAGAGATCGGCGTCGCCGGTGAAGCTGCCGGTCAGGACCACGAACTCCGGCGCGTCCACCTTGTTGTCACCCTGGACCACCACAGCGTAGACGCCCTTGAGGGTCCCTTTGCCCGTGGCCAGGCTGAGGTCGTCAGCGCCCTTCGCGTTGACCGTGCACTGCTTCGTCTTGGGCGCGATCTGCTTCACCCACTTCGGGCAGAGCGGAGTTCCGATCTTCGCGGTTCCGGACAGCTGGGCCACTGCCTGACGGTGCGTCGCCCGGCTGAGGTCAGTCACGTAACTCTCGGTCTTGCCATCACGGGCGACCAGAAACATGTCCTCGGTAACCTCGTAGAGGACCAGGTCAGGGTGGTCGTAGTCACCGGCCAGAGCCGGGGCCGGACCCCACATGAGGACGAACAGCAGGAACATGAGTCCCAGAAGACTCCACGTCACTGCGCTCTTCCAACAGATGCTCGTCATTGCAGTCTCTCCTCGTCTCCTGTGCTGAAGCGATGTAGTTGCCGTCGCACAGGAGAAGGTGCAATCGAGGTACCAACGGAGACTGCATCTAACCCACTTATTTCATTGACGTTTACTCGGAATATTTCCGGGGAGAATATCCGTAACCGATTGATTTATTGTCGTTTTCCATCCGGAAATCGACTATGTGTACCTAACTAGCGTGTTTCTAGATACTTAGAGATCGTTTCGCGAGCTGGTAAGGAACTGGACGGGCGCCCATCGGTTGGGCGCTCCATGTGGGACTAGAGCTCGGGATCGGGCTCGGAGACGACGGCGCCGGGCCGAGCTGGCAGCTTCACGGTGAAGGTCGAGCCCCGCCCGACCTCGCTCTTGACCTCGATCGTGCCGCCGTGGCTCTGCACGATACCCAGGCTCACCGACAGCCCGAGCCCGGTGCCGCTCACGTCGGGCTTGGTCGTGAAGAACGGCTCGAAGATCCGGTCGATGTGCTCTGGCAAGATGCCGGTTCCGGTATCGATCACCTCGACCTGCACCATGTCGCCGCTCGCCGACGAGCGGATGGTGAGCGAGCCGCCGTCCTTCATGACGTAGACGGCGTTGTTGATGAGGTTGAGGAACACCTGCTTGATCCGGGGCACGTCGACTTCCACCGGGGCGAGCCCGGAGGCGTAGTGCTCCTGGAGCGTGATCGAGTCCAGCGCGCCCTGGCGGCGAACCATGGCGAGTGTCTGCTCGAGGACGACGTTGAGATCGGTGATCTGGGAGCTGAACTCGCGCTGCCGGCTGAAATGCAGCAGGTCGCGCACGATGTCGCGGGCGCGGCCGGCCTCTTCCTGGATCAGATCGAGCTCCTCGCGCATCGGACGGCCGGGCGGGACCTGCTCGGCCAGATACGACGCGAAGCCGAGGACGCTCGTCAGCGGATTGTTGATCTCGTGGGCGATGTTCGCCGCCAGCTCGCCGATCGCGGCCAGCTTGGTCGACTGGATGAGCTGGGCCTGCGTGCGCTTGAGCTCGGCCATCTGCTGCTTGACGCCCTCGTAGAGGCGCGAGTTCTCGCTGGCCACCGCGGCCTGGACGGCGATGCCCTCCGCGAGCCTCAGCTCCTCGGACGTGAAGCGGTGATGCTCGCGGAGCCAGGCGAGCGCGAAGCCGCCGATCGCCACCCCCTTCCACCGCATCGGCTGGATGAGGACCGACTTGTGCGGAAGCAGGCGGGCGATCGGATGGGTGAAGCGCGGATCGTCCTGGCTGTGGCTCGCATAGACCGGCCCCGCGATGCGCCGCCAGTCGCTCACGTGCGGATCGAGCGACTTGAGGTTGGCGCTCTCGAGCGCCCCCAGGAGCTCCTTGGGTACGTGATAGCCGACGATCGGCACGAAACGGCTCCCGTCCTCGCTCAGGAGCCACGCGCCGCCGGTGTCAGCGCCGAGCGCACGGACCATGGCGCGCGTCGTACGCCGGAGGATCTCGGTGAGCTCCAGCGTCGAGCTGGCGTCCTGGCTCACCGCCAGGAGCGTCTCGGTGTGGCGCAGGCGCTCCTCGGTCTGCTCGTGCAAGCGCGCGTTGCGGATCGCCACCGACGCCGACGTCGCGAGTGCCTCACCGAGAGCCAGCTCTTCCGCCGTGAACACGTGACGGGTACGGTAGAGGATCGTCAGGACACCGACGAGCTCGCTCTCCAGAAAGAGCGGCAGCCCCAGGACGGACACGACGCCCTCGCTCTCGAGCCACTGCCGGCGCTTGACGCCCGGCTCGGCCTGCACATCGCTATGGGCGAGCGGCTTGTGGTGCTTGGCGATCCATCCGATGAGCCCGTCCTCATCGCCGACGTTGTGCTGCACCATCTCGCGCGCGGTACGAGTCGCCCCCGCCTGCGCATGTAGCCGGAAGACCCCGGGAGCGTCCTCGCTGAGGAGGATCCGCGTCACGTCCGCGCCGAACCGGCTGCGGACGAGCTCGGCGAGCCGGCTCAGCACCTCGGAGACCTGGAGCGTGGCGGTCAGCAGGCGGCCGGACTCGACGAGGCTCTCCTGCTCGGCGGCACGACGCATCACGCCCTCGTAGAGACGGGCGTTCTCGGCGGCGATCGCCACCTGGTCGGCGACGATCTTGAGGAGCTGCTCCTCGTCGGCCTTCGCGCCCGGCGGCAGGACGTGGCGCGCAATCATGACGCCGAGCGAGCGGCCCCGGACCGTGAGGGGCAGCTTCCATTCGACCTCGGTCCAGTCCTCCGCCGGCGCGGCGCCCGCGCCGGCCAGGACGCTCCTCGGCTGTTCGATCGTGCTCTGCGGCGCGACGACCGTGATGGCCGGCGGACCAGTGAGCTCGACGCTCAGGCTGGTGGTCCCGATGGCGGCCGCCAGTCCGCCCAGGAGCTTCTCGAGCATCGGGGCGACGCCCAGCTCGGAGGTGATGTCCTGCATCGACCGGTGCAGGTCCTCGAGCTGCGAGGCGCGCCGCACGAAGTGCTGGTTCAGCCGCTTGAGCTCCTCGACCTGGTTGAGCAGACGATAGACGAGGCGCTGGTTCAGCTCGCGGAGATACACGCCCTCGTCGCGGCTCTCGACTTTCTCCCGCTTGCCGCCGAGGAACTCGGCCACCTGCCGGGGGAACGCGTCGACGTCGATCGGCTTCTGGATGTAGCCGTCGCAGCCGGCCACCAGCGTGCGCTGCCGGTCGCCCTGCATCGCATACGCGGTCAGCGCGATGACCGGGGTCGAGGCGAGATTCGGGAACGACTTCAAGATCGCGACGATCTCGTAGCCGTCGACACCCGGCAGGTTGATATCGAGCAGGATGAGGGCTGGCTCCTCGCGGATCGCCGCTTCGATCCCGGCGAGGCCGTCCTCGGCGTCGACGATGAGATAGCCCGCCGCCTCCATGACCGCGCGGACGAGCAGCCGGTTCTCGCGGTTGTCCTCGATGTACAGGATCTTCGTCTTCTGGTCGAGTGGCCGTGCCGGCATCGTCTCCTCAGGTCAAGGGGATCGTGAAGTGGAACGTCGACCCCTGGTTCTCCCGGCTCTCCGCCCAGATGCGGCCGCCGTGCAGCTCCACGAACTTCTTGCTGATGGCGAGCCCGAGCCCGGTGCCGCCGGCGCTACGGACCACCGGATTGTCGAGCTGCTGGAACGGCTCGAACAGCCGGGCCAGGTCGTCCTCACGGATGCCGATCCCGGTGTCGGCGACGCTCACCCGGATGGCATCCGGCTCGGGCACCACGCTGACGAGCACCCGGCCCTGGCCTGTGAACTTGATCGCATTGGACAGCAGGTTCAACAAGATCTGCTTGATCTTGGTGCGATCGCCGGACAGGGGCGGCAGCTCGAGCGGCACGTTCTTCTCCACCTTCATGTGCTTGCCGCGGGCGAGGGGCATCGACGACTCGATGCACTCGTCGATCAGCTCGTGCAGATCGACCTCCTCGGAGACCATCTCGAGCTTGCCGGCCTCGATTCGCGAGAAGTCGAGGATCCCGTTGATGAGCTGGAGCAGATGAGCGCCGCTGTTGTGAACAGAGCGGATATACGTCTCCTGGCGCTCGGTGAGCTCGCCGTCGAAGCGGTTCAGCAGGACCTTCGAGAAGCCGATGATCGAGTTGAGCGGCGTCCGGAGCTCGTGCGACATGCTGGCCAGGAACTGGGACTTGAGCCGGCTCGCCTGCATGAGCTCGGCGTTGGTCTCCGAGAGCTCCTCATAGAGCCGCGCGTTCTCCAGCGAGATGGCGACCTGGTTGGCGAGGACCGCGAGCACCTCGAGCTCCTGATCGTCGAAGATGTCGCCGGAGAGCTTCTCGCCGACCAGCAGGATGCCGGTGAGCTTGCCCTCGATCTTCAGGGGCACGATGAGGGCCGCGTTGATGGCTTCCAGCTCGTTCTCGGCCGACTCGAAGTACGCGGCGATCTCCGGGTTCAGCTTGGCCTCTTCCTTCACGAGCACCCGGCCCGTCTGGTTGAGCCACTGGACGATCCGGCTGTCGATCCGGATCGGCGCCACCGCGCCGCGCTCGCCCACGCTGGCGTCCTCGCGATAGACGGCGAACGCGCTGCGCTGGGCGTCGTAGATCATCAGCACGCAGTGGGTGAGCGGCACGCCGCGCACGAGCCCGTGCACGAGGGTCTCCATCAGCCGGCCGAAGTCCAGGATGGCGCCCATCCGCTTGCTCAGGTCGAGCAGCGTCTCGTAGCAGCCGCGCCGGCGACTGAACATGACCCGCTCGATCGACTCCTCCAGCCGCTGGCCGACCGGGCTGACCAGCATGGTCATCACGAATCCGAGCGGCAGGATGACCCACAGCGGATTCACGTTGTCCCAGTCGGCGTACGACTCGGCCGCCACCAGCACCGAGGTCAGCACGCCCCACACCAGGAGGTAGACGGCGCTCTTCTTGACCGCCACGTTGACGTCGAAGAGCCGGTAGCGGACGATCGACGTCCCGAGCATGAGCGCGAACACCATGTTCGCGGGAATGCCCATCGGATAGACGAGGTCCGCCGCCGGGATGAACCGGGCGAGGATGAACCGGGCGAAGTCGATGACGCCGCCGACCAGGCTCACCAGGGTGCCCAGCAGGATCAGGGTCGCGCGGTTCCGCCGGAAGCTCGAATCGACGTCCTTGTAGACCCGGATCAGATGCGAGAGCCCGTAGATCAGGAAGAAGTTGAAGTAGACGAAGAACGGCGTGTACAGGATTCCGGTCGCCGGCGCCCAGCCCCAGTACGTCGACTTCACGCCGTGCATGAACAAGGTCGAGCCGCTCAGGTTGATGACGCTGAAGACGAGGGCCAGCGTGTACGCGACGAAGAGCGACCGCCGGTGCCGGGTCGTGCTCTCCAGGAAGATCAGGACGAAATGGTAGTAGAAGGCCGGGAGCGCGATAACTCCCGTGTGGATGACGATCTCCCAGAAGACCGCGGTCGCCTCGTCCGGCGAGCGGCGCAGCATGAACACGCCGAAATTCCACACGGCCATGCCGCCGACGAAGTACGTGAACAGCCGGTTGAGCCGGCTCTCCGGATTGCGGAAGAGCGTGATCCCCGCGAGGGAGACGTTGAGGATCAGCGCGAGGAGCGGAAGAAAATTATGAAGCGTCACGCGTTTCCCCCTCGGCGCCCTCGAGAGGGAGATAGATTGGGTCCTTCCTGCGCTGCTGCTCGATCTCGTGCTTCAGGATCCCGAAGACGAGCATGTCCCAACACTGGCCGTCCTGGTAGCCCGCCTGCCGGAGGATGCCTTCCTGCCGGAAGCCGTTGCGCCGCAGCGAGTTGGCGCTCAGGCGGTTGTACTCGTACACCTTCGCCTCGATGCGTCGGAGCCCCAGTACGTCGACACCATAGTACGAGATGAGCTTGCCGGCCTCCACACCAAATCCGCGGCGGATCGCCTTCGGCGCGGTCAGCATGACCTCGAGGAACGCGTAGCCCTCCAGGAGGTGGATGTTGAAGAGCCGTGCCAGGCCGAGGGGACGGCTCCACTCCGGGCTGGCCTCGATCACGAGGACGATCTGCGTCGAGTCCACCAGGCACGCCTCATAGAACGAGGGGTCCTTGTCGTACACGTGCTTGTAGCTGTTCAGGAACTCGCTGCCGACCATGCGCTCGATGAACGGGTCTTCGGCCCACTCGGAGAGGTACTCGAGGTCCTCCGGCGCCAGCGTGCGGAGGTAGACCCTAAGCCCGCGCGAGACGACGCCGCGCCGGCGCGCGGACCCCTCCCCCGGGCTCACTCGAGTGATCGGTCTCTCGTCCACGGCGATCATTCCCTCGCCGACTCGGCTCTCCTATTCGTCCCGATCGAAGGTGATCTCGAGGCGCACCGTGGGGTCTCCGAGCGCGCGCTCGTCCGGGAGCACCGGCACGAGGTCGCCGTCGTCCTTCTTGTAGACCGCGATGCCGTTGACGGTGAACGGCTGCCGGAACTTCCCGGTGAAGGAGCAGCCGTCAGGACAAAAGCCGTCGCCGGTGACCGTGGCCTCTGTGATCGTGATGATCGCCACATCCGTTACGACGACCGCACCCCTGAACTTGCCGCTCATGACCACCAGCTCGGGGGCGTCGGTGAGATTGGTCAGCTCGCTGTTGACCACGACGAAGATCTGGCCTTTGATCGTGCCCTGCACGATGCCCTGTTCACGGTCGGTGACGTCGAGGTTGCTCTTCCCGAAGGCGACGACGGCGCAGCGGCTGGCGCCATTCACCCGCCGCTGACGCGCCCTGAAGACCTGCTCCGCGTGCTGCATCAACGCCGCGGGGCAGAGGGGCGTCCCGACCTTGGCCTTTCCTTCGAGCCCGGACGAGGCCTCACGGTGCGTCCGCCCGTTTTTGACGGTAAAACTGGCCTCTTCGTTCAGCTCGTAGAGAACCACGTCAGGGAAGGCGGGGCGGAATCCGCCGGCCTCGCTCGAGGCGAGCGCCGGTCCAAACATCCAGGTCACCACGAGCAACGCGACAGCACGTGTGCGCGTCTTCATCGAGGGCTCCTGTCGTTCGAACTCACGCCGCTCGGCACCAGGCCAGGTGGCTCAGGCCCGAGAGGAACGTCTGGCGGGACTCGAGCACCTCGAATCCGGCCCGGCGAAGCGTCTCATGGAATTCGGGGGCGCGGAGGTAGCGATGCTCGCTCTCGCGGAAGAACTCGAAGGCGACCGTCGGCAGGAGCCACCGCAGCGCCTGGACGGCGGCGCCGAGCCCCTGCGCCTGCCGCACCGCCTTGAACGTCGAGATCACCCGCGCCGGCCGATCGTAGGTCAGGAAGATCGCATGGCCGCCCGACTTGAGCGCGCGGCGGCAGCCCTGCAGCAGCGCGCCGGGATCGGGATGCCAGTACAGCGTGTGCATGCTCACCAGGACGTCGAAGCTGCCGGCCCCGGGGAGCGCGGCGTGCGCGATGTCGAGGTGCTGGAAGGAGAGACTGGCGCCGCGGGGCCGGTCCTTCTCGCGCGCGATCTCGACCAGGTGCCTCACGCCGTCGATCCCGACCACCGCGTAGCCTTCGCGGGCGAGCCGGAGGCTCACGTTGCCGATCCCGCACGCCACGTCGAGCACGCGGGTTGCGCGTCGCTCGGCCCGATCCGGGACCGAGCGGCCGACGAGCGCGACAATCTCCTCGAGCATGCTCTCGTACGGCGGAAAGTGCGTCACCACGGCGTCGTAGCTGACGCCGTAGGTGACCGCAATCATGTGCTCGAGGGCATCCCGAAAGGGCATACGATCTCCCGCCCGCCGCGCGGGCGCGGCCGGCCGGACGCCGGCAAGGGGCTGAGAAGGATAAGTCATGATGCGCTCTTGCGCGCCCACACCAGGAGGCTGGCGCCGCCGAGGAAAGTTCTCCGCATGTCCAGGACCGTGAAGCCGGCCTGCCCGAGTCGAGCCGAAAACGTCGCCTCGTCCCAGTAGTGAGGGCCGACGCGCTCGCGGGTCGCCTCGAAGAGCGAGTTGAGCGCCACCCACAAAAGACCCTGGAGCGCTGCCGCCGCTCCGTCGCGCCGCGCGATCTCTCTGAGAGTCGGCCACTGCCCGACGCGCTGGGTGTGATTCACGAAGACCGCGTACCCGCCCGGCTTGAGCACCCGGTGCGCCTCGCGCAGGAGCCGCTCCGGGGCCGGATGCGCGTAGAGCGCGTGGATGCTCACGACCTGATCGAAGGCGCCGTCGCGGAACGTGTTGCCGTGGGTGAGCTCGCCCTGTCGAAAGGCCAGGTTGGCCAGGTGCCGCGCGCGCCGCTTGCTCTTGGCCGATCCCACCAGCGGGCCGTACGAGTCCAGGCCCGTCGCGTTGAAGCCGGCCTCGGCCAGGGCGCAGGTGAAATTGCCGGGGCCGCAGCCCACGTCGAGCACACGGACCTCGCGCCGCTCCAGGCGCGGCGGGACCGCCTTCTCGATCAGCTCGCGGACCTCGGCCTGGAGTCGCTGATAGTGGCTGAAGCGCGGGTAGACGTAGTCGTAGACCACGCCGTAGCCGATCGCGAGCGCGCGATCGAGCCAGCCACGAATTCCGCCGACGTTCCAGGTCATGACCATTCCAGCCGATTCCGCCGTCATCGTTGCGAGCGCACCCTGGTTTATCCGGTGCATCCCCTACGCTTTGCCCGCGAGGGCTTTGTCGACCGCCCCGCGCAACTCCGAAGGGGTGAACGGCTTCAGCAAGATGTAGTCGAAGCCCAGTCGCGTCGCCTCGTTGATGATGTCGGGCGTGCCGTGGGCGGTCATGAGCATGCAGGCCATCCCGGGACGGAGCTGGCGCGTCTGGGCGAGAACCTCGAACCCGTTCATCCCGGGCATCTTGTAGTCGACGACGAGCAGGTCGAACGGCTCCTTGCGGACGAGCTCGACCGCCGTTTCGCCGCGATTCGCGGCGCGAATCGAGTAGCCCAGCGCCTGCAGCACGTTGACGCACAGGATCACGACCGGTCCCGCGTCGTCGACGACGAGGATCTTGGGCCTGGTCGAGTCCGTCAACGGACGCCAACGAGTGGACCGGCCGCCGCGTCGGTGATGGCGACCGACCGAAGATCGAGATGACGGCTGATCTGCTCCAGCCTCGCCAGCGGGATCGTCGAGAACGCGTCGGCCGCGAGCGGGTCGAACTGCGTACCGGCACCGCGCACGATCTCCTCCATCGCCGTCGCCAGCGGCCGCTTGCTGCGGTACGGGCGGTCCGACGTCATCGCGTCGAACGCGTCGGCCACCGTCACGACCCGAGCGATGAGCGGAATGTCCTCGCCCTTGAGCCCGTCGGGATAGCCCTTGCCGTCGTAGCGCTCGTGATGGTGACGGACGGCCTTCGCCTCGCAGGCGAGGAAGCGCAGCGGCTTGAGGATCTTGTCGCCGACCACCGGATGGGTCCGGATCAGCTCGAACTCCTCCTCGGTCAGCTGGCGCGGCTTGCGGAGGATGTTGTCCATGATGACCAGCTTGCCGAGATCGTGGAGCATGCCGGCCCGGCTCATCAGCACCACGTCGGCCGGCGCCACGCCCATGACGGTGGCGAGCTCGCCCGAGTAGAGCGACACCCGCGCCGAGTGGCCCTTGAGGTACGGGTCCTTCGACTCGAGGGCGATCACGAACGACGAGATCGTGTCGATCAGGTTCCGCTCGAGGTGCTCGCGCAGGAGAATCTTCTGCAGCGCGACCGCGGTGGTCTGCGCGTAGCCGAGCAGGAGCGCCTTCTCGTCGGGCAGGAAGGCGCCGTTCTCGCCGCTGCGGCCGACGCAGAGGATGCCCATCGCGTCGCCCACGCCCGGCACCAGCGCCGCGAGCGCCTCGAAGCCTTGCTCGGGCTGCGTCAAGACGAACGTCTCGCGACCGCCGGTCTTGACGACCTCGCCGAACGAGGTGTGCAGCAGCGTCAGGATCTGGCCGACCAGCGACGGCTCGCCCTTGCGGCTCGCGTTGAACTGGCCGCTCTGGTCGCGCAGCAGCATCGACGCGCCGTCGCACCGCAGGCTCTTCATCGTGTACTCGAGCACCTTCTCCGCGAACACGCTGGGCTCGAGGCCCTGCAGCGCGACCTCGCCGATCCCGGAGATGGCCTCGACGCCGGCCTGCCGCCGCGCCAGCTCCTCGGTCAGCCCGGCGGGGTAGTTCACGTTGCCGTTACCGTCCGCGCGATCGCGCCGGAGCCGTCTGATGAGGTCCTTCACCTCGGTGACTGAGAAGGGCTTGGGCAGGTAGTCGTAGGCGCCGTGGCGCAGCCCGAAGACGGCGGAGTTGACCGACGGCACGCCGGTGATGAGGACGACCGGCGTGCTCGGCAGCTTGCCCTTGACCGCGCGGAGCAGGTCGAGACCGCTCAGCCCCGGCATTTTGATGTCGGAGACGACGAGGTCGAAGGGATCGTCGCCCAGCTGCTCGAGCGCCTGCTCCGCGGTCGACGCGGTCGTCACCTGGCAGTTGTTCGACGAAAACGCCGAGGCCAGGAATCGCAGGACCGACGCATTGTCGTCGACGAGCAGGACACGCAGCCGTTCGGTCGGCTCGGAAGCCGGCACCGTCGGCTCGGAAGCCGGTACGGGAGTCTGGCCTTCCATTTCAGCTGACACTGGTTCCCCTACTTGGTCGCGCCGAGCTGGCTCAGGAACTCGAGCCACTGGCGAGACAGGCCGTCCTTCGGGAAGCTCAGCGATTCGAGCTCGGGACGGTCGTCGACTCCGAGAGCCGTCTTGGTCGGGCCAGGCTCCGCGGGCGCCGGCTGAGCGGCGACCGGAGCGGCAGCGACCGCCGGGGCGGGGGCCTCGGCCGGCGACGGGCTCTTCGTCGCCTGAGTGAAGAATTGCTTGTTGCCGTTGGGCTGGGCCTGGGCCTTCGCCCACACGGGCGCGGTCTGCGCCGGAGCCGCCGGAGTCGGTACCGGCGCCGCCGGGATCACCGCCGGCTCAACGGCCACGACCGGCGCGGGCGCGGGCGCGATGACAGGCGCCGCTGCGACCGGCGCGCTCACGGGCTCGGGCTCCTGGATCATGGCGACAGGCGCCGGCGCTTCTGTCGGCGTCACGATGACGGGCGCCGGGGGCGCTTCGACCACGTGTCCGTTCGAGGCGCTCCCGGCGACCGCGAGCGACGAGGTGGCCTGGATCGGCTCGAGCTGCAGCGCCGGGGCCGGCTTCACCGGAGCGGGAGCGGCCGGGGCGGGAGCGGCCGGCGCGGGCGCGACGACGGCGGGCGCCGCCGCTACCACGGGCGCGGGCTCGGGCACGAGCTTCACGCCCTGATGCTCTTGGACGGCCGGCTGCTCGGCGACGATCGGGGCAACGGGCGGAGCGACGAGGGTCGGCTCGCCCGGGGCCTGAACCTCGACCTCGGGCTCCGCGGTGGCTACCACCTCCGGCTCGACGACGACTTCGGCCACGGGCGGCTCGCTCGGCTTCACCACGGGAGCGATCATCGGTGGGACCACCTCGGCGACCGGCATCGGGGCTTCGGCCGCGACACGCCGGATCGCTTCGGCCACCGTCGGCCGCACCGCCTCCACGGCCCGGTGCGGGGCGACGAAAGGCTTGGGCGTCTCGATCACCGGCCGCACCACTTCAGATCTCGCGGGCTCTCGCGCCGGCTCGACACGCGGCTCGATCCGGGGCGCAGGCGCGGCCACCGGCGCCGGGGCCGGAGCGTCGACCGCGGACTCCGCGGCGGCCTTCCGAAGGCGCTCGACGTGATCGAAGAAGACGACCGATTCGCCGTTGACCTCGAGATGACGGAACTCGAAGCAATCGATCTCGAGGAAGCTGAGCTGCTTGATCCGGCGAAGGAACGAATCGGTCAGCCGCTCCACGATGAAGAGGATCCGCGGCGGCCGGGCGGCCGAGAGCTGAGCCATGGGGTAGAGTCGACGGAGCGTGTCGGGAAACTCGAGACACCAGGAGTAGGCATCCATCACGCGAAGAAGCAGGCCCTCGTCGGCCGTGAAGTCGAGCGCGATCAGCGCGAGCGAGCCGCGCGAATCCAGCCCGACGAGGTCGATGGCGGCCTGGCCGAGGAGCAGGCGCGAGTCGACGACTTTCAGGCCGGGCTCGACGCCCTCCACGTTGTCGGCGACCAGCTTCTCCAAGTGGCCGATGTCCTTGACTTCAAGCTTCCTGAACGTCGGTCTCATCAATGTCTCCCCTGGACTCTTGGCTCCAAAACTCGCGATCTAATACAGCAAACCAGGGACCAAGGGCTTGGAGAGTCACAAGTAATTGGAAAACATGACGATTCGAGATTTCCGGGTGACCCTTGAGATGGCTGATTAATTTCCAAGATTCGCCGGGCCTCGCGATGCCCTTTCCGGAAAGGATTTAATTTCAGCTACTTGGGATACTCCGGACGCCCTGGTCGGGATTGGCGACGAACTGACCAGTGGCGATGGATTGAGCGTGCTGGTCACTCTTCCATCAGCTTCTTCCGGAGAGTCTGTCGTGAAATCCCAAGGATTTTCGCCGCTTTGCTCTTGTTGGACTCTACGCGCTGCATGATCTGGGCGATGTAAGCGCGCTCGACCTCGGCCAGAGTCCGGAGCTCGTCCCCCGTCTGCTCTGTCACGACAGCTTGGCGAACCTGTGTGGCGAACTGCGCCGGAAGGTGCTGCGGCTCGATGAAGTCCGAGCTGCCGAGGATGACGAGGCGCTCGATCAGATTCCGCAGCTCACGCACGTTGCCAGGCCACTGGTAGCCCGCCATTAGCCGCTCGGCCTCGGGCGTGAATCCCTTGATGGATTTGTGGAAGCGCGTGTTCGCGTCGAGGACGAAGTGACGGGCGAGCGGCATGACGTCGTCGCGCCGCTCGCGCAGCGGCGGAATGTGGATTGGAATCACGTTGAGCCGGTAGAAGAGATCTTCGCGGAACTGTCCGTCCTTGACGCGCGTCTCGAGCGGGCGGTTCGTCGCGGCGATGATCCGGAGATCGACCTTGATGTCGCGCGTTCCGCCCACGCGCCGCAGAACGCGCTCCTGCAGGACGCGCAGGAACTTCGCCTGGCTGTTGAGCGACATCTCGCTCACCTCGTCGAGGAACAGCGTGCCCCGGTCCGCCAGCTCCATGAGCCCCTTCTTGGCGGCCTTGGCGTCGGTGAAGGCGCCCTTCTCGTGGCCGAACAGCTCGCTCTCGAAGAGCGTCTCGGTGATCGCGGCGCAGTTGACCTCCATGAAGGGGAAATCGCGTCGTGAGCTCTCGTAGTGCAGGCCGCGCGCGACCAGCTCCTTGCCGGTGCCGCTCTCGCCGTGGATCAGGATCGTCGCCGCCTCGCTCCGCGCCAGCTTGCTGATGAGATCGCGGAGCCGGCGCGTGCCCTCGGACTCGCCGATGAGCTGATCGACTCGATATTCTTTCTCCTGCAGCCGGTGCAGCCGCTGGATCTCGCGCTTGGCGCGCACTTCCTCGAGTGCGCGCGCGACGGCGAGCTTGAGCTTGTCGAGGTGCTCGAAGGGCTTCTCGAGATAGTCGGTGGCGCCGGCCTTCATCGCCTCCACCGCGCTCTGGATCTGACCGAATCCGGTGATGATGATGACCGCGGTCTCGGCGTGCCGGCCCTTGAGCACGCGCAGGACCTCGATGCCGTCCATGTCCGGGAGCCGGAGGTCGAGGAGCACCAGGTCGGGGCTCACCTCGTCGGCGGTCTGGAGGCCTTCCTTGCCCGTCCCGACCCCGTGGACTTCGATCTGGTCCCCGGCCAGCACCCGCGAACAGAGCGTGCGAATGTTCCGTTCGTCGTCGACGACCAGGATGTTGTCCATAATCCCTAAATTAGCGGAATTTCCGGCAGGTCCGCCCAATTTCTTACCACCAAAGAAGGCCCTGTGCGCGGTGTTCGGACGACGGGAGACCCCTACCGGCAGCTACTCTTTGATCATCTGCTCCCGGCGCCGGAGATAGCCGTTGCGGACAGCGCTGTAGAGATCGATCACGCTCTCTTCGAGGCCCTGAAAGAGCTCGATGTTGAGCGCGCGATCGTTGACCATCTCTACCCCCCTCATGATGAGGCTCATCCACCAGGTCGGACCGACCCAGGTGAGCGGACTCATGGCCGCATCGACGCCCCGGCCGATGCCGTCGCGGATCGTCATCGGCTCCATAAAAGGCAAGACGAGGTAGGGGCCGGGGGGAACGCCCCACACGCCGAGCGTCTGGCCGAAGTCCTCCCGGCTCTTCTCGATGCCCCAGTACTTCGCCGCGTCGAAGAGGCCGCCGATGCCCAGCGTGCTGTTGATCAGGAACCGTCCGAGCTCGCGGGCGGTGCCGCCCCACTTCGCCTGGAGCAGGCTGTTCCCGGCGCGCGGCACGAAGGCGGCGTTGTCGAACACGTTCGCGATCAGGACCTCGAACGGCTCGGGCACGATCACGCGGTAGACCTGCGCGATCGGCTTGAGGACGAACCGATCGAGCTGACGGTTCACCTCGAACATCCGCTCGTTGAACTTCTCGAAGGGATCGTATTCCTCGTCGCCCTCGGGATCGGCTTTCTCCGCGGGCGCCGGCTCCGGCTTGTCGGCGGGCGCCGGCTCGGGCTTCTCCGCCGGCGCGCGCTCCGTCTGGGCGGTCAAAGCGGGTGCGCCGTCGTCGCCCGCACCCGCTTCGAACGAGAGGGCCGGGTTGCTGGGATCGAGCTCGGCGTCGGTGGCGAGGAGATCGGCAGACTCGGATTCGGCGCCGTTCGGCGCGCCGATCGAGGCGGGCCGCGACGACCTGGCCAGCAGCGCCGAGTCCGTCCCGACCGCGCCGCCCGAGAAGCTGCCGCACCCGCCGAGTACCGCCGCGGCAATCAGAACGCGCAGGACGCGAAGAACGGAGAGCCCTCCCTTCGAGTGGCCTGCATAGATGGGTGCGAAGGAGAGACGGCTATCGAACGCTATCTATACAGCGACTATATCTTGGAATGCGGAACGCGCCATACAATTCGAGCCGGCGCCTGCCGAATTTTCTCCTCTCGTATTGTCACGACGCGAGTCCTGGCGTATCGTAGTCGAGCGCGAACCAGTCGGGCGTCGTTCCGACCCATATCGAGACCGTCCGAGCGAGGAGATGAAGTGAGCCGAAGCCGAGCGCGCGAATTCTTCTGTAGCGTCGTCTCCGAGGCCGTCCAGATCCGGCTCAAGCGTCCGGGCGGGTTCGGGCGGCCGCAGGGCTACTTCGTGCAGTGCAACCAGGCCGACTGCCAGTACGTCGATGAGAACAAGCCTCCCTGCCCGCTCAACGCCGCCATGTTCGCGGACGAGATCAGGGCCGCCGAGGAAGCTCGCGCGCAGCGAAGCGAGTAAAGCCGCCCGGGTCGGCCGTCAGCCGACCCCGTTCAGCACGTAGTCGAACAGATCGAAGTTCCTCAGATCGTCGGTGTGCGCGAGACGCTCCCGGTATGCTTCGCCGAGCGGCCGATTGATCACGAACGGCACCGTCTGCTCCGACACCCCGCCGTGCGAGCGAAGCGGCTCCTCCAGCAGCGACAGATCGTGCTCCTCGGGCGACTTTCCGAGAACCGTGTGAGTCTCGCCGATGACGATCAGGTCGCCGACGCGGTCGCGGGGAAGCTCGAATCGCGCCGCGCCGGTGGCGTTGTCGTAGACCTCGGCAATGCCCGATGTCGTGGCGAGCCGCGCCGCCACCTCGGTCGCCCGCGTCGCGTCGTCCAGGTACACCGTCGCGAACGATCCAAGCGCGCCGTGATGCACGACGTACGGATCGGTGATCGGCAGGATGACGCGCGCGCGGCCGGGCCCGACGAGGGCGTCGAGAAGCGGACGGAGATACACGACCCGCGGCGCCCCGTCGGGGCCGGACTTGGCGTTCATCCCGTGGTCGGCCGTGATGCCGAGCACCGCGCCCGCGCGATCGAAAGCGTCGAAGTAGCGGTCGAGCATCGCGTAGAACTGCGTCGCGGCCGGCGCGCCGGGCGCGTGCTTGTGCTGGACGTAGTCAGTGAGCGAGAGGTACATCGCGTCCGGGCGCTCGCGCCTGAGCAGCGCCAGCCCAGCCGCGAGCACGTACTCGGACAGCTCGGCACTGTACACCGAGGGCACCGGCATATCCACGAGGTCGGTGGCGCGCTCGATCCCGTGCTCGTGCTTGCTCGTCTGGTCGGCGCGCTCCGATGAGAAGCACACCCCGCTCATGCCGTGGCCCAGGAGCCGGCGCAGCTTGTCCTTGGCGGTGACGACCGCCACCCGCGCCCCGGCCAGCGAGAGGGCCGCCAGCAGGGTCTCGCAGCGCAGGAACTTCGGGTCATTCATCATCACTTCCTGACCCGTCGCGGAGTCGTAGAAGTAGTTGCCGGAGATCCCGTGGATCGCGGGCGGCACGCCGGTGACGATCGACAGGTTGTTGGGGTTGGTGAAGCTCGGCACGACCGACCGCGCGAGCCGATACACGCCGTCGCGCCGGAACCGGGCGATACCCGGCGCGGCGCCCTGCGCCAGCGCCTCGTCGAAGTAGGCGGGCTCGGAGCCGTCGATGCAGACGACGACCACCGGCTGCTCGGGCATGCGGTAGCGGCGGCCGTTGACGGAGACCGAAGCCGCGGAGCTCATCGGTGTCACCGATACTACGGCGCGGGGCGCTCCGAGAAAAGCGCTTTCGGGCTTACGAGCCGGCCGGCGCCGAGGTCGCGGCGACGGCGCCGCGACGCCGGACGGCGCGCCGGCCCCACGCCCACGCGCGCACGCCGAGCAGCAGCGCGAGCGCGGCCGCGTACCAGTACGGATCCCTCACTCCGACTTTCGCCAGCCAGATGTAGTGGAGCACGCCGCAGATTCCGGCCAGGTAGGCCAGGCGATGCAGTCGCGTCCAGTTCCGGGCGCCGAGCCGCCGGATCATCCCCGTCGTCGACGTCGCGGCGAGCGGGATCAGCGAGGTCAGTCCCAGCATCCCGAGCGTGATGTATGGGCGCTTGACGATGTCGGCCCACATCCGCGGCCAGTCGAAGAAGAAGTCGAGGACGATCCACACCGAGAAGTGCAGACACACGTACGCGAAGGCGAACAGGCCGAGCAGCCGCCGCAGCGTGATCGGCCACGAGAGACCGAACACGATACGCAGCGGCGTCATCGCGAGCGACGCGAGCAGGATCCGCAGCGTCCAGTCGCCGAGCGTGTTGGTGACGAAGCTGATGGGATTGGCGCCCAGGTCGTCCGTCCACGCCCGGTAGACCAGGGTCGCCAGCGGCGCCAGACAGACGCCCCACACGAGGACCTTCAGCGCGATTCGCGTCCTATGCGACATCGCGCACCGGCATCAGTAGAACTTCTTCAAGTCCATCCCGGTGTAGAGGGAAGCGACCTGGTCGGCGTAGCCGTTGAACGGCAAGGTCGCCCGGCGGCGGAACTCGCCGATGCGCCGCTCGTCGGCCTGGCTCCAGCGCGGATGGCTGACCGCCGGGTTCACGTTGGAGTAGAAGCCGTACTCGTTGGATGCGGCCTTTTCCCACGACGTCTTGGGCTGCTCGGTCACCAGACGGATGCGGACGATCGACTTGGCGCTCTTGAACCCGTACTTCCACGGCACCACCATCCGCACCGGCGCGCCGTTCTGGTTGGGCAGGACCTGCCCGTACATCCCGACGGTGAGCAGCGTCAAGGGATGAAGCGCCTCGTCGAGCCGGAGGCCCTCGACGTACGGCCAGTCGAGCGACGAGTAGCCGAAGAATCCCGGCTTCTGGGCCGGGAACTGGGCCGGATCGAGCAGCGTCGTGAACTCGACGAACTTCGCCTGACCGGTGGGCTCGACGCGCTTGAGCAGCGACGCGAGCGGAAACCCGATCCACGGGATCACCATCGACCACGCCTCGACGCAGCGGAGCGAGTAGACGCGCTCCTCCAGCGGGAAGAGACGAATCAATTCGTCGATGTCGAAGGTCTTGGGCTTGTGCACGAGCCCGTCGACCTGGACGGTCCACGGGCGCGGACGCAGGGTGTGGGCCAGCCGCGCGGGATCGTCCTTGTTCACGCCGAACTCATAGAAGTTGTTGTAGGTCGTGGCGTGATCGATCTTGGTGGCGGGCTCGGTCAGGCTGAAGGCGGCGTTGCGCGTCGCGCTGAGCGGCTGCCCCTTCGGCGTCGCCGCTGCGCCCGCTGAAGGCGCGAGCGCCAGCGCGGCGGCGCCGGCCATCAGCTCGCGGCGGCTCAGGTAGAGCTTGGGATCGGTGATCTCGCCCGCGGTGAACCGCGGAGCGCGTCGAATCAGCATGGCGTTTCCTCCAGCGCAACGATCTTATCCCCGCTCGGCGAGGAGCCGCTTGATCATCGCCTCCGTAGCTTCGTAGTCACCCTCGCCGATGTGGCGGTAGCGGACGATCCCGTTCCGGTCCACCAGGAGCGTGGTCGGCCAGGCGATGACACCCCACCGTTTCCAGATCATGAAGTCATTGTCCTGCACGACGGGGTAGCGGACGCCGAGCTTCTTCGTGGCGTCGACGACCTTGTCGTACGGCTTCTCCCAAGTGAACTCCGGGCTATGGACACCGACGACGGTAAAGCCGTCCTTCTCGTAACGCTCGTACCAGCCCCGCACCTGCGGGATCACGTTCCGGCAATTGATTCAGCCAAACGTCCAGAATTCGACGAGCACCACGCGGCCCCGCAGGCCCTGCATCGTCAACGGACCGCCGTTGATCCACCGGTCCCCCGCCACCTCGGGCGCGGGAGCGCCGATGCGCAGGGCCTGGGCCGCCGCGGGCCCATTCACCAGGCCTACTACCAGGAATACGGCCAGAACGAGCGCACGGTTCCATAATCCACAGGCGCGCCTCGGCCGGCGGGGCCCCAGCCCCGCGACGGCCTGCAACGCGCACATCCATCGCATGATCGGTTACGGCCGGTTGAACGCGCGAGAGATGATCTCCGGGAAGCGCGCCTCGATCTCCGCCGCGACCGCGTCGGCGACCTCGGTGGCGCTCCCGGGCCGCTCCTGCGCGTCGCCGCGGGTCCACAGGTCGAGATAGGCGTCCTGGTCCTCGAGGCCGAGCCTCATCGCGACGGAGTCGATGAGCTGCTGGAACCGGTCGCTGAGGGGCCGGGTGACGGTGCCCGCGTCGTCGCGCGCCTCGATCATGGACGGGACGTCCTTCCAGGCGATGATCTGGTACGTGGCCACGGCAGCCGGCGCTCCACGTCGATCGACGGCGGCCTGGCCCGCGGTCAGCTCCCGCCCATGAACTGGGCGAGCAGCGTGATCTGGTCTCCCGGCCGCAGCGGCGAGTCGAGGGTGTGCTCGATGCCGAGCACCGCGTTGTTGACGAGGACCTCGATGTGCTCGCCCAGCTCGTTACCGTGCCAGAGAGCCCGGTGCAGCTCGGGGTAGCGCGCCGAGAGGCCGGCGAGCACGCTCCTGACCGTCGAGCCGGATGTCAGGGCCTCGTCGAGGACGCGCCGACCCGAGCCGTCGCCGCCCACGAACTTCGTGATCCAGGAGGCGATCTCCACGGGAATCGTTCCAGTGGTGGTGCGAGCAGCGCTCATCAGACAAAATCTATCAGACGATGCCGAGGCTCGCCAGAGCGCGTGACGTGGCGGCTATCCGGCCGAGCGGCGGGCGCGCGCCTGATCGTTGAGGAACTCGTCACGCTTCTGCTTGAGGCGCCGCACCAGCTCCTCGTACGAGCTCGAGCGGACGATGCGGTCGAACTGCGAGCGATAGTTGGCGACGAGGCTCACGTTCTCGATGAGCACGTCGTAGATCAGCCAGCGCTCGCCCCGGCGGACCATCCGCGACTCCACCGGTACCTCGACGCCGGCGCGGGTCACGATGCGGGCCCGGACCGTGGCCAGCTCGCCGTCGATCGACTCGCCGACATAGCGGATCCGCTCGCCGCCGTACTCGTCGAGCCGCGCGATGTAGGTGCGCTCCAGGAGGTCGGCGAAGAGCTGTGTGAACTCGTCGCGCTCGGCCGGCGTCCGCGCCTGCCAGTGGCGGGCGAGGACGCGCCGGGCCGTCTCGTTGACGTCGAACGCCTCGTGCGCGATCTTGCGGATCGCCGCCCGGCGGTCCCCGCGCGCGAGGGCGGGATCGTCGAGGACCTTGATCACCTGATCGGTGTACTCGCGCAGCTGCTCGGTGGGCCCCGCCCACACGGGCCTTCCGGCGAGCAGCGTGAAGGCCGCGACAGCGGCCAGGGCGGCGAGCGCCGGGGTCCTCATGCTCTGGGCGACAGCGCCGGGGCCGGAACGCGCACACGCAGCTCGCGCCCGACGATCCACGCGCCGAAGAAGGTCAGGATGGACGCGACGAGATAGACGGCGTGTACCCCGAAGGCGTGGATGAGCAATCCTCCGACGAGCGGGCCCGCGATCCCGCGTACGCCGGCGAGGGTCGCGCCGATCGCGACGTACTGCGCCGTCCGGTGTGGGCCCGCGACGTCGATGATCGCCATCATCCAGACGAGCTCGAGGCCGACTGACAGGAGCGAGTCGGTGACCGAGCTCGCCACCAGCACCCACGGGCTCCAGGCGACGTAGTAGATCAGCGGCGTGGCGGCGCCGATCAGGTACATCATGCGCAGCGCCTCCAGGCTCGAGCGCCGGTCGACGAGCCAGCCCCAGTACGCGCTGCCGGCGAGCGTCGCCATTGCCGCGACCGCGGCGAGCACGCCGACCTGCGACGCGCTGACGCCGAGCACGTCGACCAGCAGCAAGGGATGCGCGGGGGTCTGGATCCAGCAGCCGAAGCCGAAGAGGAACGACGCGACGAGCAGCCGCCGAAACGCATGGTCGCTCTTGACTACCTGCCATGCCCCCGCGAGTCCACCCGGCTCCTCGCCCGCTGATTCGAGCGCGGGGACCGAGAGCTGTCTCAGCCGCAGGCTCGCGGCCATCCCGAGCAGCGCCGCGGCGACGAAGATCCACCGGTAGCCGACGCGCTCGAAGAGCTGGCCCGCGGCGAGGGCGAGCCCGATCCCGAGCACGGCGCCGGCCATGCGGATCACACCGAGCGCCCGGCCGCGCTGCGCGCGCGGATAGACGCGTTCCACCACGGCGGCCTGCGCCGGCGCGGCGGCGGCTCCGAAGAACTCCCGCGCCACCACGATGCCGACGAACGACCACGCCGAGCTGACGAACGGGACGAGCAGGAATACGCCGCGCGCGGCAAAGGCCGGCCACACCAGGTACGGAAGTGGGGGCCGGCCGTGACACGCGCGGGCCCACAGGAGCGAGAGCAGAAGGCATCCGCCGCCTGCGGACGACATCACCGCGAGCTGCAGCGGCGTGGCGCCGAGCTCGCGCCGGAGGATCAGGCCGATGAACGGCGTGGTCAGCCCGGCGAACACGGTGCAGAGAAGCGTCGCCGAGATGTCGATCCGCAGCGCCTGCCGGATCTCCGGGCTGAATCGCGAGCCGATCATTTTACGATTATGTAGCGTCTCCTCCCCGCGACGAACGCTTCCCGGCGGCACCGTGTAACCCTGCGTCACCACATCGATCTGGGGTCAGCTACAATCGCCTCCATGACGCCCCTGACGGCCTCCGATCCCTACCCCAGGAAGCGCGTCGCGGCCCTCGACACGGAGCTCGCGTACGTCGACACCGGATCCGGTGCTCCGATCGTCTTCCTGCACGGCAATCCCACGTCCTCTTACCTCTGGCGCAACGTCATCCCGCACGTCGAGGGGCGGGGCCGCTGTCTGGCTCCCGACCTGGTGGGCATGGGCGATTCAGGCAGGTCGCCGGGCGGATCCTACCGCTTCGTCGACCACGCTCGCTACCTCGACGCCTGGTTCGAGGCCCTCGGGCTCACGAACGTGACGCTCGTGGTTCACGACTGGGGCTCGGCGCTCGGCTTTCACTGGGCGCGCCGCCACCCCGAGCGCGTGCGAGGCCTGGCCTACATGGAGGCGATCGTTCGACCGGTGACGTGGCAGGAATGGCCTGAGGCGGCGCGCAAGGTGTTTCAGGGGATGCGCGGGCCCGGGGGCGAGGAGATGGTTCTCCAGAAGAACGTCTTCGTCGAGCGCATCCTGCCCGCGAGCGTCGTTCGTGGCCTCACGGAAGAGGAGATGGCTCGCTATCGTGCCCCGTATCGCGAGCCCGGCGAGTCACGGCGGCCCACCCTCACCTGGCCGCGCGAGATCCCGGTGGACGGCGAGCCGGCCGACGTCGTCAGGATCGTCGAGGCCTACGGCGGGTGGCTGGCCAAGAGCCCGCTTCCCAAGCTCTTCGTCAACGCCGATCCGGGATCGATTCTCGTCGGCGCCCAGCGCGAGCTCTGCCGGCGCTGGCCGAACCAGGAGGAGGTCACGGTCCGGGGCACGCACTTCGTCCAGGAGGATTCCCCGGACGAGATCGGGCGGGCTCTGGCAGGGTTCGTCGAGCGGCTGGGATCACCCCCGCGCGCTCGGTAGCCCGAGCGCGCGGGGAGAGGCTAGGTCCGAAAGGGGCTTCTAGTCCTCGGCGTTGACCATCATCTTGACGGTCACCTTGCGCTTGTCCTTGTTCGGCACACCCTTCTCGGCGATCGGGCCCAGGCCGATCAAGTTGATCCGCGGCAGCTCGACGCCCTTCTCGACCAGGTAGCGCCGAACCGACTCGACCCGGCGCTGGCTCAGGGCCACGTTGTAGCCGTAGCTCCCAACGGGGTCGGCATAGCCCTGGAGGTCGACCGTCAGCTTGGGATTCTCCTTCATCTCCCGGACCAGCTCGGACAGCTTGGTCTGGCCCGCGTCGCCGATCTCCCACTTGTCGAAGCCGAACAAGATCTGGTAGCTGTCGGCTTCCTTGCGGTTGTTCCGGTTCGTCCACAGCCTGGTCAGCCGGCTGTTGGTCTCGTCAGCCTTGGTGTAGGCGCTGTCAGCACGCTCCTTGGCGCCCTTGGCTGTCGCGGTCGTCTCGGCCAAGTTCCCCTCGGTGGTCTTCAGCCGGCCGTCGACCCCGTCGACCTTCTGGTCGAGCCGCTGGCTTTCCGCCGCCGACTTCTGGTCGACAGCAGACACCTTCTTGTCCATCGCGACTTCTGTCTTGTCGACGTGCTCCCTCACCCACCCCCGAGTGGCGACGCATCCGCTGGCCAGGAGCATCACCGCCGGTAGGACCACCCACATCATCAGCGCCTGTCGCATAACGGCCTCCTCTATGCCCACACCTGTCGCGGCTGGGCTCGGCCGGGAGAGCTTGCAACCCGGTCGCCAGATATAGAACCACGGTTTTGGCGGGAAATGGGCCTTTTTGGTGCGTCCGGTGTGTTCCCTTCGCGACAGAGGGAGTCAGCAGGGTGACGGGATCGTTCGCTCAGTTCAGTCTGGCGCGTAAAGAATGCAGGGCTCGCCGGAGGTCGGCGTCTCCGGGGGCCAGACGCACGGCCTGCTCGAATTCCCGGAGCGCATCCCACCACCGCCCCTGCTTCATGCGGATCCGGGCCAGGTTCATATGCGGAAACTGGCGCGGCTCGTATCGCCTCGCCTGCTTCGCCCGCTCCAGCCACGGGACGGCCTCGTCGAGCTTCCCCTGCTGCATCAGGTAACAACCGATGTCGTTGTAGGGGTTTCCGAAATCGGGGTCGACGTCGATGGCGCGCAGGCACTCCTGGGTCGCCTCGTCGAGGCGGCCCTGGAAGCTGTAGGTCCATCCCAGGAAGGTGTGGGCCTCGGCGGTCGGGTGCACCTCGATCGAGCGCTGATAGAGCTCGATCGCCCGGTCGAGCTCCCCCCGCATCTGGTGCTGGTAGGCCTCCTTCCAGATCGCGGTGGCCCGGTCGAAGCCTTCCGAAGGGCTCATCCGGTCACGAGATCGGCCAGGCCTCGCGGCGAAGGCCCATATCCCAGAACATCCACTCGTAGCGGCTGGTCGCCAGGAAGTGGCCCCGCATCGCCTCGCGCTCGGACGCCGTCAGCCGCTCGGCTACCTGGTCGGTCGCGGCGAGCACCGCCCGGACGACGGCGCCGAACTCCTCGGAGGCGTAGGTGCCGATCCAGCGCTTGTACAGGGGGTCGGCGGAGCCGGACCGCTCGAGCTCCTTGCCGACCTCCCAGTAGATCCAGTAGCAGGGCAGGAGCGCGGCCATGGACTCGTGAAATGGGGAGCCGTAGGCAACCGCCAGGAGGTAGCTCGTGTAGGCGAGGTTCGTCGGCGCCAGGGGGGTCCGGGCGACATCCGCCGGCGTGAGCCCGAAGTCCTTGAAGAATCCCTCGTGGAGCGCGCGCTCGACCTTGAGGGCGCCGGCGGCGTGCTCGTTGAACATGATGATCCAGTCGTCCTCGGGCGCCCGCGCCGCGGCGAGCGACAGCGCGCGGGCGAACTCGCGCAGGTAGAGCGCATCCTGGACCGCGTAGAACTTGAAGCTCTCGCGGGGCAGCGAGCCGTCGGTGAGCCCGCGCAGGAACGGATGCTCGAGAATCGCCGCGTAGATCGGCTCGATCGACTTCCACAGCTCGCGCGTGAACGCCATCAGCGCCCCTTGAAGACCGGCTCGCGCTTGTCGACGAAGGCCCGGGCGGCCTCGCGATGGTCCTCGGTCATCCCGCACCGCGTATGGTGCCACGCCTCGAGATCGAGCGAATCCTTGAGCGTCCCGCTCTCGGCGGCGTTGAAGTTCCGCTTCATGTACTGGTAGGCGACGCGCGGTCCGCGAGCGAGCCGCGCGGCGAGCGCCATCGTCTCGTCCTCGAGCCGCCCGTCGGGCACCACCCGGTTCACGATGCCGAGTGCCTGCGCCGCCTGGGCATCAACGATGTCGGCCGTGTAGTAGAGCTCCCGCGCCTTGGCGCTGCCCACGAGCTGCGTCAGGTACCAGCTTCCGCCGAAGTCTCCCGAGTAGCCGACGCGCGCGAACGCAGTCGCGAACCGGGCGGTGTCGCTCGCCACGCGCAGATCGCACGCCAGCGCGAGCGAGAGCCCGGCACCCGCCGCAGCCCCGCGCACCATCGCGATCGTGATCTTCGGCATCTCGTGAAGCCAGCGCGAGACCTCCATGCGCGAGCGGAGCGCCTGCGCCTTTTCCTCGAGGGTCGTGCCCCCGAACTCGCGCCCCTCGGCCATGGCCTTGACGTCGCCGCCGGCGCAGAAGCCGCGGCCCGCCCCGGTGAGCACCACGACGCCAACGGCCGGGTCTTCGGCGAGTCGGGGCAGCGCCTCGAGCAGCGCGTCGAGCATCGAGCCCGACATGGCGTTGAGCCGATCGGGGCGGTTCAGCGTGAGCACAGCGACTCCGTCCTTGACGCTTTCCAGCAGATCTTCGGCCATGGCGATCCTCCGGGAATGACGGTGTCGCGATGGTAGTCCTGGCCTTCTGAACTATTCAAGTCTTCGCAGGCGCGTCTGCGCGGAATAGGCCAAAACAGCGCGAGACGCGCGCGGCCGACACCTAC
>DASRIY010000087.1:0-16157 GCA_035649755.1 Candidatus Methylomirabilota bacterium
GCCGAGGCCGGCTACCCGAACGGCTTCGACGCGGGCCTGATCAGCGCCGACACCGTCTACGCGGCGATCGCCGAGGCCGTGGCCAACTACCTGCAGGCGATCGGAGTCCGCATCAAGGTGAACCCGATGGAGCGGGCGGCGTTCATCAAGGCGAACCAGGAAAAGAAGCTGAAGAACCTCGCCCGCGGCGGAAGCGCCGCCTTCGGCAACGCCGCGACGCGGATCGACGCCTTCGTGTTCGGAGAGGGCATGTTCGCCTACGGGAGCTACCCCGACATCGACGGGCTCTTCCGCGAGCAGGCTGCCGAGCCGGATCGAAAGAAGCGCGAGGCGCTCCTGCACCGGATCCAGCAGCTCATGCACGAGAAGGCGATGCAGGCACCGCTCTTCGAGCCCGCGTTCCTGAACGGCTACGGCCCGCGCGTCGCCGAATCGGGCCTGGGGCTCATCACCTATCACGGCTATTCGGCCCCGTACGAGGACGTGAAGCTCAAGGCTCGATGACGGACGGGGCACTCGATGAGGAGAGCAGCACATGAAGCGACATAGACTGATCGCGGCCGGCGCGATCGCGCTGATGCTGGTCGCGTCGATCCCAGGAAATGCTCCGGCGCAGGGGCCAGGCGAGCCGCCGTCGGGCCAGCTCACGTGGGGCCTGCACTTCTCGCCGACGCCGACGCTCTACGAGCCGGCCGAGACGCCCGGGCTCATCACGCCGTTCATGTTCCTCTACGCGCTGCACGACGCGCTCGCCAAGCCGATGCCGGGCAAGAGCATTTCCCCCAGCCTGGCCGAGTCGTGGACCACCTCCGCCGACGGTCTGGTCTACGAGTTCGTACTGCGCAAAGGCGTGAAGTTCCACAACGGCGACCTGGTGACAGCCGAGGACGTGAAGTACTCGTTCGAGCGCTACCGCGGGATCTCGGCGAAGGTGCTCAAGGACCGGATGGCCGCGGTCGAGGTCGTCGATCCAGGACGCGTGCGCTTCCGGCTGAAGCAGCCCTGGGCCGACTTCCTCACCTTCTACGCCACGCCGGCCACGGGCGCCGCCTGGATCGTGCCCAAGAAGTACGTCGAGAAGGTGGGCGAGGAGGGCTTCAAGAAGGCGCCGATCGGCGCCGGCCCGTACCGCTTCGTCTCGTTCAACCCGGGAGTCGAGCTCGTCCTCGAGGCCTTCGACGGCTACTGGCGAAAGACCCCGAGCGTGAAGCGGCTCGTGTTCAAGAGCGTGCCCGATCCGGCGACGCGGCTCGCCATGCTCAAGACCGGCGAGGCCGACATCGTCTACGGTCTGGCCGGCGAGATCGGTGAAGAAGTGCGTCGCACCGCCGGGCTCACGCTCAAGCCCACGCCGTTCACGAGCACGCACTGGCTTCTTTTCGCCGATCAGTGGGAGCAGGGCTCGCCCTGGCACGACCGGCGCGTTCGGCTGGCCGCCGTCCACGCGGTCGATCGGCAGGCGATCAATCAGGCCGAGAACCTGGGCTTCTCCAAGATCTCCGGGTCCATCATTCCCGTCAGCTTCGACTTCTACTGGCAGCCGCCGGCGATTGCGTACGACCCGGCCAAGGCCAGGCAGCTTCTGGCCGAGGCCGGCTACCCGAAGGGCTTCGATGCCGGAGATTTCTGGTGCGATGCCGCGACCAGCCGCACCGCCGAGGCCGTGCTCAACTATCTGCAGGCCGTCGGGATCAAGACCAAGCTTCGTCCGGTGGAGCGCGCCGGATTCATGAAGTCCTATCAGGAGAAGAAGCTCAAGAACATCATCTACGGCCTGAGCGGGATCGCGGGCAACGCCGCCACGCGGATCGAGCCGTACGCCACGTCGGGCGGGATCTACGCCTACGGCGGCTATCCCGACATCGACGGGCTCTTCAAGGAACAGGTCGCCGAGCTCGACCACAAGAAGCGCGAGGTGGTCCTGCATCGCGTCCAGCAGCTGATCCACGACAAGGTCATGTTCCTGCCGATCTGGCAGCTGGTCGTCCTGAACGCCCACGGCTCCCGGGTGGCCGAGTCGGGCCTGGGGCTCATCACCGACTACCCGTGGTCGGCGCCCTACGAGGACGTGAAGGTGAAGCCCAGGTGACGAGCGCCGCGCCACCGTTGCTGGTGGTGGAGGATCTGAAGACTCATTTCTTCACCCGCCGCGGCGTCACCCGCGCGGTCGACGGCGTGAGCTTTACGCTGCACGCTGGCGAGACGCTGGCCCTCGTCGGCGAGTCCGGATCGGGGAAGTCGGTGACGTGTCTCTCGCTGGTCCGGCTGGTCCCCGAGCCGGCGGGACGGATCGTCGGCGGCCGCGTCACGTTCGCGGGCGAAGATCTGCTCCAGAAGAGCCCGGCCGCGATGCGGCGCGTGCGGGGCAAGCAGATCGCCATGGTGCTGCAGGACCCGCTCACCTCGCTCAACCCGGCGTTGACGATCGGCACGCAGGTGAGCGAGGTCGTGCGTCTCCATCAGGGGCTGCGCGGCGCCTCGCTGCGCGAGCGGGTTCTCGATTCGCTGCGCCGTCTGCGCATTCCGGCGGCGGATACGCGGCTGGGCCACTACGCGCATCAGTTCAGCGGCGGGATGCGGCAGCGTGTCTCGAGCGCCATCGCGCTCTCGTGCGCGCCTCGCCTGCTCATTGCCGACGAGCCCACGACGGCGCTCGACGTGACCATCCAGGCCCAGTACCTCGAGCTGCTCAAGGAGGTGCAGGCCTCGGCCGGCGTGGCGGTCATCCTGGTCACGCACGATTTCGGCATCGTGGCGGCGATCGCCGACCGGGTCGCGGTGATGTACGCCGGCCGGATCGTGGAGATGGGCTCGACGCTCCAGGTCTTCGACAACCCGAGCCACCCCTACACGCGGGCGCTCCTCCGCTGCCTGCCGGACGTGGCGCGGAAGCACACCCAGCTCGTCGAGATCGGCGGGCAGCCGCCGGACCTGGCCCGTCTGCCCCGGGGATGCCCCTTCGCGCCGCGGTGCCCCGAGCGGCAAGCGATCTGCGACGAGGCATTTCCCGCGACGGTGGACGTGGCGAACGGCCACACGGCGAGCTGCTGGGCCGTGCCGGCGAAGACTCCGGCCTGACGTGAAGCTCGAGGCGATCGGGCTCACGAAGTACTTCCCGGTCACGTCGGGCTTCTCGATGAGCGGCAGCCACGGATGGGTCAAGGCGCTCGACGGCGTGAGCGTCCAGGTGGCCGAGGGCGAGACGCTCGGCATCGTCGGGGAGTCGGGATCCGGCAAGACCACGCTGGCCCGGCTCTTCCTGCTCCTGGAGCGTCCGACGGCGGGCTCGCTGCTCTTCGACGGCAAGCCGGTCGGCGACTTCGCGCGCGGCGACCTCGCGAGCTACCGCCGTGCCGTCCAGGCCGTGTTCCAGGATCCTTATAGCTCGCTGAATCCGCGGATGCGCGTGGGCGACATCATCGCGGAGCCGCTCCCCACCGGCAACAGCGTGAGCCGTGCCGAGGTGTCGGACCGCGTCCGCGAGGTCCTGCAGCTGGTCGGACTGCCGCGCGAGGGCGCCGCGCTCTACCCGCACGAGTTCAGCGGGGGCCAGCGCCAGCGCATCGCCATCGCGCGCGCCCTCGTCACCTACCCGAAGTTCATCATCCTCGACGAGCCGGTCTCGGCGCTCGACGTGTCGATCCGCGCGCAGATCCTGAACCTCTTGAAGCAGCTCCAGGAGAAGCTCGGGCTCGCCTACGTGATCATCTCTCATGACCTGGCGGCCGCGCGCTACCTGGCGACGCGCCTGGCGGTGATGTACGCGGGCAAGCTCGTCGAGACCGGCGCGTGCGACGCCGTGTACGGCGAGCCGCTCCATCCCTACACGGAAGCGCTCCTCTCCGCCGCGCTTCCGCTCCATCCCTCGGCTCGCCGCCAGCGCATCGTCCTCCGCGGCGAAGTCCCTAACCCTGTCAAGCCACCGCCGGGCTGCCGTTTCCACCCGCGCTGCCCGCGAGCCCTGCCGCGATGCGGAGAGCAGGAGCCGGAGTGGCGCGAGATCAAACCCGCCCGCTTCACCGCCTGCCACCTCTACTGACCGGCAGCGCTCGTCGATCGCTCCGGCAACGACGGCCCTACGTCCTCGCTAACGCTAGATGGGCTTCCATCGGAAACGCCAAGCCATCGCTCGATGTGTATGGTTGCAATGCCCTATCGACCTCACGGATGAGGGCCGCCAGGGACTCATCACGCACCCGCACCCCCGTTCGCCCCAATACTGAACCGACCACCACCCACCGGACGAAGAGCTCTGGCGAGGGAAAGTGCGCGACTCTTTTCTCTCGGCGCGCGCGTACGTCACGGAACCCGGCGATTTCGAGAAGCGCCTGGAGAGCCGGGGCATCGCCAAAACGAAAGGCGCCAGACAACAACCCTGCAGCGTCGGGACCGACGTGTCGCTCCAGCCCTCGAGTCAAGGCGTGATGCCCTGGACTACTTTCAATGTCACACCACACGGCGACGGCGAAACGACCGCCCGGAACGAGCACGCGGTACGCCTCTCGCAAAGCTGTGCCGCTATCCGGGAAGAACTGGAGGCCTTGCTGACACACCACGACGTTGAACGCGTTCGTGGCAAAGGGCAGCGCCATGGCATTGCCTTCACGCCATTCCACGGCTGGTTCCCGAGCACGGGCAAGCGCGAGCATATCGCGGTTGAAGTCGAGCCCGACGACATGTCCTCCGGTCCCTACCTGCGAGGCAGCCTGTCGGGCGACTACTCCGGTGCCGCAGGCCACATCGAGCACGCGTTCACCGGACTTCGGCGCCACGAGATCGAGGAGGGCCGGTACCCACGAAGCAAGCATGGCGGGCACCATGTGACGCTCATAAATGTCGGCGGGCACTTCAGATGGTCGCATCTCGGCTTTGTGATTCATTCTGAAACCTGACTTCTAGATCGCCATACCGCCCGGGATTCAGCGCTTCGACTGGTCGTCTCGACCCCGACGGCGCCTGCCGCGCAGTAGTCGCGCGGCCACTCAGCGCTAGCGACTCCAGAGAGACCGGTACCGGATAGCGACGACGTCTTCGTAGGCAACGGGCCCCTTGAGAAGACCGAGCGCCCCGGCGAAGCCGTTCATGATCGAGACGCTCTGTTCGCTGATCGCAGGATCGTAGAACGGCAGATCGCGCTCGACGACCGCGGCGATGATGGACGCGGCCGCCGGTGGGAAGCGGCGCTGCCCGACCTCGGTGGCGCGCGCCGGCTCCTTGCGCAGCACGCCCTGAGCTCTGACGATCGCCCTCACCGCCGCGGCGACGCGCTCGGGATCGCGAGCGATCAGCGCGTCGGTCGTCGACAGCGCCGCGAACGTGTACTGTCCCGCGGTGGGCGGGCCGTCGCCCCGACGGACGTCGACGACGATCTTGCCGACCCCGCGCCGGACGGCCGTCTCGCTGCCGAGCGCGTTGGCCCAGAACCCGTCCACAAGGCCACGCTCGAGGGCGTCGGCGGCGAGGACGCCGAACGATGCACCCGGGTCGAGCGCGCCGGGCACGGGCGCGATCGTCATGCCGTCGCGCGCGGGATCGATGCCGACCTCGCCCAAAAGGCGCATGAACACCTTGTCGGGGCCTGGCGCGGCGCCGATGCGAAGCCCCTTCACCGCGGTGAGATCGCCCCGACGCGCCGGCAGGTCGGCGCGCAGGACCAGGAGCCATGGCGTTCCCTGCGAGAGCGCGACGACCAGCTTGGCGCCCTTCCAGCCGGGAAACGACAGGAGCATCGAGTGGGCGCCGCCGGCCACGAAGTCGACCGCGCCGTCCCGCAGCGCGTTGACGGCGTCGAGGGATGGGAGCAGCTCGACGTGCGCGTCGAGGCCTTCGGCGCGATAGAGGCCGAGCTCCTCGGCGGCGAGTGCAGGGAAGTATGAGTTCGTCACCAGGTCGGGCGTCGCGATCTTCATCAGGCCCTCGTGTCCCTCTACTTCTCGGCGACCACGTAGTTTCTGAGCACGCCGATGCCGCTGATCTCGACCTCGATGACGTCGCCCGGGACCATGTCACCGTCGGCGCCCTCGGTGCCCATCCAGAGCACGTCGCCCGGATGAAGCGTCGAGGTCTTGCTCATCTCGTGAAGCCACGTCGCGGTGTCCCAGATCTGATCGCCGGACGAGAAGTCTTCCCAGACCTTGCCGTTGTGGCGCACGACGATCCGAAGCTTCGCCGGATCCAGATCGGTGACGATGTAGGGGCCGAACGGCTTGAACGTATCGCAATTTTTCGCGCGGAACAGCGTGCGATCGGTCTTCTGCCACTCGCGCTGGCTGATGTCGTTGCCGATGCTGTAGCCGAGGACGCAGTCGAGCGCCTCTTCCCGGGAGACGTTGCGCGCCTTCTTGCCGATCACGACTGCCAGCTGGCCCTCCGGCTGGACCGCGCCCGTGCTCTCGCGGGGCACGACGATGTTCTCCTCGGTCGCGATGATCGCGTTCACCGAGCGCAGCTTGGGCTCCGGGCGGCTCGGGTACTTCGGCGCCTCCCCGCGCCGCCGGGCCATGCCTTCGAGGTGGCCGCGGTAGTTGGGGCCGGCCGCGTAGAGGACGCGGGGCTCGATCGGCGGGAGCAGCTTCACCCGTCCGAGTGGATGGGTGGTCCCGGTCACCGCATGCTCGGCGAATGGGCTACCCGAGACCTCCCTGATCAGCTCGTCTTCGATCAGGCCGTAGCTGACGCGCTCCCCAGAGAGGAACCGGCACCATTTCATGCGGCGTATGTTGACACATCCGCCGCGCGCATGGGAGGCTTCTCCCCTCACCGTGCCCAAGACGGATCCAGAGCCCTCGGCGAGAGTCCCGGCCCCCCGGGGCGCGGCGATCTTTGCCGGCGGCGGCCTCCTGCTCGCGCTCACGGCGTTGCTCATCGCGGACGGAGGGGGCGGCGAGTCGCCGTCGGTGCGCCTGAGCGTGCAGGTGCCGGACCTGCTCCTGTGGGCCGCGGCGACAGCGTTCGCGCTGACCGCCGTGATCGTCGCGACGATCCTGGTTTCTCGCTCCGGCCGCCGCGTCGAGTGGGACAACGATCTGCTCGAGCGCTACCGGCGTTTCCTGGAGCTGCCGTGGTGGATGCAGATATTGATTCGTCTGGCATCCATCCTGCCCCTGATCGCGATCGTCGCCATCCTGGTGTGGGCGTGGCCAGGCCTGGAAGAGTCGTTCATGGCATTCAGCCGCCGTATCCTGCAACCCCTCTCCGACGCCGAGGCGCCCGCTCCCGAGATTCCGGTCGTCTCGCTGCCGTGGCTCGGATGGCTGCTCGGGCTGGTGGGGCTGGTGGCGGGGCTGGCGAGCCTCGCGGTGGCGCTGGTGCTGCTCTTCGCCGAGCGCATCGCCGATTGGCTCGAGCGCAGGGATCGCCGCGCCACGGCCGAGCCATTGCGCGAGGTGGTCGAAGAGAGCCTGGACGATCTGACCGCCGAGACCGACCCGCGGACCGCGATCATCCGCTGCTACCGGCGATTCGAGCGCTTTGCGGCAGAGGCGCGTGTGCCCCGCGCGCCGTGGCAGACCTCGAGCGAATTCGTGCGCGAGGCGCTTTCGCGGCTCGCGCTGCCGCGCATCCCCGTCGAGCAGCTCACGCGGCTTTTCGAGCTGGCGCGCTTCAGCGATCACCCGCTCGAGCCGGGCGAGCTGGACCGCGCGCGCGCCTGCCTCGAGGCGATCCGGGCGGCGCTCGAGCCGGAAGGAGCCGACCATGTCGGACGGTGAGCCGCGCCGCGCGGCCACGATCGTCGGCGCCCTGGCGCTGGTCGGTGCCATGGTAGCGGGGATCGGCGCGATCCAGTTCCTGGTCGACCAGTCGTACCGCGGCGCGGCGATCCGACTCGTCGCGGCCGCGGTCCTGCTTCTCGCCATAGGCCGCATCCGCGCGTTCGTCCGCTCGGCCGTCGAGTGGCCGTCGGCGTGGGAAGACCGCGCCGTCGGGACCCCCTGGGCGCCGCCGGCGCACGGTCAGTTCGAGCACTTTCACGACGAGATCAGGTTCAGCGCCAGAAGCCAGCGCTACTTCGATCACGTGCTCTGGCCCCGGCTGAACGAGCTCGCGAGTGAGGCGACCGACTCGCCGGCGCGGCTCGAGCGGCCCGCGGGGCGCCGCTTGGGCCGGGGACCGTCGCTGGCGACGCTCGGCGTGCTCCTCGACGCCCTCGAGAAGCGTCGATGACGATCGCCCGCGTCACCCAGCAGAGCGGTGAGATCCTCGCGGCCCTCGCGCGCGTGATCGTCGGCAAGGCCGATGTCCTCGAGCGCATCCTGGCCGGAATCCTCGCCAACGGCCACGTTCTGATCGAGGACTATCCCGGCCTCGCCAAGACGCTCATCGCGCGACTGTTCGCGCAGGCCCTGAACCTCTCGTTCAGGCGGCTGCAGTGCACGCCCGATCTCCTCCCCTCCGACGTCACCGGAAGCTTCCTGTTCGACCAGCGGGAGGCCCGGTTCGAGTTCCGGCGGGGCCCGGTCTTCACGAATTTCCTGCTCGCCGACGAGATCAACCGGGCGACACCGAAGACCCAGGCGGCCCTCCTGGAGGCCATGCAGGAGGCGCAGGTGAGCGTGGAGGGCGAGTCCTTTCAACTGGAGCCGCCGTTCATCGTCATCGCAACGCAGAACCCGATCGAGCTCGAAGGCACCTATCCCCTGCCCGAGGCGCAGCTCGACCGCTTCTTGATGCGCGTGAGCGTCGGCTACCCGAGCGCGGACGAGGAGCGGCTCATCCTCGAGCGGCGGCGCCAGCGGCGGCAGGACGAGGCCGCGGTACCGGCGGTGGTGTCGCGGGACGAGGTCCTGGCGATGCAGCGGGCGCTCGAGGACGTGTTCGTCTCGGACGCGGTCGAGCGCTACGTGGTCGACCTCGTCCAGGCCTCGCGCGCCGACCACCGGGTGGCGCTGGGCGCGTCGCCGCGCGGTGCCTTGGCCCTCCTGAAGCTGACGCGCGCCTGGGCGGCGCTGCGCGGGCGCGACTTCGTCACGCCCGACGACGTGAAGGCCATGGCCGGCTCGGCCCTCGCCCACCGGCTGATCCTGCAGCCGGAGCTCTGGGTGTCCAAGCTGTCCGCGGCGCAGGTCGTGAGCGATCTCTTGACGCAGGTTCCCGTGCCGAAGGCCGAGGGGTGACGCCCCGCCTGACGCCGCTCGCCCTGTCGGTGGTGTCGCTCGCCGCCTCCGGGCTCGTCCTCGCCATCTTCACGGGGCGCGCGGAGCTCATCGTCGCCGTGGTGCCGCTGGTCTTCGGCCTGTTCCGTCGGAGGTTCCTCGCCTCGAGCGACTGGCAGATCGCGCGCGTGCTCTCGGCCGACCAGGCATTCGAGGGCGAGCGCGTGGTCGTGACGATCACGGTGAGCGCGGAGGGAAACGTCCCGACGCTGGAGCTCTTCGAGCCGCTCCCGCCGTCGCTCAGGCTCGTTGCCGGCTCCAACCGCGGTTTCTTCACGCTGACTCGCGATCAGAGCGTCAAGTGGACGTACGAGGTGGAGTGCCGCCGCCGCGGGCGGGCGAGCCTCGGTGTCGTGCAGGCGCGTCTCTGGGACCGGTCCGGGCTTCATGCCGTCGAGAGCGCGGCGCGCGCGAGCGGGCCGCTGCGTGTCTATCCGCGCCGGATTCAGCTGCGCCGGCTGCCCCGCCCTCGCCGGACACAGACCTCCGTTGGTAACTACGTGGCGTCGAGCGTCGGTCAGGGAATCGAGCCGGGCGACATCAGAGAGTTCGCCCCCGGCGATCGCATCCGGCACGTGAACTGGCGCGCGTCGCTCCGCTTTCGCAAGCTGTTCGTGACCCAGTACCACCAGGAGCGCAACGCCGACGTCATCCTGATGCTCGACACCCTGTCCGAGGCCGGCGCCGCGCCCGAGACGACGCTCGACGCGTCGGTCCGCGCGGCCGCCTCGCTCGCCGGGGCGTACCTCGCGCGGAAGGATCGGGTCGGCCTCATCGAGTACGGCGGACCGTTTCGCTGGGTCCGGCCCGGCTCCGGGCGCGGCCAGCGCGAGCGACTGCTCGAGGCCCTGCTGCGCGCCGAGGTGGTCTTCAGCTACGTGCGCGGCGACGTCGGGCTCGTTCCGCGGCGCGTGCTGCCCCCCCAGGCTCTCGTGATCGCGATCACCCCTCTCGTCGACCCGCACTTCGAGAAGGCGGTGGTCGATCTGGCCGCGCGCGGTTTCGATCTCGTCATCCTGAGCCCGTCGCCGATTCCCCTGGTGCGGCGGACGATGCCGGCGTCGCCCAGCGTCGATCTCGCCTGCCGCCTGTGGGCGCTCGAGCGCCGCGCACGCGCCGCGTCGCTGCAGCGCCTGGGGCTCCGGGTTCTCGAGTGGGACCCGCGCCAGCCGCTCGAGCTCGCGCTCGCCGCGTTCAACCCGGTCCGACGCCGCATGATGGGCTGACCATGTGGGTTCCGCCGCTCGTCCTCACGGTCGCGGTCCTCGGCTATCCGCTCTTCGTCGCGCCGGCGCGCGGCGTGCTGGTCATCGGGCTCGCCGCGCTGGTTCTCTGCGCGCTTGGCCTCGTCGTGCGCTCCGGCGCGCTCGTGACCGCGGGCGGCGTGCTGGCGCTCGGCCAGTACGCCTTGGCACTCTGGCTTGCCGCCGCGCCGCCGCGTCTGGCCGGCGCGGTGCTCTTCGGCGTGGGGCTGGTGCTCCTGGTCGAGACCGCCGACTTCAGCCGGCGCGTCCGGGGCGCGACCCTGGGCCCGGGGCTGGTCGCCTCCCAGGTGCGCTACTGGGTGGGATTCGCCGGGCTCGCCGGCGCGGCGGCGCTCTTTGCCGCCGGGCTGGCCACCGCGGCCAGCGCGGTGGTGCGGCTGCCCTGGGCTCCCGCGTTCGCGGCCGGCGGCGCCGCGGCGGCGCTCGTCGCCGTCACGATCGCTCTTCGCCGCCGAGAAATCCCTTGACGCACTTGTCATCCACGCGGTACTCGCTCGTAAACCCTGGGGGTGTCCCATGACACGACGGTGCGACGCAGTCACCGCTGGGACGCCACTACCAGCACCTCATCCGAGGTCTCGTCTACCAGGCGATCACGAACTAGACGCCCTTGTAAGGATTGCCCCAGCGATCCTGGTAGACGATCTCCGTCAGCGGCCCGCGGCCGACCGGCCCGAATTTCCCCATGGGGTAGCCGATGGGGAGAATCGCGTAGGAGCGCACGCCGGGCGGCAAGCCGAGCGCGGCCTCGGCTTCCTTCTCGTAGAGTAGGTGCCGCGTCGTGAGCGTGGCGCCGAGCCCGAGCGAGCGCGCCGCCAGCAGCATGTTCTGCACCGCCGGGTAGATCGACGCCCCCGAGCCGCGCGTGGGCTGGGCGGTACCCTCCTCGAGGCAGGCGACGATCCACACCGGCGCCTCGTGAAAGTGATCGGTCAGGTATTCCACCGCCGCGTGCTGGCGGTCGTACTGCTCGCGCGTGACGCCGGGCGGCGGCGCGCTCTTGAGATAGCGCGGGCCGACCACCTCGTCGAATGCCTTCTTGTACCAGACCTGGACGGCCTGCTTGATCTTCGTGTCCTTGATGACGAGGAAGCGCCAGCGCTGGGTGTTGCCGCCGTTCGGCGCGCAGGACCCGGCCTGCAGAATCTTCCGGATCAGCTCGTCGGGAACCGGGTCGGGGTGGAGGCGGCGCATCGCCCGCATGTTCTTCATGATCTCCATCAGGTCGTCGTAGTCCGCCATGGAGCCTCCTCTGTCACCGTCGTTCGAACGGCGGAATCATACCGCGAACCGCTTGAGCAGCGTTGCCTCGTCGAGCGCGCCGGCCCGAGCGAGGGCACGAACCCTTTCAGGATCCTCGAGGTCCGCCCGGGTGAGTCGAACCATGTAGGCGGCGAGCATTCGGTACGCTTCCGACTCCACGTCGACGTGACGCACACTGAATCGGCCGGTCTTCGGGTCGATCAGCTCGCGGAATGGAATCGGCACGAATCTCTCGCCTTGTATCGTCACCATGGCATCGGTGCCCCCCTCGACCAGAAACCGCGTCCCCCAGTAACCGAGACCTCGACAGTAGTGGATGTCGAATCCTCTGGGGGCGGCGCAGCGTAGCTCGTAGCCGATGTCCTTGGCGACGACGGTGATGGCAAGCCCGCGTGCGCGCAGATTCGTCACCACCCGTTCCTTGAGCAGGCGCGACAGCTCCAGCTCGGCCAGCCGGACATTTCCGTAGGGATCGCGCTCGACGTGGCCGAGCGTGGTCGGATCCAGCCGCTCGATCAGCCCCTCGGCCAGGAGGGCCACGCCGTGTTCCCGCCCAAGAACTCGCCGCTTGATGATCGCCCCTTCGAGGATATCGGCGATCTGGTCGAGGCTGACCGGGCCCGCGGGAAACTCCTCGCCGATGATGGTCAGCGTCGCGCCTGCGGCACTGCCGATGCCGAGGGCGAGATGGCCCGCGTGACGGCCCATGATGGTGACGAAGAACCACTTGTCGGTCGTGGCCGCGTCCTTCATCAGATTCTGTACGAGGTCCTTGCCCACATCGACCGCCGTCATGAAGCCGAACGTGGGCACTCCGGGCGGCAGCGGCAGATCGTTGTCGATCGTCTTCGGCACGTGTGCGACGGCGAGCTTCCCGTTCAGCACGCGCGCCACGGCCGCAGCGCCGGACGCGGTGTCGTCGCCGCCGATCGTCAAGAGATACGAGGCCCCGAGGCGCTCCAAGGACTCCGCGACGTTCTGGAGCGTCTCGGCCGAACGCGCCGGGTTCGCACGGGAGGTCCTGAGCACCGAGCCACCTTCGAAATGGATCCGCGAGAGGGTGGCGATTTCGAGCTCTTCGACGTGGCTCGTATCCTTCTTCATGAGCCACTGGTAGCCGTCGTGGCATCCCAGGACCACGAGTCCGCGGTTACGTGCCTCGATCGTGGCCGCGGCGATGACGGCGTTGATACCGGGCGCCGGTCCGCCCCCGACGAGAATCGCGAGCGCCCCGTTATGGGTCATTGCCATCGCGTCGCCTCCTTCCCATGGTTCCAGAGTACCGGGCGAGGCGAGCACCGGCGGCCAATTCTCCGCGTCCGGCCCTCCTCGCCCACCCGGAGGGGGGAGGCTTGCGTGGACCGATGGAAAGGCGCACGATCGGCGCGACCGCCACCCGTTCGCGAACAGAGGAGGAGCGTCCATGGCGACAACCGTCGGAAGCGGCACCTACCAGTATGAGCTGAACGAATCATGGGCGAAGCTGCCGACGGGCTGGACGTGGGGACAGGTGAGCGCCGTTGCGACCGACTCCCAGGATCGCGTGTATGCCTTCCAGCGCAAGGACCCCCCGGTCGTCGTGTTCGATCGCGACGGCAACTACCTGACCTCGTGGGGTCACAGCGCGATCAAGGACCCGCACGGGATCGCCATCTTCGACGACGTCATCTACGTGACCGATCGCGACGACCACGTTGCGCTCAAGTTCACGCTCGACGGCAAGCCCCTGATGGTCCTGGGCACGCGCGGCAAGCCCTCCGACACGGGAGCAACCAAGGATATCGAGCTTCCCCCACGCTCGGCCGGCCCGTTCAACAAGCCCACCGAGATGGTCCCGTCGCCGTCGGGCGATCTCTACGTCTCGGACGGCTATCGCAACAGCCGGGTGCATCGCTTCTCGAAGGACGGCAGCCTGATCTCCTCCTGGGGCAATCCGGGTAAGGAGGCGCCGGGCGAGTTCCACCTGCCGCACAGCCTCTGGGTCGGGCCCGACGGCACGGTGTACGTCTGTGACCGCGAGAACAGCCGTGTCCAGGTCTTCACTGCCGAGGGCAAGTTCGTCTCGCAGTGGCGCGACATCAAGAAGCCGACCGACATCTGGTTCAACAAGCAGCAGGTGGCCTACGTCAGCGAGCAGCGGCCGTCGATCAGCATCCTGGAGCGGACCGGCAAGGTGCTCGCCCGGTTCGACACGCCGGGCTCGGGCCACGGGCTCTGGGTCGACTCGCATGGCGACATCTATCTCGCCGAGGCCGGAGGCAAGCGGCTCACGAAGTACGTGCACAAGCACTGAGACATCGCGTTGGCGAAGGGCAAGGCGGCGCGGCGGGCCAGACCCCGCCGCGCCCTGCCGAAGGACGTCTACCCAGAGTCGCTCTCACGCTTTCCCCTCCTGACGCGTAACCTGCTCGACCAAGCGGGGCGGCAGCACTACGACATCGTGGTGGGCCCTGAGAGCCGCACGCTCGTGGGTCTTCGCGGGCCGAGCGGGATCTGGCTGCACTCGCCGAAGCTCGCCGGCTTTGTCCGGGCTGCCAATCAGTACCTGCGATTCGAGTCGGTGCTGGACCGCCGGCTGACCGAGCTGGCGATTCTCGTGACGGCCCGCGAGCTCGACAGCCAGTTCGAGTGGACCGCTCACGAGCCCGCCGCGCTCAAGGAAGGTCTCGAGCCGAAGATCATCGACGTGGTGAAGCGCCGGCGGCCCCTTGCCGGGCTGGCGAAGAAAGAAGCCCTGATCATCGGCTTCGGCCGCGAGCTCTTCCGTACCCGAAAGCTTCACTCGCGGACGTTCGCCCGGGCCGTCGAGCTGTTCGGGCGGCGCGGCGTGCTGGAGCTGGCCGCGCTGATGGGCAACTACGCGGGGACGGCCCTCATCCTGGCGGCGGTCGATCAGCAGCTCCATCCGGAGCAGACACCGCTGTTGCCGCGAGCCTGAGCCGATGAGATCCACGACGAAGCGCGAGCTTCTGTGGGACAATTGCGCCCACCTGGGAGGGAACACATGGCCTACGACCTGGTGATCAAGAACGGAATGGTGGTCGACGGCTCGGGCTTCTCCCGCTACCGTGCCGATGTCGCGGTCAAAGACGGCACGATCGTGGAGATCGGCAAGATCCGCGGCGCGGCGACGACGACGATCGATGCTGACGGGTTGTTCGTCACGCCGGGCATCATCGACACGCACACCCACTACGATGCCCAGCCTTTCTGGGACAAGCTCTGCACGTCGTCGATCTGGCACGGCGTCACGACCGTGCTGATGGGCAACTGCGGCCTCACGCTGGCGCCGCTGCGGCCCGAGCATCGCGAGACGATGCTGGCCACCTTCTGCTGCGTCGAGGACCTGCCGGTGCGCTCGCTGGCGGCCGTCACGCCGTGGAACTGGCAGACATTCGGCGAGTACCTCGACGCGATCGATCACGGGCTCGGCCTCAATCTGATGCCCCTGGTCGGCCACAATCCGCTGCGCCTGTCGGCGATGGACGGCGCCGCCTGGGACCGCGCCGCCACGCCCGACGAGATCGCCCACATGCAGCGGCTGCTCCGCGAGTCGCTCGAGGCCGGCGCCTGGGGGTGGAGCACCACCGACTCGCCGACCCACGCCGGCCCGCAGGGCCAGCCGGTGCCGACGCGCCTGGCCGCCGACGAGGAGCGCGTGGCCCTCGGCCGCACGCTCGGTGAGTTCAACCGGGGCATCATCGAGATCCTCCCGAAGGGCGCCGGCAAGCCCACGCCCGCGGATCTTGACCACCTGCGCGACGTGGCCGTCGCGAGCGGCCGGCCGGTGTTCTTCCTGAGCTTCGACACCAACGCGTGGCCCTACGTTCAGAAGGCAACCCGGGAAGGCGCCCAGATGTTCAACCTGCTGCGGGCCATCCCGTTCAATCCGCGCTTCACGCTGAAGAAGACGACGTTCTTCCACAACCTGGACGTCTGGGACATCGTGATGCAGCTCAGGGTGCCCGAGCGGCTCGCCGCGCTGGCTGACCCGGAGCGCCGCGCCAAGATGCGCGACCAGGCGCTCAAGCCGCAGCGGCGCCGGCCCGGCGTGCCTGGACGGCTCGTGCCGTGGCGGTCGATCTTCGTTCGCAAGGTGAAGCTCGCCAAGAACCTCGGGCTCGTCGATCAGAGCCTCATGGATCTCGCGGAGAAGCAGAACCGGCACGTCGCCGACGTCATGCTCGACCTGGCGCTCGAGGAAGAGCTCGACACCGAGTTCCAGCTCATGACGCGGTCGGCGGATGAGGAATCTCAGATCGCCGACATGGTCAAGAGCGGCCACGCACTGCCGACGCAGTCGGACGCGGGCGCCCATCTGAACACCAACTTCTGCACCGCCGGCGAATCGAGCTACGTGCTTGGCCAGTGGGTGCGGGACCGCGAGCTCTTGACCCTCGAGGACGCCATTCGCCGGTTCACCTTCCAGCCCGCCCGCATCCTGGGGCTGCGTGATCGCGGGATGATCCGCGAGGGG
>DASRIY010000088.1:0-11082 GCA_035649755.1 Candidatus Methylomirabilota bacterium
GCTCACGGTGCCGGCCTTGTACTGATTGGTCGTCACGACGACGGATTGCCGGGCGGCTTTCACCGCAGCGTCCTGGGTGCGCGCCTCGTCCTCGAGGATGCGAAGCGCCGCCAGGTTGTCCTCGACCGACTGGAACGCCGTCAAGACGGCCTGGCGATATGCGGCGACGCTGGCGTCGTAGGCCGCGCGCGTCTGGTCGGTCAGCGCCCCGCGAAGCCCGCCGTCGAACACGGTTTCGGAGACGTTCGGCCCGACCGACCAGAACCGGCTCGGCCACACGAGCCACTGGGCGGGGCTCGAGCTCTGGAAGCCGGCCGAGGCGCTCAGTGTGACGGTCGGATAGTACGCGGCCTTCGCCACGCCGATCGCGGCGTTCGCGGCGGCCACCCGGCGCTCGGCGGCGGCGATGTCCGGCCGGCGCTCGAGCAGCTCCGACGGGAGCCCGGCGGGAATGCTCGGCGGCTCTGCCGCCAGCGGCGCCGCCGCGAGCGAGAAGGCGGCCGGGGGCTGGCCGATCAGCAGCGCGATCGCATGCTCGAGCTGGGCCCGCTGAACGCCCACGTCGATCGCCTGGGCCTCCGTGCTCCGGAGCTGGGTCTCCGCCTGGAGGACGTCGGCCCGCGACACCACCCCGCTCGCATACCGGTTCTGCGTCAGCGTGAGCGTCTCCTGGTAGACGGCCACCGTCGCCTCCAGGAGCTGCTTCTGCGCATCGAGCGTACGAAGCTCGAAGTAGTCCTGCGCGAGCTCGGCCTGGACGCTGAGGCGCGCGGTCTCCAGATCGCCCGCGCTCGCCTGCGCCGCGGCCCGGTTGGACTCGACCTGGCGGCGAATGCGGCCCCACACGTCGAGCTCCCACGACACGTCGAGCGGCAGCGTGTAGTTCGACCGGGCTCCGGGCGGCCCGCCGACGGTGATCGGCACGTTCGCCGACGACCGCGAGCGCGAGACGCCGACGCCGACGGTGATCTGCGGGAAGAACGCGGCCCGCGCCTCGCGCACAAGCGCACGCGCCTCGCGGAACTGCGCTTCCGCCACCGCCAGGTTCTGGTTCGAGACGCTGACGCGCGACTCGAGCGCGCTCAGCTCGGGATCGGCGAAGATCTCCCACCAGGCGCCGCGCGGAATGTCGTCCCGCGGCCGCGCCGGCTTCCAGCCCTCGGCTTCCTTGTAGCCGTCGGTGACGGCGACCGGCGGCCGCGCGTAGTCCGGCCCGACCGCGCAGCCGGTCGGCGCCAGGACCGCCGCGACGACGATGAGCGCCCTGGCGAGCCGCGCGCCGACGGTCGAGTGCCTCACGGCCGGGCTCCACCGAGCGCCGGGGCCGGGCGAAGCCTCCCTGCCCCACGCCGGCGGCCGAGCCAGAGCTGGACCCGATCCAGGTAGAGGTACACCACCGGGGTCGTGTAGAGCGTCAGGAGCTGGCTCACCAGAAGGCCGCCCACGATCGCGATCCCCAGCGGCCGCCGCAGCTCCGAGCCGACGCCCGTTCCGAGCGCCAGCGGCACCGCGCCCAGCAGCGCCGCCATCGTCGTCATCATGATCGGGCGGAAGCGCAGCCGGCACGCCTGGTGGATGGCGTCGAGCGGGCGCTTGCCCTCGCGGCGCTCGGCCTCGAGCGCGAAGTCGATCATCATGATCGCGTTCTTCTTCACGATGCCGATCAGGAGAATGACGCCGATCAGGGCGATCACGCTCAGGTCGGTCCGGCAGATCCGCAGCGCCAGGATCGCGCCCACTCCCGCCGACGGCAGCGTCGACAGGATGGTGAGCGGATGCACGTAGCTCTCGTACAGCACGCCGAGGACGATGTAGACCGCCACCAGCGCCGCCGCGATCAGCAGGGGCTCGTTGGCCAGCGAGGCCTGGAACGCCAGAGCCGTGCCCTGAAAACTCCCGCCGATGCTCGAGGGCAGGCCCAGCTCTCGCACGGCGCCCTGGACGGCCGTCACCGCGTCACCGAGCGAGGCGCCGGGGGCCAGGTTGAACGACAGCGTCACCGAGGGAAACTGCGCCAGATGGTTCACCGCGAGCGCCGTCGACGTGGGCTCGTAGCGGCTGAACGCGCTGAGCGGCACCATGGCGCCGCCGGCGGCGCGCACGTAGACGTCGCGCAGGATTTCCGGCCGCTGCCAGAAGCGCGGCTCGACCTCCATGACGACGTGATACTGGTTCAGCGGCGTAAACAGCGTGGACACCTGCCGCTGGCCGAACGCGTCGTAGAGCGTGTCGTCGATGAGCTGGGCGGTCACGCCCAGGCGCGATGCCGTGGCGCGATCGATCACGATCGAGGACTGGCGCCCGCGGTCTTGCTGGTCGCTGTTCAGGTCGGCGAGCTGGGGTAACGCGCGGAGACGCTCGGTGACCCGCGGGCCCCAGGCGAGGAGATCCTCGAGATCGTTGCTCTGGAGCGTGTACTGGTAGAGGGCCGCGCTGGCCTGACCGCCCACGCGGATATCCTGGACGGCCTGGAAGAAGGTCGGCGCGCCCGCGACCCCGGCCAGCGGCCCGCGCAGCCGCGCGATCACCTGATCGGCGGTGAGCTTCCGGTGCTCCAGTGGCTTCAGCGCGACGAAGAGGCGCGCGGTGTTGGTGGTGGCTCCGCCGCCTCCGCCGCCGGCCGCGCCCGTGAAGCCGATGACGCTCTCGACCGCCGGGTCACGCCCGACGATATTCACGACCTGAGTGAGCTTCTGCTCCATGGCCTGGAACGAGATGTCCTGCGCGGCGCGAATGGTGCCGGTCAGCCGGCCGGTGTCCTGCTGCGGGAAGAACCCCTTCGGGACGACGACGAAGAGATAGACGTTGAAGGCCATGGTGAGGAGGGCCAGCAGGAGCACGCCGCGCGGGTGCCGCAGCACCCAGGCGAGGCTCGCGTCGTATCGGGAGAGAAGCGCGTCGAAGCCGCGCTCGGAGAGGCGCGCCGCGCGCCCGGGGCGGCCCGCGGCCGGCGTCAGCAAGGTCGCGCACATCATCGGCGTCGTCGTCAGCGACACGAGCAGCGAGACCCCGATCGCCGCCGAGAGCGTCACGGCGAACTCCCGGAACAGGCGGCCGACCATGCCGCCCATCAGCAAGATCGGGACGAACACCGCCACCAGCGAGACGCTGATCGACAGCACCGTGAACCCGACCTCACGAGCGCCGAGCATCGCCGCCTCACGGGGCGTCAGCCCCGCTTCGCGGTGCCGGCTCACGTTCTCCAGCACGACGATGGCGTCGTCGACGACGAAGCCCGTCGCGATGGTCAGCGCCATGAGCGAGAGGTTATCCAGGCTGTAGCCGAGGAGGTACATCACGCCGAACGTCGCCACGAGCGAGACCGGGACCGCGACGGCCGGGACGAGCGTGGCCCGTACGCTGCGCAGGAACACGAAGACGACGAGCGTCACCAGCATGGCCGAGATGACCAGCGTGTGCTCGACCTCGCGCAGCGAGGCGCGAATCGTCGTGCTGCGATCGAGGACGACGGACATGTCGATGGCGGCGGGAATGGACGCTCGCAGCGCGGGGAGCGCGCCGCGGACCCGGTCGACCGTGTCGATGATGTTGGCGCCCGGCTGCCGGAAGATGACCAGGAGCACCGCGGGCCGGCCGTTCACGAGCCCCAGGGTCCTGACGTCCTCGACCGAGTCGTCGACGCGCCCCACGTCCGCGAGGCGCGCCGCCTGGCCGCCTCGATAGGCGACGACGAGCGGCGCGTACTCCGACGCGCGGCGGAGCTGATCGTTCGTCTGGATCTCCCAGGCCCGCTCGGCGTCGGTCAGCTCACCCCGAGGGCGATTCACGGTGGTCGCGCTCAATGCCGCGCGAACGTCCTCGAGGCCGATTCCGTACCGGTTGAGCGCGGCGGGATTCAGCTCCACGCGGACCGCCGGCAGCGAGCCTCCTCCCACGATCACCTGCCCGACACCCGGCACCTGCGAGAGCTTCTGCTGCAGGATGCTCGACGCCGCGTCGTACATGCGCCCGCGGCCCAGCGTGTCCGAGGTGAGCCCCAGGATGATGACGGGGGCGTCGGCGGGGTTCACCTTGCGGTAGGTCGGATTGCCCGGAAGCGTCGGGGGCAGGTAGCCCCGGGCGGCGTTGATTGCGGCCTGCACGTCGCGCGCGGCTCCGTTGATGTCGCGGCTCAGGTCGAACTGCAGGACGATCGCCGTCGCGCCGAGGTTGCTGGTGGACGTCATCTCGGTCAGTCCCGCGATGCGCCCGAACTGCCGCTCGAGCGGCGCGGCCACCGAGGTCGCCATCGTCTCCGGATTCGCGCCCGGCAAGGTCGCCGCGACCTGGATCGTCGGGAAATCGACCTGCGGCAGCGGCGACACCGGCAGGCGCCAGAACGCCAGGGCGCCGCTCAGCGCCAGGCCGATCGTCAGGAGCGTCGTCGCCACCGGCCGGTTGATGAAGAGCGCCGAGACGTTCATCGCGCGCGGCGGGCGGCGCGGCGCGCCAGCCGGTCGAACGCGAGATACACGACCGGCGTCGTGTAGAGCGTGAGCGCCTGGCTGACGATCAGCCCGCCGACGATGGCGATGCCGAGCGGCCGCCGGAGCTCGGACCCCACGCCCGTGCCCAGCGCCAGCGGCAAGGCGCCCAGCAGCGCCGCCATCGTCGTCATCATGATCGGCCGGAAGCGCAAGAGACAGGCCTGGAAGATCGCGTCGGTCGGGCTCTTGCCCTCGCGCCGCTCGGCGTCGAGCGCGAAGTCGATCATCATGATCGCGTTCTTCTTGACGATGCCGATGAGAAGGATCACGCCGATGAGGGCGATCACGCTCAGCTCAGACCGGCAGAGCAGGAGCGCCAGGATCGCGCCGACGCCGGCCGAGGGCAGCGTGGACAGGATCGTGATCGGGTGGATGTAGCTCTCGTACAGCACGCCGAGCACGATGTAGACGACGACCAGCGCCGCCAGGATCAGGAGCGGCTCGCCGACGAGCGCCGCCCGGAACGCCTGCGCCGTGCCCTGAAAGCTCGTCTGGATGCTCGGGGGCAATCCGAGCCGGCGTGTCGTCGCCTCGATGGCGGTCACCGCGGAGCCGAGCGAGGCGCCCGGGGCGAGATTGAACGAGAGCGTCACCGCCGGGAACTGCCGCTGGCGCGCGATGGCGAGCGGCGCCGTGGTCTCGGTGACCCGCGTGATCGTGTCGAGCGGCGCGGCCGCGGCGGCCCCCGGCACGGGCACCGCCGGCGTGGGCGCGCCCGTGCCGCGCACGTAGACGAATCGAAGCCCGGTCGGAGTCCGCCGGAACTCGGGCTTGACCTCGAGGATGACCCGGTACTGGTTCAGCTGCGTGAACATCGTGGACACCTGACGCTGGCCGAAGGCGTCGTAGAGCGTGTCGTCGATGAGGCGCGGCGTGACCCCCAGCCGCGACGCGGTCGGCCGATCGATCGCGAGCGCGAGGCCGAGCCCCTGGTCCTGCTGGTCGCTGCTCACGTCCGCGAGCTCCGGCAGGCCGCGGAGCGCATCGCGCAGCTTCGGCGCCCACGCGTTGAGCTCGGCGCCGTCGGCATCCTCGAGGCTCAGCTGGTACTGGGTGCGGCTCACCCGGTCCTCGACCGTGAGGTCCTGGACCGGCTGCATGAACAGCGTGATGCCGTCGACCTTCGCGAGCGCGGGCCCGAGCCGCCGGATGACGTCGACCGCGCTCACCTTCCGCTCGGCCAGGGGCTTCAGGTTCACAAGAATCCGCCCGCTGTTCAGCGTGACGTTCGTGCCGTCGATCCCGATGAACGACGAGAGGCTCTCGACCGAAGGGTCCTGGAGGATCACGCGCGCCAGAGCGCGCTGCCGGGCCGCCATCGCCGGGAACGAGATCGATTGCGGCGCCTCGGAGATGGCCTGGATCACGCCGGTGTCCTGGACGGGAAAGAAGCCCTTGGGGACGACGACGTAGAGGGCGACCGTGAGGACGAGGGTGGCGACGGCCACCAGCAGGGTCGCCCGCTGGTGGCCGAGCACCCAGGCGAGCGTCGTGCCGTAGCCCGCGATCACCCGCTCGTACATCCGCTCCGACCAGCGGTAGACGCGTCCTTGCCGCTCCGGCGGCGTGTGCCGCAGCAGCCGCGCGCACATCATCGGCGTCAGCGTGAGCGAGACGACGGCCGAGATGAGGATCGTCACGCCAAGGGTGATCGCGAACTCGCGAAACAGCCGGCCGACCACGTCGCCCATGAACAGGAGCGGGATGAGCACGGCGATGAGCGAGATGGTGAGCGAGACGATGGTGAACGCGATCTGCTCGGCACCCTTGAGCGCGGCCTCCAGCGGCGGGTCGCCGGCCTCGACGTAGCGCGCGATGTTCTCGATCATGACGATCGCGTCGTCCACCACGAAGCCGGTCGCGATCGTGAGCGCCATCAGGGACAGGTTGTTGAGGCTGAAGCCGAGCAACGCCATGGCGCCGAAGGTGCCGACGAGTGAGAGCGGAACGGCAACGCTCGGGATGACCGTGCCGGCCAGGGTGCGCAGGAAGAGGAAGACGACCATGACGACCAGCGCCACCGAGACGAGCAGCGAGAACTGCACGTCCTCGACCGAGCCGCGGATGGTCGCCGTACGGTCGGTCAGCACGGAGACCTGGACCGCCGAGGGCAAGGAGGCCCTGAGCTGCGGCAAGAGGGTCTTGATGCGGTCGACCACCTCGATCACGTTGGCGCCCGGCTGTCGCTGGATGTTCACGATCACCGCCGGTACGTCGTTCATCCAGGCCGCCTGGCGCACGTTCTCGGCGCCGTCGATCACGTCGGCGACGTCCGACAGGGTGACTGGCGCGCCGTTGCGATAGGCGACGACCAGCGGCCGGTAGTCCCGGCTCACGAGAAGCTGGTCGTTGGCGCCGATGACCGCGGATTGCGCGGGCCCGTCGAAGCTGCCCTTGGCCTGGTTCACGTTGGCCGCCACCAGCGCAGCGCGCAGGTCCTCGAGGGTGAGTCCGTAGGCGGCCAGCGCGGCGGGGTTCGCCTGCACGCGCACGGCCGGGCGCTGGCCGCCGCTGATGGCGACCAGCCCCACGCCCGGCAGCTGGGCGATCTTCTGCGCCAGTCTGGTGTCGGCGAGATCCTCGATCTGGGGCAGCGGAAGCGTCGTCGACGTCAGCCCGAGCGTGAGGATGGGCGCGTCCGCCGGGTTCACCTTGTTGTACACCGGCGGGGTCGGCAGGTCCGACGGGAGCAGCGTGAAGGCCGCGTTGATCGCCGCCTGCACCTCCTGCTCGGCCACGTCGAGCCCGAGCGTGAGCGTGAACTGCAGCACAATCACCGAGCTGCCGCTCGAGCTCGTCGAGGTCATCTGGTTGAGCCCGGGCATCTGGCCGAGCTGGCGCTCGAGCGGCGCGGTCACCGACGAGGCCACCACGTCCGGACTGGCACCCGGATAGAACGTGACGACCTGAATGGTCGGGTAATCGACCTGCGGCAGCGCGGAGACCGGCAACAGACGATAGGCAATGGCGCCGCCCAGGAAGATGGCCGCCATCAAGAGGGTGGTGGCGACCGGCCGCCGGATGAACAGCCCCGAGGGATTCACGAGCTCCGGACCTGCGCCTGCACCCGGCTGCCGTCGCGGAGCCTCTCGGCCCCGTCGACCACGACCTCCTCACCCACGCTCAGGCCCTTCTCGATCGACACGGTGTCGCCGTCGCTGATCGCGACGGTCACCGGGCGCGCCGCGACCGTTCCTTCCGACTGCACCACGTACACAAAAGCTCCGCCCGTGCCGCGCTGGACGGCGGCCGCCGGCACCACGGTGGCGCCCCGCTTGACGTCCAGGCGCAGGCGCGCGTTGACGAACTGGTTGGGAAACAGCGCGTGATCGACGTTGGGGAACTCGGCTTTCAGCCGGACAGTGCCGGTGGTGGGATCGACCTGATTGTCGATGGTCAGGAGCGTCCCGACCGAGAGCCGCTGGCGCTGCTCTCGATCGTAGGCCTCGACCGGCAGCCGCGCCCCACGCGCGAGCCGCTCGAGGACGGATGGAATGCTGTCCTCGGGCAGGCTGAAGAGGACCGCGATGGGCGTGAGCTGCGTGATCACCACGATGCCGCCGGTGTCGGCGGCGTGGACGATGTTGCCCGGATCCACCAGGCGGAGCCCGACCCGGCCGGTGATCGGCGAGGTGATGCGGCAGTACGCCAGGTTGACCCGCGCGCTTTCGACGAGTCCCTCGTCGTTCTTGACCGTGCCTTCGTACTGCCGCACCAGCGATGCCTGGGTGTCCAGCTGCTGGCGTGGCGCCGAATCCTGCGACCACAGCACCTGATAGCGCTCGAGATCGAGCCGCGCGTTCTCGAGCAAGGCCTGGTCGCGCGCCAGCTGCCCCTCGGCCTGGGTCAGCTGCACGGCGAAAGGGCGCGAGTCGATCTCGGCCAAGAGATCGCCGCTGCGGACAGGGTCGCCTTCCCGGAACCGGACGTCGAGCAGCTGCCCGTCGACGCGGCTCTTCACGACGACCGTGTTGAGCGGGGTGACCGAGCCGAGGCCGGTGAGGTACATGCCCACGTCCTGTTGCCGCGCCGGCACCACCACGACGGGAACGCGCGGCGCCGGTGTCGCGCCGCGCGCGGTGCGCGCGCCTTCGAGCCTGGTCCACGCGACGCAGGCCGCGGCGGCGAGGAGGAGGAGGGCGAGCAGCGCGACCCACGAGCGGTGGAGTCGCGCCCGGGAGCGCCGGCCCTCCTCGCCGGCCGGATCTGTCTCGGTCATCGCGCGCGACTAGGGCGCCGGCCGCGGAGCTACGGGTGTCCATCCTTCCGGGCAGCTCATCACGTACGGGTAGTACCCGTTGGCGCTCGGACAGTAGTACCAGTACTGCGGAGCAGGCTGCGGAGGCGGCACTTCCGCGACGACCGAAGGCGGAATGTAGGGGTCGGGGTACGGGTAGACCGGCGCCGGGTAGAAAAACCACGAGCCGTCCACGATCCACCACCAGCCCACACGGCCGAAGTGGTCGCCGTGAAACCAGCGGCCGCCCCGCCATCGCCCGAAGTCTTCATGGTGAAAGCGCGCGATGTCACCGTGCCGCCAGTGTTCCACCTCGGCTCGGGCGGCCCCCGCGGAGCCCGGCACCACGAGCGCGGCGACGCCGAGCGTCAGCGCGAACAGTGAGAAGGCCACGCGCATCTCGCGGCAAATCTTCATGTGGCACCTCCACTCATCACCCTCGTCCACGACGGTGAGGCCTTCATGAGTCCGCGGTGAGAACGATTTCATCTCGTTCTCAGCCGATCCCCATCCGCGCGGGCGATTCAGAGATCGGAGGGCGCAGTGATGAGAATCCAGTGGTGGGCGCCTGCGGCGATCCGGGGCGTGGCTGAATGACCGCGGTCAGTCTCGGGGCTCGCGGGCCGTGAGATCATGCAGCCACGGGATGAACATCCTGCTGGCGTCGATGCCGGACTCGTTCGAGCACATGCCGACGGTCGGCATCCGCATGCCGAACGGTGCCCTCAGCTCGCTGGCCGGCAACCTCGATGCGCACCACCGGGTCGCCGTGGCCGACCTCGTGCTCGTGCAGCGCGAGGTGCGCTCCACTCTCGAGCAGCTCGTTCGCGATCGGCAGCCCGACCTGGTCGGCCTGTCGATCATGACCTTCCAGCGGAAGACGGCGCTGCGCATCATCGAGCTCCTGCGCGCGCTCCATCCGGGCGTGCGGATCGCCGTCGGCGGCTACGATCCGAGCCTGGCCGCCGACGCCTACACTGATCCCGCCGCCGGCGTCGACTTCATCGTGCGCGGCGAGGGCGAGGTGACCTTCCGCGAGCTGGTGCGGGCGCTCGAGCGAGGCAGCGGTCTCGACGAGGTCGCCGGGCTTTCGTACCGGACGGGCGGCGCCTTCCACGAAAATCCCGACCGTCCGGTCCACGGCCTCACCGACGGCGAGATCCGGCCGCCGAAGCGCGACGCCCGCGTTCTGCGCGGCTACGAGTTCCTGGGGCGTCAGGTCGACGTCGTGGAAACCTCGCGCGGCTGTACGTTCGATTGCAGCTTCTGCTCGATCATCGAGATGCGCGGGCGCAACTTCCACACCTTCACCTTCGACCGCGTCCTGGCTGACATCCGCGACGCGCGCGATCACGGAGCGCGGGCGATCTTCCTGGTCGACGACAACATCACGCTGAACGTCCGGCGGTTCGAGGCGCTGTGCCAGGCCATCATCGACGCCGGGCTCGACGACATCGACTACCTGGTGCAGGCGATGACCTCGGCCATCGCGGCCCACGGCGCGACCTTGGCGCCGCTCATGCGCCGCGCGGGCTTTCGCTACGTGTTCCTCGGGATCGAGAACATCCTGGACGACGATCTCCGCTTCCTGCGCGCCCGGGCCAAGAACGCGCTCCGCGGGAGCGACAACGGCGCGGGCAACGCCACGACGACGGCGATCGAGCACCTCCATCGCAACGGGATGTACGTCGTCGGCGGCCTGATCGTGGGCAATCCCGACGATACGCCCGAGTCGATCGAGGCCAATCTAGAATTCGCGAGGCGCTGGGTCGACTACCCGTACATCCAGCATCCAACGCCCTACCCGCGCACGCCCATGACCCGCGAGTTCCGCGAGCGCGGGCTCGTCATCAACGAGAACCTCGAGGAGTACGACGGCACGACCGCGGTCGTCCGGACCGAGCACGTGGCGGCCGAGGAGATCGAGTTCCTGCGCTGGCGGGCCGAGCGCTGGATGAAGGTGCGCCACATGCGCGCGGTCGTGCGGGCCAGTCCGCGCTTCGTGCTCCGGAACTGGCGGACCATGCTGACGCACACGTTTCGCGGCGGGAGCTTCATCAAGGCGCTGCTCGGCCTCGAGGACGAGCGCGCCGTCTTCGCCCGCTATCGCGCCATTCGAAAGCGCGAGCGGGAGTATGTGTGAGGGCGGCGCCCGGCGTCACACTGCTCTTCGCCATTTCGGTCTTCGGCGTCGAGCCCGGCTGGGCCGGAACCTTTACCATCGACCCCGGCCAGAGCGCGCTGGTGGTCCAGATCTTCAAGGACGGCGTGGCGGCCAGGCTGGCCCACGACCATGTGGTGCGGGCGCGCGCCTTCTCGGGCACGGTCGCCTACGACCCCCAGAAGCCCGACGCGTCG
>DASRIY010000089.1:0-15773 GCA_035649755.1 Candidatus Methylomirabilota bacterium
GCGCATGACCCGCGCGACGCGCGTGGTCGCGAATCTCCAGCGCTTCGGCTATGCCGGGCGGATCTTCCCGATCAATCCGCGGTATGCCGATGTGCTTGGCCTGCCCTGCTATCCCGACCTCACCTCCACGCCGGAGCGCGCCGATACCGTGGTCGTCGCGATTCCGGCCGAGCACGTGCCCGGTGTTCTGAGGGCCGCCGTCGCGGCCGGGGTGCGCGGGGCTGTCGTGCTCTCCAGTGGATTCGCCGAGGCGGGCCCTGAAGGTCAGCGCAGGCAGAGCGAGCTCGAGCGCCTCGCGTCAGATCATGGGCTTCTGATCTGCGGACCGAACTGCTACGGCGTCTTCAACATCAGGCTCGGCGCGGCGACCTTCAGTGCGGACGTGGCCGAGCCCTTGCGGCCCGGCGGCGTGGGAATCGTCTCGCAGAGCGGCGGATTCAGCCACGCGATCGGCGAGTACCTGATGCAGCAGCGTCAGGTCGGGCTGAGCTACATCGTGTCGTGCGGCAACCAGGCCGGGCTCACGGTCGAGGACTACGTCGAGTTCCTGGTCGAAGACGACGGCACGACCGTCGTCGGTGCATTCGTCGAGGGCTTCAAAAAGCCCGAGCAGTTCCGCCGGGCGGCCGCCCGCGCCCGTGAGGTCTCCAAGCCCATCGTCGTGCTGAAGGTCGGCAGGTCCGAGAACGCGCGGCAGGCGATGCTCGCCCACACCGGCTCACTCGCCGGGACGCCCGAGATCATCGAGGCCATGCTCCGGCAGAGCGGTGTCGTCCAGGTATCGAGCATCAACGAGATGATCGACACGCTGGCGCTCCTGTCGGCGTCAGCGCGCGGCACCCCCGGCGCGTGGCGTGTCGGGATCCTGAGCGGGCTCGGCGGTGAGTGCGGCCGCGCTTCCGACGCGGCCGACCGCGCGGGTGTCGACCTACCGCCGTTGTCGCCGGCCTCGGTCGAGCGCATGCGGAGCTTCATGCCGGACTTCGCGAACCCGCGTAACCCGGTGGACGGCACCGGCGCCATGTACGAGGACGCGCGCCTCTTCCCGCAGCTCTTCGACACGCTGCTGCATGACGATGCGATCGACGTCCTGGCCGTAAACCTGCGCGTCAACGTTCCCAAGCCCGGCGGCCCGGCACCCTCGCGCCAGTTCAGCCAGGCGATCAGCGAGGCGCTGCGCGGCGGCGCCAATCGTCTCGTGGTCGCGTTCAGCTCCTTCGCGGGCGGCGATCTCGACCCCGAAGTCATCCACACGCTGGCCGGGGCCGGCGTGCCGTTCCTCGAGAGCACGGAGACCGCGATGCTCGCCCTGCGCAACGCGCGCGAGCACCGGCGCTTCCTGGAGCAGCCGATCGCGGCGAGCGCCGAGCCCGTCACGCCGCGGGCTGTCGCGCGGCCTCTCGGGCGCGGCGTCCTCGCCAACGCCGAAGCGGCCCGAATGTTGACAGACTTCGGGATCCCGCTGGCCGAGACGATCCCGGTCAAGGACGCCGAGCAGGCGGTCCGCGCCGCGGACAGCCTGGGCTATCCCGTGGTGATCAAGATCGACTCCCCGGACATCGCTCACAAGACCGATGTCGGCGGCGTCCGCGTCGGCTGTCGCGATGCGGCGGCGGTGCGCGCGGCGGTGGCGGACGTGCTCCGGGCGGTGCGCCGCCAGTCGCCGGCGGCCCGGCTCGACGGTGTGCTGGTGCAGCGGATGGTGGCTGGCGGCATGGAAATGATCCTTGGCGTAAAGACCGACCCGCTGTTCGGCCCCGCCGTGGTCTGCGGGTTCGGCGGCATCTTCGTCGAGCAGCTCCACGACGTGTCCGTGCGGGTGCCGCCAGTCGGCCGGGCCGAAGCCCTGGCCATGATCGACGAGCTCCGGGGCGCCGCCCTCCTCAGAGGCACGCGCGGCCGGGCGGTGGCGGATGTCGACGCGCTGGCGGACGCAATCGTGAGGCTGGCAGCCCTGGCCGAAGTGCATCGGCCGTCGCTGCGGGCTCTCGACATCAATCCCCTTCTCGTGCTCGACGCGGGACAGGGCGTCGTGGCGGTGGACTGGCTGATCGAGATCGCATGACCCATTAAGGGAGGCGGCGCAATGCCCTACGAGACGATCCTCTACGAGAAGAAAGGCCCGGTGCTGACGCTCACGCTCAACCGGCCCGAGTCGCTCAACGCGATCAATCCGCAGATGACCGAGGAGCTGCACGCGGCGCTCGACGAGGCCGACGCCGACCAGGAGGTTCGCGCCATCATCCTGACCGGCGCGGGCCGCGGCTTCTCGGCCGGGTTCGACATCGCGCGCCGGCCGGACGGCCGATCGTCGCTCGACGCGACCGGCGTCGAGGTCGCCGAGTACATCCATCGCTGGTGGGCGCGCGATCGCGACTCGTCGCTCGAGCTCATGCACCTCTGGCACATCACCAAGCCGATCATCGCCGCCGTCCACGGCTGGGTGATGGGCGGCGGGTTCTGGTACGCGCTCGCGTCCGACATCACGATTGCCGCCGACAACAGCGTCTTCGCTCAGCCGGAAGTGCGGCACACCTCCAACACGACCATCCTGTTTGCGGCACTCGCGGGCTGGAAGGCAGCACACCGCTACGGGCTGACCGGCGATCACTTCGACGCGGCGGAGGCTCTGCGCCTCGGGCTCGTCAACGAGGTGGTGCCCCCGGACCAGCTCTTGCCGCGCGCGCGGGCGCTGGCCGAACGCATCGCCCGAGTGCCCGAGCCGTCGGTGCGCCTCAACAAGGCGGTCACCTGTTACGGTTTGCTGGCGATGGGGCTCGGGGCCGGCATGCTGATGAACATCCCGCTGTCGAGCATGGCGCACGCGTCGTACAACGCCCAGCGGGCCGAGCTGATCGCGGCCATGCAGCAGGGCGGGCTCAAGGCGTTCCTGGACGCGCGCGACGGCAAATTCCGGCCGGAGCCCTTCGGGCCGAGGTCAGCCTCGAAGTCCTGATGTGGTAGCCTGCCGAGGAATCCCGCGAGTGGAGGGGTCCAGCATGGCTCAGGTCGCTGGACGAGTAGGCGCGGCCACGACGTCGTGACGCCGGCCATGACCTGTTCGCGATGCCGGCACGAGAACCCGCCCAGGGCGAAGTTCTGCATCGAGTGCGCATCCCCGCTCCAGCACGCGTGCGGGCGTTGCGGAACGGCGCTCCCGGCCGCCGCAAAGTTCTGTCCCGAGTGCGCCCATCCTGCCGACTCGCCGCTGCCCAGCGCGGTCGCCTCGCCGGATGCCTACACCCCGCATCATCTCGCCGAGCGCATCCTCGACTCGCGCGCGGCCCTTGAGGGCGAGCGCAAGCAGGTCACCGTCCTCTTCGCCGATCTGAAGGGTTCCATGGAGCTCCTGGCCGACCGAGACCCGGAGGAGGCGCGGCGGATTCTCGACCCGGTTCTCGAGCGGATGATGGACGCCGTCCATCGCTACGAGGGCACGGTGAACCAGGTGATGGGCGACGGCGTCATGGCGCTGTTCGGCGCCCCTCTCGCCCACGAGGATCACGCGGTACGCGCTTGCTACGCCGCGCTCGCGATGCAGGAGTCGATCCGGCGCTACACCGAGGGTCTCCGCCGCGCGCACGGCGTCGAAGTGATGGTCCGCGTCGGCCTGAATTCGGGCGAGGTCGTCGTGCGCTCGATCGGCAGCGACCTCCGGATGGACTACACGGCGGTCGGCCAGACCACGCATCTGGCCGCCCGGATGGAGCAGCTCGCCGCGCCCGGGACCATTCGCCTCACCGGCGAGACGCTCGCGCTCGCCGAGGGCTACGTCGAGGTGCGCTCACTCGGTCCGATCCCGGTCAAGGGACTCGCCGAGCGCGTCGAGGTCTACGAGCTGGCCGGCGGCGGCACGGTCAGATCCCGGTTGCAGGCACGACGCGCCCGTGGGCTCACGCGGTTCGTCGGCCGCGACAGCGAGATGGACCAGATGGGACGCGCCGTCCACGAGGCGCGGCGCGGGCGCGGGCAAATCGTCGCCGTCGTGGGCGAGCCGGGCGTCGGAAAGTCGCGTCTCTTCTACGAGGTTGTCCACTCTCACCAGACCGAGGGCTGGCTCTGTCTCGAGAGCGGGGCCGTCTCGTACGGCAAGGCCACGCCGTACCTGCCGGTGACCGATCTCCTGCGCGCCTACTTCCGCATCGAGGCCCGTGACGACGTCCGTGCGATTCGCGCGAAGGTGACCGGTAATCTCCTCAGCCTCGACGAGAGCCTGCAGGACGCGATCGCGCCCTGCCTCTGGCTGCTCGACGCGGTGCCCGACGACAGCCCCTTCCTGGCTCTCGAGCCGATCGAGCGGCGCCGCCGCACGCTCGGCGCGATCAAGCGGGTGTTCCTCCGCGAAAGCCAGGCGCGCCCACTGCTGCTCGTCTTCGAAGATTTGCAATGGATCGACTCCGAGACGCAGGCGTTCCTTGACAGCCTCGCCGAAAGCTTGCCCAACGCGCCGGTGCTCCTGGCCGTGAGCTATCGCCCGGAATACCAGCACGCCTGGGCCGGCCGGACGTACTATCGCCAGCTCCGCATCGACCCCCTCGCGCGCGAGAGCGCGGAGGAGCTCCTGACGGGCCTTCTCGGCGAAGAGCCGAGCGTGGCGCCGCTTCGCGCGCTGCTGATCGAGCGGACGGAGGGCAATCCCTTCTTTCTCGAGGAGAGCGTGCAGACGCTGGTGGAAACGGGCGCTCTCGGCGGCGCCCGGGGCGCGTACCGCCTCCTGAGGGGCCTCGACGCCGTGCGGGTCCCGGCGACGGTCCAGGCCATCCTCTCCGCGCGCATCGATCGGCTCGCCGTCGAGGACAAGCGCCTGTTACAGACGATGGCCGTCGTCGGGGCCGACGTGGCATTCACGTTGCTCCTCGCGGTGGCCGGACTGGACGAGGAAGCCCTCCGGCGGGGTCTCGGGCGCCTGCAGGCTGCGGAGCTCGTGTACGAGGCGCGCCTGTTTCCCGAGCTCGAGTACATGTTCAAGCACGCCCTGACCTACGACGTCGCCTACGGGGGCCTCTTGACGGAGCGCCGACAGGCGCTGCACCGGGCGATCGTCGGCGCCCTCGAGCGTCTGTATTCCGACCGCCTGGGGGAGCACGTCGAGCAGCTCGCTCATCACGCGCTCCGGGGCGGGATGAAGGGCCACGCGGTGAAGTATCTCCACCAGGCGGGCGACAAGGCGTGCGCGCGCTCCGCCAACCTCGAGGCGGTTACGCTGCTCGAGCAGGCCCTGGCGGTCCTGGCTGAGCGCCCCGAGACGCCCGAGCGGCTCGCCGAGTCCGTCGACATGAACATCGCCCTCGCGACGAGCTTCGTCGGCCTCAAGGGAACCGGCTCCGCCGAAGTCGAAGCGTCCTACCTTCGAGCTCGCGAGTCGGCAGAGCGTCTCGGCGATTCGGCGCGCCTGTTCCCGGCACTCTGGGGACTCTGGTACGTGGGCTACAGTCGGGGACTCTACCCGGTCGCGCGCGAGCGGAGCGAGCGCCTGCTGGCAACCGCGCAAGACGGCAGCGACACCGGGCGTCTGCTCGAAGCTCACCACGCGTGCTGGGCCACCCTGACCTCCGGCGGCGACACGATCGAGGGGCTGGCTCACCTGGAGCGCGGCCTGGCCCTGTACGATCCCGTGCACCACAGCGCGCAAACTTTTCGTTACGGAGGCCACGATCCCGGCACCTGCGCCCATTACCACCTCGCCCTGACGTGGTGGCTGCTCGGCTATCCCGATCGCGCCATGGCCGCCGTGCGCGACGCTACCAGTCTCGCCGAGAGGCTCGCGCAACCCCTGACGACGACCATCATGCTCAACTTCACGTCGTGGGTTCACTATCAGCGCGGCGAGCACGCGGCCGCCCTCGAGCGAGCTCAGCGCATGGTCGCCATCTCGGAGGCGCACGGGTTCGTGACCTGGATCGACGACGGGCTTGCGGTGCTCGCCTGCGTCCAGACCGAGGACCGAGGCTTCGATCGGCGACGGGTCGACGAATTCTACCAGCGACTCCTCGTTCCACGCGCCCGAGCGGCATGGCGCAATGTGGTGTCGCTCTGCCTCTTCGCCGAGGCCTTCGGGACGATGGGCGACCCCGAAAAAGGGCTCGAGGCTCTGAGCGCCATTCCCCAGGCGCACCGGCGGATTCTCTACGCGCCGGAGATCGAGCGGATCCGCGGCGATCTGCTCCTGCGCCGCGACGAGCACAGTGAGGCCGAGCAGTGCTTCCGCCGGGCGGTCGAGCTGGCGCGGCAGCGACAAGAAAAGTCCTTCGAGCTGCGCGCAGCGACGAGCCTCGCGCGTCTGCTGGACGGCCGGGGCAAGCGAGAGGAGGTCCGCACGATCCTCGGCCCGATCTACGGATGGTTCAGCGAAGGGCTCGATACGAAGGACTTGCGGGAGGCCCGCGCCCTGCTCGACGCTCTCGCGTGAGCCAGGGCCCGCGAGCTCGCGCCCCGATCGTGACGACGCCGGTCTCGGTCGGTATCCACGTGCCGAGCTCGGCGGTGGGCGCGCTGGGCTCGGGCGAGACGTACGCCGACTTCTACCGCCAGGTGGAAGCGCTCGGTCTCGACGCAATCTGGACCGAGGATCGCATCTTCCACACGGCGAACATGCTCGACCCGTTGATGCTGCTCGCCGGGGCCGCAGCAAGCACCCGGCGCATCCAGCTCGGCACCGCGGTGGTCGTTCTCACACTACGCAACGCCGCGGTACTCGCGCGGCAGGTGTCGACGCTCCACCATCTCTCGGGAGGGCGCGTGGCGCTCGGGGTCTCCCTGGGCGGCCGCCCCGAGGAGTACGCGGCCGCCGGCGTGCCGATGGCCCGCCGAGTGGCGGTGTTTCGCGAGAGCGTCACCGTGTTGCGCCGCTTGCTCGCGGGGGAGCCCGTGGAGCACCAGGGCGAGTTCTTCCGGCTCCAACAGGCGACAGTGCGGCCGCCGGCGCCCGTCCCCCTTTATATGGGCGGAAACGCCGAGGGAGCGCTGCGCCGCGCCGGCGAGCTGGCCGACGGCTGGATCATGGGGCCGTTCGGCACCCTTCGGGATTTCGCGCCGGCGTGGCGCGTGGTGCAGGACGCCGCGCGCGCCGCCGGCCGCAATGCGAACGCGCTGGTCGCCGGCCGTCTCGTCTACGTCGCGGTCGATGACGACAGCAGCCGGGCGCGCGAGGCGATGCGAGGCTTCCTCCACGGCTACTACGGCTCGCGATTCGACGTCGACCAGTCGGCGATCTTCGGACCCCCGGGCGAAGTGGCCGCGCGGCTCACCGAGCACGTGGAGGCCGGCATTACCCGGCTCATGCTCGGCGTGCCGACGCTGGACATCGGCCACCTGCGGCGCGTCGCCGCCGAGGTCGCGCCGGTGTTGCGCGCCGCGGCGCGCCGCTGAGGGCTGGCGTTCGCCCCCGCCGCGGCAGATACTAGCCGCCGCAATCAGGCCGACCACGCGGCCGAACCGCGTCACGACAAAAGGAGACAGCGATGGCGATCAAGGTAGGCGATCGGATTCCGGACGGCACCCTGACCGAGATGATCGACACGGAGCGCCCGGGCTGCACCCTGGGGCCTAACAACTTCTCCGTGGGCGAGATCACCAAGGGGAAGAAGATCGTGATCTTCGGTCTGCCCGGAGCCTTCACCCCGACGTGCTCGGCCAAGCACGTTCCCAGCTACGTGCAGGGCTTCGACAAGCTGCGCGCGAAGGGCGTCGACGAGATCTGGTGCGTGTCGGTGAACGACGCCTTCGTGATGGGCGCGTGGGGCAAAGACCAGAAGTCCGGTGGCAAGGTGCGCATGATGGCCGACGGCAGCGCGGTGTTCACGAAGGCGCTCGGCCTCGACATGGACCTGACCGCACGCGGCATGGGCGTGCGCTCGCAGCGCTATTCGATGCTGGTCGACAACGGCGTCGTCCGGGCCCTCAACGTCGAGCAGCCGGGCAAGTTCGAGGTGAGCGACGCCGACACGATGCTGAAGTCCGTCTGACCCCGAGCGGGGCCGGCCCGGCGCTTCAGCGGGGCGGGCGTCCTGGCCGCAACGGCCGGGGCGCTCGCCGCGCCAGGGCCAGACCCAGCAGCATCATGATCACGCCGCCGGCGATGATCGTCGTCGCGGCGAGCGAGCTGGCGGCGAGCCCGCACAGCCAGGGCGTCACGATGAAGGCGAGACCGATCAGCGCCGTGACGACGCCGATGACCAGATCCACGACGGCTACCCGACTGCCGGCAACCGGATGGTGAAGCGGGAGCCGTGACCGACTGACGTCTCCAGCGTGATCTCGCCGCCGTGAGCAGCGACGATCGAGCGCGCGATCGAGAGGCCGAGCCCGGCGCCCCCGCTGGCTCGATCGCGCGCGGCGTCGAGGCGCACGAACGGCTCGAACACCCGCGTCACGTCGCCGGGCGCGATGCCGGGTCCCGTGTCGCGCACACTCAGAAGACCGGTTCCGTTCTCCCGGGCCACGTTGAGCTCCACCAGGCCTCCGGCCGGCGTGTAGTTCACGGCGTTCTCGATCAGGTTCCGCGCGGCGCGATGAAGCGCCGACGCGTCGCCCAGCACCGTCACCGGATCGGCGACCTCCATGCGCACCGTCACGCCCCGAGGCTGGGCGAGCCGCGCGCCGACGTCGAGCACCTCGAGCGCCACCTGCTCGAGATCGACGGGCGCGCGGGCCGTCGCGAGATCGGCGCTGGAGCGGCCGACGATCAGCAGATCCTCGGCCAGACGGATGAGCCGGTCGACCTCCTCGAGCTTCGCCGCCAGGACCTGCCGATATTCCTCCGGCGATCGCTCGGCGCGCAGGGCGACCTCCAGGCCTCCCTTGAGCGCGGTGAGCGGCGTGCGGAGCTCGTGCGCGGCGTCGGCCGAGAAGCGGCGCATCGCCCCGAACGCGCCCTCGAGGCGGCCGAGCATCTCGTTGAGCGTGTCGGCCAGCCGATCGAGCTCATCGCCCGTTCCGCGGAGATCGAGGCGACGGCTCAGATCCTCGGCGGTGATGCGCCGGGCCGAGCGCGACATCCGGTCGACGGGCTCGAGCGCCTTGCGCGCCATGAGCGCCCCGCCCGTGGCGGCGAGTCCCAGGCCGAGGGGAATCAAGATGACGAGCGTCTCCAGGTAGCGCCGCGCGGCGCGATGACTGCGAGCCAGCGAGCCGGCCACCTGGACGATCTCGGCCGGCGGCCGGCCCTTGTGGAGGACGGGAAGCGTCACCAGGCGCATCTGTCGCGGACCGAAGTGAAGCGTCTCGAACGTGGGCTTGCCCTTCAGGGCGTTCTCGCGCGCCACGGCGGAGAGGGGCAGCGGCTGGCCCTTCAAGCGCGCCGCGAGATAGGTGGGCACGCCCTCGACGTCGACGACCTGCACCAGCTGGTCGCGAAAGCCCGCGTCGAGCTCGGCAACCGCTTCGGAGGCGCCCGAGCCGCCGCGGCCCGACGTGACCGACTCGCGGACCACCTCCGCAAGTTCGAGGAGCACCGGGTCGACGTCGCGCGTCAGCGCCAGCGCCAGGAGCCAGTACGAAAAGCCGCTGATCACCAGCAGGATGATCAAGAGCACGCCGGTGTACCAGAGCGTGAGCCGCGTGTGGACCGAGGTCGGCGGCTTCCAGCGAATCAACAGTCGTCGGCCTTCAGCACGTAGCCGGCGCCACGGACGGTGTGCAAGAGCCGCCGGTCGCCGGCGAGGTCGATCTTCCGCCGGAGGTACCCGACGTAGACGTCGATGATGTTGCTCTCGGGGTCGAAGTCGAGGCCCCAGACGTGCTCGGCCAGCACCGGGCGGGTCAGCACTCGCCCGCTGCTGCGCATGAAGTATTCGAGCAGGGCGTACTCGCGGGCCGTCAGCGTGATGCGGCGGCCCGCGCGGTTGACCTCGCGCGTGGCCGGGTCGAGCGACAAATCGGCCAGCCGCAGCACCGGCTCGCGCCGGTTGCCGCTGCGGCGCAGGAGCGCCCGGACGCGGGCCAGGAATTCGTCGAACGAGAACGGCTTCGTCAGGTAGTCGTCGGCGCCGAGATCGAGCCCCTTCACCTTGTCGGCGACACCGTCCCGGGCCGTGACGACGAGCACCGGCGTCGGGACGGCCCGGCTGCGCGCCGCCTTCAGCACCGCGAAGCCATCGAGCCGGGGCAGCATCAGATCGAGCACGACCAGATCCGACGGCGGGCCCGACGCGATCAGATCGAGGGCGCTCTCGCCGTCATGCGCCACCTCGACCGCATACCCTTCTTCTTCCAGGCCCTGCCGGATGAAGCTCGCGACCTTCCGCTCATCTTCCACGACGATGATACGCATCGCGCTCGCGACTCTCCTCCGCGCCTCCGTCATCGTCGCGTCAGGCGAGCCCGCGGCGAGGCGGCGCAGCGTTCGTCTCGAGCGCGTCGGAATCGCCGCGCCCCAGTTCCACGAGGCGAATCCGGACCTTGCCGTCACGTACCTGGACGGACAGCAGCGAGGCCGTGGCGGCCTCCGGGATTCCGAGACGCCGGCCGATCTCGGCCGGTGTCACCGTGCCCACGTGCTCGAGACAGTTCAGGATCTCACTTTCGAGCTCGGTCCACCAGTCAGCCATGACGCTCCTCGGGGATGTCGTCGTTACCCGGCGCCGATCGCGCGTCGCTCTCGGAACAATAGGGTGTCGAGATGAAGCGCGCATGAGAGAAGGATGAGAAGTCTCTAATGCGGGTTTCATGCGCGCCTCACGCCCGCGAGCGATACCAGAGGAAGGAGGTGACGTCCATGCACAAGACCGTTGCAGCTGGAGCCGCCGCCGGTGCGATCGGCGGCGTCGTCTTCGCCGGCCTGATGCGCCTGTTTCCGGTCGGCGCCGAGCATCGCACCATGATCGCGTTCGCGGCCGATCTGGTCCGCGCGCGGAGCCCGCTGATCGGATGGCTCGTCTATCCGGTCTACGGGGTCGCGATCGGGGCCCTCTTTGGATGGCTTCTCGGCAGAAGCGCCCTCGACAAGGCGCGCGCCGCGATGTGGGGCGGGCTCTACGGGGTGGGCTGGTGGATCGCGGCGGAGCTGGTTCTGATTCCCTCGCTGCTCGTCGTCTGGCCGCTCTCGATCTCGGCCGTCGACCGGGTTCGCGACGTCGCGCTGCCCCTGCTGGTCGGCCACGTCGTGTACGGGGTGATTCTGGGGATCGCCTGGAGCCGCGTCGTGGAAGTGGGGCGACCGCATCGGTGGGCCGCCAGGCCTGATATCAACACCCGGCGCGCGGCCTGAAGCGCCGGCTCGGCGCCCGGCTCGGCCGGCGCGGCGGTGAGCCGCCCCCGGCCGAGCCGACGCAAACGTCGATCAACCGTGGTAGCCGCTGCCGCCGACGCCGGTCGGGCGAACGCCGACCGCCGTGTCGTCCGTGACGGGCTCGATGCTGTTGATCACGTTCTTGTCGCCGTTGGCCGTGTAGTCGACCTTCACCTGCATCCCTTCGTGAATATCCTTGAGCAGGCCTGAGTCGGTCGTCCGCAGCTCCAATCCGCTGTTGAGCTGGATCAGATTGAGCCTGCGGTCGATGAACCGCACGGTGCCCATCTTCTCGGCGCCGTACTCACCGCCGGGTCCGTCGGCCAGGACCGGCCCGGCCGATGCCACCACGAGGGCGATGGTGCCGAGAGCGACCTGATACTTCTTCATGACGTCTCCTCCTTCGCGAATCGAATTTCGAACACGCCTCCGGAATACCCGGCGGACGTGAGAAGGGTGTGAAGGCGCTATGAGAAGTCGGCTCAGCAGAGATCGTCCGATTCCCGCGGATCGCACGGCCACGAGGATCGTGTCCGCCGGGCAGCGCGCCCGCGGACGGGAATGCTATACGGGATGAGGAACAGCCAGCGCATCCACTCCTCGCTGCGTGGCGACGGCGTCGAGGCGAGCGCCTGCCGCAGATCGGCCAGCGCCAGGCGCACCCAGGGCTGCCACGTCTCGAGCTCGAGCGGTGGAATCGTGCGGGCCAGTGACTGCGCCAGCGCGCCCTGCGCCTCGAGATCGACGACGAAGGGCTCCTCGCCGTGCGCGAGCGGCTCGAGCACGCGCTCGGCGATCCACCGGTGCGTTCTCAGGATCAGACGGCGTCGCCGGAACGGCTCGGCTGTCATCCAGCACGGCGTCATGTCGCGATACCACTGTCCGAGAGCCATCAGGATTCTCCTTTGGATCTGCCGTTTGGAATAATTTGCCGCTCGGAATCCGTGATCGTCGTGGGACCGTCCACACCATAGACGCCGAAGATGAAGCGGTGATGAAGCGGCGATGAGAAGCCCCGAGGGGCGACGTCGTCTTTTGCTGCTAGACTCGGGGTGTGGACGGAGGCACTCGGGGGTCGAGCAAGAAGCGGAGGTACCGGATGAGCCTGCGATGGCTTGCGATCACGATCGGCTCGGTTGTCATGTTGAATATCGGCACGCCCTCGGTGGCGTCGAGTCAGCTCAAGTCGCCGCCGGGCGGAACGACGCCCGCCGGCGCTATCTTCGATCGCCTCAACAGCGCGACCACGCGGCCCCTGCCCCAGGCGCCGACGACGGCGCCGTCGGCACCGAACGACGTCTGGGTGCCGGATCGCTTCGTCCAGGTCCCGGGAACGGACGGGCAGGTCATGGTGCCGGGGCACTGGGAGCGCCGGCTGGGCGACCACCAGGTCTACACGCCGCCGCTGAGCGGGCGGGCCACGAACGGCGACATCGTGAACTTCCCCGCGGGCACCCAGCCGCCCGCGCACGAGAGGCAAGCCCCGTAGCGAACATCGAACCAGCGTGAGGACGCGCGCGCCACAGGCCGTCGCGGGGCTGGGGCCCCGCCGGCCGAGGCGCGCCCATAGATCAAGGAGATTGGATATGCGTGCGCTCACGCGCGGGATCGTCCTCGTCTCCTTCTTCGTCCTGGCCGGATGGTGCGGATCGGCCGATGCGCAGGGCCAGCCGGACGGGCAGCTCACGGTGGCCTTCGACGCTTCCATCGCGCCGGCGTTTCTCGACCCCGCCGAGACGCCGGGCATCGGGACGCCGTTCGTCTTCCTCTACGCGATGCACGACGCGCTGATCAAGCCGCTGCCAGGCAACGACATGGCGCCGTGCCTGGCAGAATCGTGGAAAGAAAGCCCGGACGGGCTGGTCTACGAGTTCAAGCTGCGCCCGGGTCTCAAGTTCCACAACGGCGATCCGTTCACGGCCGACGACGTGAAGTTCACGTTCCAGCGCTACAAGGGAGCCGCCGCGAAGCTGCTGCACGACCGGGTCAAAACGGTCGACGTCGTCGATCCGCTCCGCGTCCGGTTCACGCTCGACCGTCCGTGGCCAGACTTCCTGCTCTTCTACGCGACGCCGGCCACCGGCGCCGCCTGGATCGTCCCCAAGAAGTACATCGAGAAGGTCGGCGAGGAAGGCTTCCGGCGACAGCCGGTCGGGCTCGGGCCCTATCGCGTCGTCCGGCAGACGGCTGGTGTCGAGCTGGTCCTCGAGGCCAACGAGCAGTACTGGCGCAAGAAGCCCTCGATCAAGACGGTCATCATCAAGGGCGTGCCCGACCGCACCACGCGCCTGGCGATGCTGAAGACCGGCGAGGCGGACATCGGCTATCTGATGGTCGGCGTCGAGGCGGCGACCATCAAGGCGGATTCGAAGCTGCGCCTGGCCCAGGTGATTCCGCCCGCCACCTGGTGGCTCGACTTCCCCGAGCAGTGGAATCCCAAGTCGCCGTGGCACGACCGTCGCGTCCGCCTCGCGGCCACCATGGCCGTCGACAAGAAGGCCCTCAACGAGGCCGAGCGGCTGGGCTTCTCGCGCCTCACGGGCTCGATCATCCCGAGCGCCATGGAATTCGCGCTTCGCAAGGAGCCTTATCCGTACGATCCAACGCACGCCAAGCGGCTGCTCGCGGAAGCTGGCTATCCCAACGGCTTCGACGCGGGCGAGGTCACCCCGCTGCCGCCGTTCGTGACCATGGGCGAGAGCGTGGCGAACTATCTGGGCGCCGTCGGCATCAAGAGCCGCGTCCGGGGCATGGAGCGGGCCACCTTCATGGAGGCGTGGCGGACGAAGACCCGGCAGGGCGTCTTCGTCACGGTGACCGCCGCGCCGGGCAACGCGGCCTCCCGGATCGAGAATTTCGTCATCAGCAGCGCCCCGTATGCCACCGGCGGCTACCCGGACATCGACGATCTGTTCCGGCAGCAGGCCCAGGAGCGGGACCGAAAGAAGCGCGAGGCGCTCTTGCACCAGATCCAGAATCTGATGTACGAGCGCGTCATGTACGGCGGGATCTTCGAGCCGGCCACCCTGCACGGCATCGGCCCGCGGGTCGAGGAGCCCGGGGTCGGCCTGAGCCCGCAGCTCTACTTCACGTCGCCCTGGGAAGACATGCGCCTGAAGAAGCCGTAACATCCCGAGATCGGGAGGTGACTTATGACCATCGAGCTCGATCACGTCATCGTTCCGTCGCGCCGGCGCCGTGAATCGGCGAAGCTTCTCGCCGATCTCCTGGCCGTGCCGTGGGAGGAGACCCGGGGAGAGTTCACGCCGGTCTACGTGAACGAGTCGCTGACCCTCGACTTCGCCGATCGCGACCAGTTCGAGCGCTATCACCTCTGCTTCCGCGTCAGCGACGCCGACTTCGAGGCGATCTTCGCGCGCATCCAGCGGGCGGGGCTCGCCTACCGGAGCCGTCCCCGCGGCGAGAACGACATGCAGATCAACCGGCGCCTGGGCGGGAAGAACGTCTACTGGCAGGACGGAGACAGCCATCTCTGGGAGATGCTCACCGTCAGCTACGCGCGGGCTGACTCGCCGCCGCTCGCTGCGAGCCCGGCGTCCTGACGCCGTGCCCCGCTTCAACGCGGCGTACCTGAACCTCAATCAGAACTACCTGTTTGCCGAGATCCGGCGCCGGACGAAGGTGTTCACCGACGCCCATCCCGACGTGCGCCTGATCGATCTCGGGGTCGGCGACGTGACGCAGCCCTTGCCGCCCGCGGTCGTGCGGGCCATGCACGAGGCCACCGACGAGATGGCCCGCCGCGAGACCTTCAAGGGCTACGGCCCGTACGTCGGCTACGAGTTCCTGCGTACCGACATCGCCACCCACGACTTCGGATCGCGTGGTGTCAAGATCGCCGTCGACGAGGTGTTCGTGAGCGACGGCGGCAAGAGCGACAGTGCGAATCTGCAGGAGATCTTCGCTCCGGATTGCGTGGTAGCGGTGATGGATCCGGTCTACCCCGTGTACGCCGACAGTAACGTGATCGCCGGGCGGACCGGCCGAGCCGACGCCAGCGGCCGCTACGCGGGCATCACGTACCTGCCGTGTACCGCGGAGAACGCCTTCCAGCCGGCGCTGCCCGACAAGCACGTCGATCTGATCTATCTCTGCTATCCGAACAATCCCACCGGCGCCGTGGCGACGCGCGAGGCCCTCGCCCGCTGGGTCGCGTACGCGCGGGCCGAGGAAGCGGTCATCCTGTACGACGCTGCCTACGAGGCGTACATCGCGGATCCGGACGTGCCGCACTCGATCTACGAGATCGACGGCGCGCGCGAGGTGGCGATCGAGTGCCGGAGCTTCTCGAAGAACGCGGGCTTCACCGGCATGCGCCTGGCGTACACGGTCGTGCCCAAGGAGCTCTACGGTCGCGGCCCGGACGGCAAGACCGTGAGCCTCAACACGCTCTGGACACGCCGCGTGTCGATGAAATCGAACGGGCCCCCCTACATCATCCAGAAGGCCGCCGCGGCCGTGTACACGCCCGAGGGGCAGAAGCAGGTCCGCGCGCTGATCGACGTCTACATGGAGAACGCGCGTA
>DASRIY010000090.1:0-5568 GCA_035649755.1 Candidatus Methylomirabilota bacterium
CGTCCGCGCGGCGGCGGAAAAGGCGCAGGCCGAATGGCTCGACGGGGCGCGCCGGCGCGCCGCGATCCGGATCCTGCTCGGAGACGGCGCCGTGATCGCGCCGCCGTTTCCGCCGCCGTGACTAGTCCCTTCGACCCCGGCCGCACCCTCCCTCCGCATCCGTCCACCCGTCAAGGACGATCGTGCGCCGTGTAGTCGTCTCGCCCCGGCCGCCCCTGATACCGGCCCGAGCGGCTTGTTTGGCTTCTGCAATCCGGCGTACGATACGACCGTGAATCGTGGCACTCCGCTGCTCGGCATCGCATGCCTCGCACTGGCCGCGGCGAACTTCTTGCCGGGGTCGGCGCCCGCCCAGATGAGCCTCAGGCCGCAAGTCATCCAGATCGATCAGCTGAAGTGCCACGAGGTCTCGGCGCTCGAGCCGGAGCGCCGCGATCGGGTGGCGATCTACTTCAACGGCTACGTCGACGGGATGCGGCGCCACACGGTGTGGGACGAAGTCGCCGTCGGCGCAATGATCGATCGGGTCGTCGCCCACTGCCGCGACAACCCGAACGACACGATCCTCTCCGCCTTCACGCGAGCCGCACGCTAACGCAAACCGTCGAGCGCGAGAGGTTCGGACTCGGAACCTTCGCGCTCGTGCTCGCCGGTCTCGCCGCCGGCGCGCCGTTCCTGCTCGGCCCGTCCTCGCTCTCGGTCGTCGGCGCGCTGCTGATGGTCGCGGGCCTGCTCGAGGTCCTGCACTGCTTCCGCCGCGTGCGGCAGGACGTGCGGCGCTCGGCATACGCGAGCGCCGGCCTGACCTTCCTGATGGGTCTCCTGGTCTTCGCGGCGCCGGCGCTGGCCGGCACCGGATTAACTATCCTGCTCGCCGCGTCGTTTCTGATCGACGCCCTGCAGCGGGCGGTCGAGATCTGGCGAGGCCGGGACCGCCGCGCGACTCTCACGCTCGCCCTCGCGGTCGCCGGCAACGTAGCGATGGCGATCGTGCTCCTCGTGCTGTGGAGACGCTCGACCACGTGGACCATCGCGATCGCCGGGGCCCTGCGGATCGTGGGCGTGGGCTGGAACATGGTGATGTCGCCGGTTCACGCGCGCGACGGCGCCGAGATGATCCGGGACTTCAATCTGCCGGATCATCCCGACCTGCTCCGCCTCGGCGAGCGGCTGGCGCGAGAGGAGGGGGCGCGGCGGCCGTACGACCGGCACTGGATCCTGGCGCTGGTCGCGATCCTCTTCGCCATTCACGTCGGCCGGATGCAGGCCGACTGGACCCTGATCGGCCTGATCGCCCCGTTCGTGGCGGTCGCGGGCGACGTCGTGGTGGCGGTGCTCCTGGCGCTCGGCGTGCTGGGCCCAGCGCGGCTCGCGTGGCGCCGCGCGACGTGGATTCTCGAGCGCCGCGGATGGACGCGGCTCGTCGGGGGATCCGTCGAGCGCCCGCCCCGCCTCCTCGACCGGCTGCTCCGTTTCTACCTCGTGCGGAGCCTGCGCATGTGGATCCGCTTCAATCAGATGCGCGACTCGCTTCCCTTCGCGATGGAGCGCGCGCTCCAGATGGGCCTGCCGCTCGTCGCGGTCGTCGTGGCCACCGTACCCATCTGGGGCATGAGCTGGTATTTCAACTCCGAGAACTGGGCTGCCGGAATCTACAACTCCTGGGCCGCGCAGCGCACCGACACCTGGCGCGTCGCGATGACGCGCGCGGTGCTCGCGACGGCGCCCGGCGGCGATGCGGCCGCTGCGATGCGAGTCGGACCGCCGGGGCTCTCGGGCGACTTCGCATTCGTCGTGATCGGGGATCCCGGCGAGGGCGACGCCTCGCAGCACATTCTGCGCGATCAGATCATCAGGGCCGGCGCCCAGCCCGACGTGCGCTTCATGGTCATCGCGTCCGACGTCATCTATCCGACCGGGTCGATGAAGGACTACGAGCCGAACTTCTGGCTGCCGTTCAAGGGATTCGACAAGCCCGTCTACGCGATCCCGGGCAACCATGACTGGTACGACGCCCTCGAGGGCTTCGTGGCGACGTTCTTCCGGCCGGAGGCGGCGACAGTCGCCATGCGCGCGCGGGTCGACGCCGACAACCGGCTGACCAGCACGACCGACTCCCGCATCGGGATGCTCGTCGGCGAGGCCGCGCGGCTTCGCCGCGAGTACGGGGTACCGACCGGATTTCAGCGGGCGCCCTACTTCTCGATCCAGACCGAGCGCTTCGCCCTGCTGGCGGTCGACACGGGCGTGCTTCGCCGCGTCGACGCCGACCAGCTCGCGTGGCTCCGCGCGGGGCTCGAGGGCGCGCGCGGCAAGTTCACGATGGTGATCCTCGGGCATCCGCTCTATGCCGGCGGGGACTACCAGGCTGCCGGCGACGCAGACTTCGCCGCCATTCACCAGCTCCTGCGCGAGCACGAGGTCGAGGTGGTGATGGCCGGCGACACGCACGACCTCGAGCTCTACGTCGAGCGCTACCGGGCCGGGGGGAGCGAGCGCGTCATGCATCACTTCGTCAACGGCGGCGGTGGGGCGTACCTCTCTTCCGGTACCTCGCTGGCGTGGCCGGCGGCGCCCGCGCTGCCGGAGTGGGCCTTCTATCCGAGCGCGGCCGCGCTCACCGTGAAGATCGACTTCCACACGCCGCGCTGGAAGTGGCCCTTCTGGGTGTGGACGAAGCGGTTCGGAGCCTGGCCGTTCTCCGTCGAGTGGCTCTCCGCCGCGTTCGACTACAACGTGGCGCCGTTCTTCCAGAGCTTCGTCGAGGTGCGCGTGGAGCCGTCGGCCGATCGCGTCCGGCTGCTCCCGTGGGGCCCGCACGGCCGCCTGCACTGGGCCGATCTACAGTCGTCACCGGGCTGGCGCCCGGCGGATCGCCGGCCTGACGAGCCGCTCGAGATCGTCGTGCCGATGCGCCGACGCGGGGCGCCGGCGCGCTGAGGCGGGTCGGTCAGTCGCTCTCGCGCTCGGCGGCCACCGAGGGCTGGGGCGAGGCGCCGTAAAACCTCACGGCGACGTCCACCGCGCGGAGCAGCGCCAGCGTGTATGCGTCCTCGCGCCACTTCGCGAAGAGGTGATCGGCGCCGAGCGCCACGAGGTTGACGCCGCCCGGCCACACCGTGTCGGCCAGCAGCACCACGCCGTCGTTCGGACCCTCAGAGATGAGCACCTGGTAGCCCGAGAACACCTGATAGCCCACGCTGCCGGAGACGGGCACCGCCACCACGTTGAGGACGGTGATCGAGTTGGGTAGCTGCAGTCCGGCCAGTCGCTGCCGACGGGGCTCGGTAGCCAGCGAGGTCAGTCCCGCCCAGTCCCAGCGGCTCGCCCAGAAGATGCCGCGCGCCAGCCACCGGGCCGGCACTCGTAGGGTCTTGTCGGCCAGCGGCGTTCCGCCCAGCGCCCCGGCGATGTTCACCCAGGCGGCGACGCGGGTCGATTCCTCCGGCGTCAGCTGGGACAGGGCCAGCGCGGCTTCGGCGCCCGACTTGCTCGCGCTGACAAGAATGATGCGGCCATGCGGATGCTCCAGCGCGCGCACCGCGGCGACGATCGCCGCGGCGTTGTCCTCGACCGAGTCGCTCTCGCCCGATGACACCAGCACGTTGGCGATACCCAGCCGCGTGAGAAGCTGGCGCTGGGCGCCGAAGTCGGAACCGGTCTCGGGATGACTCCGGTAGAGCCAGGACGGCGCGAAGAGCATCGTGTACGGGAACGCGCTCGGGCGCTGAAGCGCCGCCGCGGAGGGTCCGACCCCGCCCCGGAGGAAGCGGTCGAACGCCGTCTGCACCCCCCGGCTCTTCGGGTCCGCCAGGAGCGCCTGCGCGAACGCGAGCGCGGCGAAATCCATCGACACTTCCTCTCCGAGCCGCTTGAGCTGAGCCTGGTCGGGGAGTCGGCGTGCATGCGTATCGTGGTCGTCGGAGCCGTTCTTGGCGGCCGGCAGGGCGGCCACTCGTGGATCGAGGTCGTAGTGCGCCAGGAGATCGGCGAGAAGTCGGCGGGCCGGCTCCGAATCGACGAGGGTTGCGAGCTCGGATTCAGGCCGGCCCGGGGTGGACAGGTCGACCGGGCGGGCGCACCCGAGCGCTAGCACGACCGCTGCCAGCCCCACCAGCCTGACGTAGCTCAGCGGCACACGGTCTCCCCCATCGGCGCTCACGCGCCCGGACGGGGGCGAAGCCCGCACGGCACTCGAGCGACGGTTTCAATTGTAGTGCAGGTGGCGCCGATCTCCGAAACTCGGGGAGTGGAGGCCCTAGCGGGTGGGAGATTCGATCTTCGCTAGCGCTCCCGCGCCGTGAACGTGTCACATTGTCGGATATCGCCGGACTCGAAGCCCGCCTTGAACAGCCTAACGCGCTGGGCCGATGAGCCGTGGGTGAAGGTCTCGGGCCTCACGGACCCCTGCGTTTGCTGCTGCAGGCGATCGTCACCGATAGCGGCGGCGGCGTTGAGCCCGGACTCCAGATCACCGGGCTCGAGCAGGCCGCGCTGCTTGGCGTAGTAGCCCCAGACCCCGGCGAAGCAGTCCGCCTGGAGCTCCATCCTGACGGACAGCACGTTGCGCGAGGCCGGGCTGAGGCGGGCGCGCTGCTGCTCGACCTGCTGGGCGATCCCTAACAAGTTTTGGACGTGATGCCCGACCTCGTGGGCGATCACGTAGCCGCGCGCGAAGTCTCCGGGAGCGCCGAAGCGGCTCTTCAGCTCCTGGAAGAACGACTGGTCCAGGTAGACCTGGCTATCGCCCGGGCAGTAGAAGGGCCCGACTGCCGAGCTGGCGAGCCCGCACGCCGAGTCCACGCGCCCCCGGAAGAGTACGAGCCGGGGCGCCTCGTACTGCCGCCCCATCTGCTGGAAGAGCTTCCCCCAGGTGTCTTCGGTGTCTCCAACGATGCGCGCGACGAACTCCTTGCCCTCGTCGCGGACTCCCGGCGAGCCGGGAGCCCCCGGCGTGCTCGGCGCGGGCGCGGTCGTCACTCCGCCGTCACCCGCGAGCATGCTCAGGATCTCCAGCGGGTTCTGGCCGAGCAGCAGGCTGATCGCGACCACCGCGACCAGCCCGAGGCCTCCGAGCTTGATGCCGCCGCCGCCGAGCCTGAAGCCGCCGGAGGACTGGCCCTGCCGATCCTCGATGTTGTCGCTCTCGCGCATGTTGCGCCAGCGCATGGGCGACTCCTCTCTTTCGTAGACGCCGCCGAATTCTGGCTCCGGCGAACGTGACGATCGCGTCACGGCCCGGAGCCCGTCAGGGCTCCGAGTCTAGACGCCGAGGGGACGGGGACTACTGGACCTACGTCCTAGTGGTTCGACGAGGCTCGCAGTCGAGCCGCGCCGGTCAGAAGCGCAGCGAGACTCCGAAGACCACGGCGTTGTTCTTGATGTCGGTCTTGTAGCCCACGTGCTCATGGGAAAACGCGAACCCTGGAAAGAAAGTGTACCGGTATTCCGCGAAGAGTGCGACCCACTGGATGAGGTTGACCGACAGGCCGGCGCCGATCTTGCCGCCCAGCCTGACGTCGACGTGGTCGCTCGTCAGCGTGAGCGCCCACGCCGGGCCGGCGGTGA
>DASRIY010000091.1:0-2942 GCA_035649755.1 Candidatus Methylomirabilota bacterium
ACCTCGAGCCGCGCCGCCTTGAGATCGGGATTGTCGGCGAGCGCGCGAGTTACCAGCTCGTCCACGGTCACCTCGTCGACCGCCTGTGCCCGCGCGGGCATATGCACGATCGCGGCGAGCCCGATCAGAAGTAGTGCGAGCCCTTTGCCGCCTCGCATGGCCGGCGCCCTAACGGACCGGGACCGAGAACTTGGTCGATCCCTTGCCCGCCGGGCCGTCCCACGTCACGGTCACCTGTCGCGCCCCCCGGTCGGCAAAGTTGATTGTGCCGCGATAGCGACCGGGGCCCTCCGACGTCAACATCGCGCCTGCGACCATCGGGGCCATCCCCGGCATCGCCATGCTCGTGTTCAGGGATACCTTACCCACGTCGACCGGCTGCGTGTTCTGGACGGCCGTGAACGCCAGCACGAACTCGTTCTTTCCCTCTTTCCACTGACCGGACTCGTTCTGCAGCGTCACGGTGATGTCCTTCGTCTTCTGGGTATGGATGGGCTTCATTTCCGCCGCGGTCGCGGCGAGAGTTCCCACCATCGTCAGAACCCCAAGGGAGAGTGCCATGATCAGACCTTTCAGCATGTTGTCCTCCTCGTCTTCGTTTAGTCGGCCGACCCTATCGCCGGCCGATGGTTCGGAGCTTCGCGTCCGCCCTCCTCAGCCTCGGCACGCCGAAGATCGCGCTCGCGCAGCCAGTAGAAGATCACCGGCGTCACGATCAGCACGAGGCCGAGCGAGCTGACCATGCCGCCGAGCACCGGCGTCGCCAGTGGCTTCATGACTTCAGCGCCGGTTGAGTGGCTCCACATGATGGGCAAGAGGCTCGCGACTACGGTGGAGACGGTCATGACCTTCGGGCGCAGCCGGAGCAGCGCACCTTCCTTCACCGCTTCGAACAGCGCCTCGCGCGTGAGGCGCCCGCCCAGCTCCTCGCGCTTGCGGGCCACCGCCTCCTCGAGGTAGATCACCATCACGACCGCGGTCTGCACGGCGGTGCCGAAGAGGGCGATGAAGCCGACCCAGACGGCGACCGAAAAGTTGTAACCGAGCGCGTAGAGCAGGTAGATCCCGCCCGCGAGCGCGAAGGGCACGGCCAGCAGTACCTGCGCCGCGTCTAGGAACGAGCGGTACGTCAGGTACAGCAAGACGTAGATCACCACCAGCACGATCGGGACCACGATCTGCAGCCGCCGGCGCGCGCGGACCTCGTTCTCGTACTGCCCGCTCCACTCCAGGTACGAGCCGGGTGGAAGCGAGACGCGGTCGGCGATCAGCTGGCGCGCCTCGTCCACGAAGCTCCCGACGTCGCGGCCGCGGACATTCAAGAGGACGGTCACCACCAGTAGCCCGTTCTCGCTCGAGATCATCGACGGGCCACTCACGCTCCGGATGTCGGCGAGCTGGGCGAGCGGCACCTGCGTACCGTTCGGGGCCGTCACCAAGACGCTCCCGAGGGCCCCGCCACTGGCTCGGTACTGCGGCGCATAGCGCACCCGCACGGGGAACCGTTGGCGCCCTTCGATCGTCAGCGTGAGGTTCGTCTCGCCGACGGCCGTCTCGATCACGTCCTGGACGGCGCCCACCGTGATGCCGTAGCGCGCCGCCGCCACGCGGTTCACCCGGACGTCGACGTACGGCGCGCCCGTGATCTGCTCCGGGTAGACGTCGGCGGCGCCCGGGATCTGGCGGAGGGCGTCGGCGATGGCGCGGGCGCGCTCCTGGAGCACGTCCAGGTCGTTGCCGAAGACTTTCACGCCGACCTCCGAGCGGATCCCCGTGGTCAGCATGTTGATCCGGTTGATGATCGGTTGAGTCCAGATGTTGGAGACGCCCGGCAAGGTCGTGGCCGCGTCCAGCTCGCCGATCAGCCGCTCGCGCGTCATGCCCGGCCGCCACGCCGCCTCCGGCTTCAGATTGACGATCGTCTCGGTCATGTTGACGGGGGCGGGATCGGTGGAGGTCTCGGCGCGCGCGATCTTCGCGACCACCGACGCCACCTCCGGCAACTGCTGGATCGCCGCGTTCTGCTTCTTCGTGATCTCGATCGCCTGGGCCAGCGAGATCGAGGGATCGGTGACCGGCATGAACATGAGGTCACCCTCGTTCAACGGGGGCATGAACTCTTTGCCGATCCTCGGCACGAGCGCGACCGCCCCGGCGACGACGAGCACTGCGACGGCGAGGGTCAACACGCGCTGCCGGAGGGCCAGGGCGAGCACCGGCCGGTACGCCCACACCAGCGGGCGCACGATCGGGTTCGACTCCTCACGGCGGATCCGGCCCGCGATGAGCAAGCTGCACAGCACCGGGACCAGCGTCACGGAGAGGAGGGCGGCTCCGACCATCGAGAACGTCTTCGTGAACGCGAGCGGATGGAAGAGCTTGCCCTCCTGGCCGGTCAGCGCGAACACCGGGACGAAGGCGAGGATGATGATGGCCATCGAGAAGAAGATCGGGCGCCCCACGAGCCGCGTCGCATCGAGCACGGCTTCCGCCACGCGCTGGCGATTACGCGGGTCGACGCCACGCTGTTCGATGAAGCGGAAGGCGTTCTCGGTGACGACGATGGCCGCATCGACGAGCACGCCAATGGCGATCGCAATGCCGGCCAGCGACATGATGTTCGAGGTGATCCCGAGGTAGCGCATGAAGAGGAAGGCCGTCAGCACGGCCAGCGGCAGCGGCAAGGTCACGATCAGGACGGACCGGACATGGAGCAGGAACAGGACGTTCACGATCGTGACGACGATCGTCTCCTCGATCAGCGCGCGCCGGAGGGTCTGGGCGGCCCGCTCGATGAGCGCCGACCGGTCGTAGAACGACACGATCTTCACGCCCCGCGGAAGGCCCTTCTGGAGTGCCTGGATCTTTTCCTTGATCCGGTTGATCACGTCAACGGTGCTGACCCCGTAGCGCGCCACGACGACGCCGCCCACCGCTTCCTC
>DASRIY010000092.1:0-23361 GCA_035649755.1 Candidatus Methylomirabilota bacterium
GACATGATGTGGGACGGGGCCGGCACCGCTCGCGAGGTGATCGCCAAGGCCCGGCCGCCGATGACGCGCGCCAGCTACCTGGCGGCCCAGCGCGGGCTCGCCCGGCGCGAGACCTACGAGGGCTAGGCCTCGCGCCGAGCGCCAGGTTAGCGGATCGGCTTCGGAAAGCTCTTCACCGCGAGCTCCCCGATCTTCTTGCCCATCGCGCTGCCGACCTGGGTCGAGTTGCGGTAGTGCACGCCGTCGTAGATGCGGGCCACCGCTACTTCCCGCACGAACTCGTCGACGCTCGACCACGTGCGCTCGACGCCGCCCGCAGTCGAGCTGGTCGAGCTGAGCTTGGGTGACGGGCGGCCGGCCAGCTCCGCCTCGAGCACCGCGCCCAGCGACGCCGACACGATGCAGTGGGCGCACGGATACTCCGGATGCATCGGCGTGTCGATGAACGGGGTCCAGCTCGGGTCGCGCTCGGTGGCGTCGTTGCTGTCGAGATCGCCGTTGCGAATGGCCGTGACAGGCCGCCAGAAGTTGTACGTGTACTTGGCGTCGAACACCGCGACCAGCCCATCGTCCATCGCCATCGCGGCGACCGCCAGCAGCCGCGCGTTCTCGGTGACGTCGCGGCCGGGCGTGGCGGCGACCGAGCGCACCACCGGCCAGTAGACGGCGGGAGCCGTCGCCTCCCAGAACTTGGCGATGGCCGTTTGCTCCGGGCTGCGCTGGACGCTGTTCTTTCCGCCGATCGCCTTGATCTCGTTGTAGTCACGCGCCCACGTCTCGCTGGTCAGGCCGGGCGGGGGGCCGGGACGGAACTGATCGCCACCGGACATGACCCACGGCTTGCGCTTGCCCCAGTTGGGCACAGCAGGGAGCAAGGTCGGCACGTAGACGCCGGCCGTCGCGTGGGGGCGATACGTGTCGGGAACGCCCATGCCGTCCTCGCGGGCCAGGCACGCCGCCGCAGCCTGCTCGCCGACCGCGATTCCACCGGCCTTGGCCGCGCTGTCGGGCAACGATTTCAGGGCGGCCTGATAGTCGGCTTCGATCGCGGCCTGCTGCGTCGGCACGAGCTTCAGAAGCACCGTCCGCGTCGAAGCGGCCACCGCGGCGTCGACCGAGGCGCCCGGAGGCGGGGTGATGTTCACGCGGCTCGACGGGTAGCGCCCGGTGATCGCATTGACCGCCTCGAATACCGACACCTGCACGAAGGCCATGGCCCTCACGGCAGGCGGAGTTCCCGGGAGCCTGGACGCGATCTCAGCGGCCTTCGCGTTCGCGTCGGTCGCGACGTCGGCCCAGGCGGGGGTCACGAGGGCAAGCAGCAACGAGACAAGGGCTGCAATCCTCATTGTCATGTTCTCCTTCGGCCTCAGCCGTTCACGTCCAGGCCGAGGGCCAGTCGTCCGCTGTAGAGCTGCTGTGGCTTCTCTTGCACTGCATGAAAGCGCGCCCCCTGGACGTCGCGGAAGAGCCGCTCGAGTCCGAGGGCCCGGAAGTACGAGGCGCCGCCGACGACCTCCATCGCCTTCTCGACCGTCCGGATCGCCGCTCGCCCGGCGATCGTGCGGCCCATGAGGATCTCGTTGGTCGTCTCGGCGCCGATGGAGCTGGTCGCGGCGGCGTCGATCATATGGCGCAGCGCCATCCGCGCCGTTGCCAGCTCGTTCTCCATCTCGCCGACCATCGCCTGGACGCTCGGGTCCTTGGCCTTCTTCGCGGCTTCACGCAGCGCCAGACGCCTGGCGCTCTCGGCGATGCCGACGTACACCGAGAAGACAAGAGGAAAGGCGATCGTGCAGATCACGTAGAAGACGGGGCTCCAGACACCGGGCTTCCGGCGGGCACCGACTGCGGCGTCCGGCACGAACACACTCTCCAGCACGATGTCGTTCGAGCCGGTTGCGCGCATGCCGAGGGTGCGCCAGTTGTCGAGGATCTTGACCCCTGTTGCTTCGAGCGGTACCGCGATGTGAAGGACCGTCGGCCCGTCCTTCGGGTCGTCATGGATCGCCATCGTCATCAGTAACGAGCCCGCCGGCGAGCCGCTCCCGAAGATCTTCCGGGCCGTCACCAGGTAGCCGCCGTCGACCTTCCGGGCGGTGCCGCTGCCGGGGAGAAAGTCCGAAGCTCCGGTCGACACGAGCACCAGCTGTTCGGCCGCGACGCGGCGCAGGAGAGGCTCGACCGGGGCGCCCTCGTGACGCCAGCGCCACGCCGCGGTCGCGACCAGATGTGTGTGCATCGAGAGCGCCAGAGCGGTCGAGCTGCAGTAGTGGGCGAAGGTGCGGAGCATCTCGGACAGCTCGGCGTGAGAGGCTCCGCCTCCCCCGAGCTCCGAGGGTACGCCGGCGGAGAACACCCGGTGCTCCTTGAGCTCGGCGTAGTTCGTGGTGACGAACGTGTCGTTGGCGTCGTGGGCGGCGGCGCGCTCGGCGAATCGCGGTCCGAGCGCGTGCGCCAGCGCGACCCAGTCCGTCCGCTGTCCGCTGCTGATCGGGTGCGAGAGTGCGACAGCCATCGGGATTCCTCCCCCGTTGTTCGATCGGTTCGTCGTTGGCTCGCACGTGAGCCACCGTGTTGCGCGGTGAACAATGACAGGCCCGGACGGCAGTGCCAAGCCCATAAAATGGACTTGCAGCCGTGCCCGCCTACTTCTAGAGTCGGATCCACCATGAAGGGCTATGGCCAGTTCTGCCCGGTCGCGGTCGCGTGCGAGGTGTTTGCCGAGCGATGGACGCCGCTGATCCTGCGCGAGATGTTCTGCGGAAGCCGCCGCTTCAACGATCTGCGGCGCGGCATGCCGCTGATTTCGCGCACGCTTCTCGCCCAGCGCCTGCAGACGCTCGAGGAGAGCGGCGTGATCCAGAGTGTCCCCCTGCCGAGGGGGCGGGGGCGGGAGTACCAGCTGACGAAGGCCGGCGAGGAGTTCCGGGCCGTGATCGACCGGCTTGGCGAGTGGGGCCAGCGCTGGATCCACGGGAAGGTCAGCACGGACAATCTCGACGCCCAGCTCCTCATGTGGGACATCCATCGACGGATCGACCTCGATCGTCTGCCGGCCGAGCGGGTGGTCGCCCGCTTCGACTTTCGGGGGATCCCGGTGAGCTATCGGGGACCCCGGACCACGTGGCTCGTCTTGCAGCGTCCGGAGGTGGATGTGTGTCTGAAGGATCCCGGCTTCGGGACCGACATCGTGGTCTCCGCGGACCTCAAGGCGATTACGAAGGTCTGGCTCGGAGATCTGCGCTTCGACGAGGCGCTTAGAAGCCGCGCTATCGTCATCGAGGGGCCCCGGAAATGGGTCCTGGCCCTTCCCGGCTGGCTCCTGCTCAGCGGATTCGCGGAGGTCGCGCGGCCTCCCCACGCTCTCGCGACCTGAGGTGTACGGCGAGAGCGGGGTCGACTTCCCGCGCCGCGTCGTCTGTCTGACGGCCGAGACGGCGGAGATCGCGTTCATGCTCGGCGCCGGCGACCGGGTCGTCGGCGTCCCCGGCACGGCCAGGCGGCCCGAGGCCGCGCGCGAGAAGGCGCGGGTCGGTGGCTTCACCACGTTCAAGCTCGATCGCATCCTCACGCTGGAGCCCGATCTGGTCCTGGCCTTCTCGGATCTCCAGCGTGACGTAGTGCGCGACCTGATCGGCGCCGGCGTGACCGTGCTGTGCACCAACCAGCGCTCGTTCGAAGACGTCCTGGGCGCGATCCTCCTGATCGGCGGTGCCCTCGGCCGCGAGCGTCAGGCCCGGGAGCTGATCGGCGACCTGCGCGATGAGGTACGACAGATCCGCGAGTACTCGGCCGTCTGGCCGGACCGCCCGCGAGTCTACTTCGAGGAGTGGATGGACCCGCTCATCGCGGGAATCCGCTGGGTGTCGGACATCATCGAGATAGCAGGAGGTCGTGACGTGTTCTCCGAGCTGCGCAACCAGCACTCCGCCACCAGGCGCAAGATCGATCCCGGCGCGGTCATCGAGCGCGATCCCCAGATCATTCTCGCCTCGTGGTGCGGCAAGCCGGTCGATCCCGGAGCGATCGCGCGGCGGCCCGGCTGGGAGCGGATCGCTGCCGTCAAGACGGGTCAGATTCACGAGATCGACGGCGCCGATATCCTCGCGCCGGGCCCCTCGCTGATGCACGGCGTCCGGCGCATTCACGAGATTATTCAAGCCTTTCAGGCCGCTGGCTAATCTTCACCGGCCGGGACGTCTTCACCGGCCGGTTAGAATTGATCCATAGAGCGCATCGAACCCAAAAAGCTTGGGTCGCCGGAGGGTGCACGTTAGGATTGGCACTCCGACGGCCCGGGAGGCCGATAGACCGATGACAGAGCTCGCCCGCACTCGACCCGAGACCTTCTTCTCCGATCGCTTCAGCGTCACCTCAGGGCTCATGGAGCGGGTTCTCGGGGGGAACCTGCTCGGCAAGGTGGACGACGCCGACATCTACCTCGAGTACCGAATCAACGAAGAGCTGGTACTTGAAGAGGGGATTGTCAAAAAAGCCTCTCGCCACGTGAGCCAGGGGGCCGGGGTACGTGCGCAGGCCGGGACCCGAACCGGCTACGCCCACACCGACGAGATCTCCATCAAGAACCTCGAGGAGGCGGCGCGTCAGGCGCGCGCGATCGCCGACCGCAGCGGCGCCTCTGGAACGCTCGCGCTTCCGAGCCGGGGCCGGCCCCACGACCTCTACACGCTGGCCGAGCCGCCGATCAACGCCGACCTCGCGCGCAAGCTCGACCTCCTGCGCCGGATCGACGCCGAGACTCGCGCTGCCGACCCCCGCGTGAAGCAGGTGATCGCGTCGGTCGCGAGCGAAGAGGTGGTCATGCTGATCGCGACCGCCTCGGGCTGGGCGGTCGGCGACGTTCGGCCGCTCACCCGGCTGAACGTGACCGCGATCGCCGAGGAAGGCGGCAAGCGGGAGATCGGCTCCTACGGCGGCGGCGGGCGGGTCACCTTCGACTTCTTCTCGGAAGAAGGACGCTGGCGGCGCTTCGCTTCCGAGGCCGCGCGCCAGGCCGTGCTCAAGCTGAGCGCGGTCGACGCCCCGGCCGGCTCGATGACGGTCGTGTTCGGTCCGGGCTGGCCGGGCATTCTCCTGCACGAGGCGATCGGGCACGGTCTCGAGGGCGACTTCAACAGAAAGGGCACCTCGGCCTTCGCCGGCCGCATGGGCCAGAAGGTCGCCTCGGAGCTGGTCACGGTGGTCGACGACGGCACGATCCCGAATCGCCGCGGCTCGCTCAACGTCGACGACGAGGGCACGCCGACCGGGCGCACCGTCCTGATCGAGAACGGCATCCTCACCGGCTATATGCAGGACCGGCTGAACGCGCGGCTCATGGGGATGAAGCCGACGGGCAACGGCCGCCGCGAGTCGTACGCTCACTCGCCGATGCCGCGCATGACCAACACGTTCATGCTGGCCGGGCAGGACGATCCGGCGGACATCTTGAAGTCGGTCAAGAACGGCCTCTACGCCGTCACGTTCGGCGGCGGCCAGGTCGATATCACCAACGGCAAGTTCGTGTTCTCGGCGAGCGAGGCCTATCTGGTCGAGGACGGCCGGGTGACGCGGCCGGTGAAGGGCGCGACGCTGATCGGCAACGGTCCCGAGGCGCTCACACGCGTGTCGCGCGTGGGCCGCGACCTCCAGCTCGACGAGGGCGTGGGCACTTGCGGCAAGGACGGGCAGTCCGTGCCGGTGGGCGTCGGGCTCCCGACGATCCGCATCGACGGCATCACGGTCGGAGGGACGGCCGTATGAACCAGGACCTCCTGGTCCAGGTCCTCAAGCGAGCCGAGCAGCGCGGCGCTACCGCGGCCGACGGCTACCTCGTCGAGGAGACGCGCTTCGGCGCCTCGGTGCGCATGGGTGAGATCGAGAACATCAGCCACTCGCGCGAGCAGCGCCTCGCGCTTCGCGTGTTCGCCGGGCGGGCGTCGGCGGCCGCGTCCACGTCCGATCTCTCGCGCGAGTCCCTCGAGCGGGTCGTCGACGAGGCGACCGCGCTGGCCCGGATCACGGGCGAGGACCAGCACGCCGGGCTACCGGACCCCTCGGCGCTGATCGGGCGCGTGCCCGACCTCGACCTCGAGGACGGAGGCGAGGATCTCACGCCGGAAGCGAAGATCGAGCTGGCGCGCCGGGCCGAGGCCGCCGCGCTCGAGGCCGATCCGCGCATCACGAACTCGGAGGGCGCCGAGTACTCCAATCGCCACGCGCGCTACGCCTACGCCACGTCCCACGGATTCGCCCAGGGCTACGCGACGACGGGGTTCGGGATCAGCGTGGCTCCGATCGCGTCCCGGAACGGCGAGATGCAGCGTGACTACTGGTACACGAACGCCCGCAAGCGCGCCCGGCTCGAGGATCCGGCGGCGGTCGGACGCACGGCGGCCTCGCGCGCGCTGCGCCGTCTGGGCGCGCGCAAGATGAAGACCGTCGAGGTGCCGGTCGTCTTCGACCCGGACACCGCCGCGAGCCTGGTGCGCTCGATCGCGGGCGCGGCGAGCGGCCCGAGCCTCTACCGGCGCGCCTCCTTCCTGCTCGACCGGCGCGGCACGAAGATCGCGTCGCCCGACGTGACGATCGTGGACGATCCCTTGATCCCCTCGGCGCTCGGCTCACGGCCGTTCGACGGCGAGGGCCTGGCGACGCGTCGGAGCGTGCTGGTCGGCGAGGGCGTTCTCCAATCCTATCTGCTCGACACGTACAGCGCGCGCAAGCTCGGGCTCGAGTCGACGCACCACGCGGGCCGCGACGGCAGCGGTGTCTCGGTCTCGACCAGCAACCTCATGCTGCTGCCGGGCAAGGTGTCGCCGCGCGAGCTGATCGGCTCGGTGAAGAACGGCTTCTACGTCACCGAGCTCATCGGCTTCGGCGTGAACGGCGTGACGGGCGATTACTCGCGCGGCGCCGTGGGGCTCTGGATCGAGAACGGCGAGCTCGCATATCCGGTCGAGGAAGTGACGGTAGCCGGAAACCTCCTGGGCATGCTGGCGGCGATCGACGGCGTCGGAGACGATCTGGTCCTGCGCGACCGGACCGTGTCGCCGACCCTCCGGATCAGCCGAATGGTGGTGGCGGGAACCTGAACGGGGGCGACATGATCATCGACAGCCACTGTCATCTGCACGATCCCGCATTCGCGGATCTGCGGGAGACGCTCCGGCTGTCGCTGACCCACGATGTCTGGGGCACCGTCGCCGTCGGCTGCGACGCCGAGACCAACACGCAGACGCTCGCCGCGGCGGCCGCGGCGCCGAAGGCGGTCTGGGCGTGCCTCGGATTCCACCCGGATCGAACGCGGCTCACCGACGAGGATCTCGATCGCGTCGAGGAGCAGATCGCCGAGCACCACTCTCACATCGTCGGCATCGGCGAGATCGGTTTGCCCTGGTACTGCCTCGAAAGCGCCGCGGACCCCGGAGCGATCATGGCGCGGGGCCGCGACCGTCTCGGGCGGCTCCTCGAGCTCGCCTCGCGCTGGGACCTGCCGGTCGCGCTGCACGCACCGCACGCCGCCGCGGCCACCGCGCTCGAGGCGCTGAAGCGCCACCGCATCGAGCGGGCGGTCTTTCACTGGCACAAGGCGCCCGCCGAGGTGACCCAGGCGATCGTGGACGCCGGCTACTTCGTCTCCGTCACCCCCGATGTCGTGTCCCGCGAGCGCGATCGCGAGATGGTGACGGGCGTGCCGCTCGACGCCTTGCTGGTGGAGAGCGACGGTCCGTGGAAGTACGGCGGCGAGTTCGAGGGGATGGCCTCGGGGCCGTGGCTCGTCAGCCGCGTGGCCGAGGAGGTCGCGAAGCTGAAGGGACTACCGGTCGAGGACACGATGTTCCAGCTCTCGACGAATACCTGCCGCCTGTTCGACCTCATCTGGGTTTGACCCGGGAACGGGCGTCCGCGAGAAACGCCAGGACTTTCGGCCACGAATCCGCGTTCGCGCGGGCGGTCATCGCGGGCTGGCCGCCGAGCGAGTAGAGCCGCCGGGTCAGCGGATGCACGTAGCTCGTCACGGTCGTCGGCGTGTAGGGAAACGAGAGGCCGTGGCCGGCGCCGTCGTAGCTCAGGTGAGCGAACGGGTAGGGATGGCGATTGCCCTGGAGCCGGTGATACGCGATCTGGGCTAGCTCGTAGGACGGCCACTGGTCGTCGGCCTTTCCCGAGATCAACAAGACCGGCCCCTTCGTCCGCTCGACGGGAATCGAGGCGCGCTCGACGGCATCGCGGTCGCGGAGCATCGACTCGTAGAGCGGCCGCTCGACGATCGGCGTGCTCCTGGGATCGATGACCGACCAGTCGACGCTCCGGTTGCGCTGCCCGAGGTGCACGAGCGGCCGGCCACGACGGGTCCACGCGCTGTCGCCGGGCTCCGCCGGCCCGAGGGGACCGAACACCACGCCGCTCGGCGCGTAGGCCACGACCGCGCCGATCGCCGATAGGCTCGCGCCCAGCAGCAGCGCCAGCTCGCCCCCTCGCGAGATGCCGATCGCGGCCACGAAGCCATCACGCGGCCGGACCGTTCCCAGCAGCCAGGTCACGGCCTTCTCGAAGTATTCGAGGGGAATGTTGACGAGGTTACGCGGCAGTCCAGGCATCCCGAAATAACCGAGCGCCAGCGCCGCGTAGCCGCGTGAGGCCAGGAGCGCGGCCAGCGAGAGCCAGACACCCCCGCCCTCGCCCGACAGCACGATGACCGCCGGATGAGGGCCCGGCGATGCCGGCGTGAAGAGCGTGCCGACCAGCCCATCGGCCTCCACGGCACGGCTCGTGATCCCTATCGAGACGAGACGACGCTCGAGCCGCGCTTCCGCTCGGCCTCCGTCGCGACCGCCGGCGGCGAGCATCACCGGGAAGTCGCCGTCGAGCGGAATCGCCGGCGCGGCCTCGTCCTGCCGCTCCATCGACCAGAAGAGCCCCATCGCGGAGACTCCCCGGTACGATCCGGTCAGCGCGGGGGCCGTCGCCAGAGCGATCTCGCCGGCCGCGTCGGCCTCGAAGACCGCCCACGAGCGCCAGGGTGCGCCGCCCCAGCCGCCGAGCGTGGCCATCATCTCGACTCGTCCGCCCGGTGGAAAGCCGCGGAGGCGGACGGCCCACGGACTATCGACGAGGCTGTCGGGCCGGTCCACGACGATCTCCGGCTTGGCGGGTTGGGCGCGGCTCGCGCTGGAGCAGCCGGCGCTCGCGAGGACGCAGGCGAGAGTCGACCGTCCCAGGAACTCCCGCCGCGTGAGGCGCAATGGGAGCCGGGCTCCGATGGCGTCAGGCTCGCAAAACCAGGATGAAGATCACCGCGGCGAGGAGCAGGCGATAGACGACGAACGGCTGGAGCGAGCGCGTCTTGAGGTAGCTCACCAGGAACCACACCGCGAACCAGCCGCTCACGAACGCGGCGATCAGCGCGGCCATCAGCGGCCCCAGCTCACCGGTGGGCAGGCCTGTCTTCGCGAGCTTGAGCGCGTTGTGCGCGCCGGCGCCCGCCGTGATCGGAATACCGAGGAGGAAGGAGTACCGGGCCGCCGTCGCGCGGTCGAGGCCGCCCAGGAGCCCCGTGGTGATCGTGATTCCGGAGCGCGAAGTGCCGGGGATGAGGGCGAGCGCCTGGGCGAAGCCGACCGCGAGCCCCTGGCCCCAGGAGACGCGCTCGAGCGGATCGCCAGGCGCGGTGGGCGCCGGGGCGGCGCGGCGATCGGCGATCCACATGACGATCGCCCAGCCGCCGGTGGCGATCGCGATGATGATCGGCCAGCGCAGCTGGCTCTCGATGACCTTTCCGAAGAGGAGACCCGCCAGCGCGCCAGGAATCGTGGCGATCACGAGGATCACGGCCAGGCGGCGCGGGACGGAGCCGAAGAGCATGCCCAGGAGCTCGCTCCGGAAGTACGCCACGAGCGCCCCGAGCGTGCCCAGGTGCATGACCGCGTCGAAGGCGAGGCCCTGATCGGGCCAGCCGAACACGTGGGGCACCAGGATGAGATGTCCCGAGGACGAGACGGGCAGGAACTCGGTGAGGCCCTGGACGACGCCGAGGACCACGCCCTGCGTGTACGTCACCCGACGATGTCTTCGCCGCCGTCGACGCCGATCACGTTGCCCGTGATCCAGTACGTGTCCGGATGGGAGAGAACCACGATGGCGCGCGCCACGTCCTCGGTGGTGGTCATCCGGCCGCTCGGGTTGCGCCGCCGGGCCTCCGCGATGATCTGGTCGTGGCGCGGGATCTTCTGCAGGGCCGGCGTGTCGGTCACGCCCGCGCGGACCGCGTTCGCGGTGATGCCCTGCGGCCCGAGCTCGGCCGCTAGCTGCCGGATGTGCGACTCGAGCGCCGCCTTCGCCGCCGACACCGGGCCGTAGAAGGGCAGGACCCGCGTGCCTCCGGACGAGGTCATCGCGTAGATGCGGCCGCCGCGCGTCATGAGCCCGCGTCCGACAACCTCCTGGGTCCAGTAGACGAGGCTGTGTGCCATGACGTCGAGCGTCATGTCCATCTGGGACTGGTTGACCGCTTCCTTCATGGGGTCCGCGACATAGAGCTTGAGCGTGCCGAACGCGAGGGAGTGGAGGAGCACGCGCACGGCGCCGGCTTCACCGCGCTCCTCGAGCACGCGCTCCATCTGGCCGACGACCTCGGCGCGCTTCTCGGGATCGGCGGCGTTGACGTTGAAGAACACCGCCTCGCGGCCGAGCCCCTTGATCTCGCTCACGATCCGCTCGACGTTGCCCACGGTGGCCTTGCGATCGAGATGAACGCCGAAGATGTTCAGGCCGGCGCGCGCGAGCGCGAGGCTGGTGGCCTCGCCGAACCCCGACGACGCGCCGAGCGCGAGGGCCCAGCCGTTCAGTTGGATCATCGCGTCTCCTCCCGTGAACGAGTGCATTCTATCGTAGAATCGCCTGGAGCCATGCCGAAGACCGCCGGAATCATCCTCGTCGGCAACGAGATCCTCTCCGGCAAGACGGTCGACGCCAACGCCGCGTACCTCTGCCGCGAGCTGCGCGCCCTCGGCGTCGACGTGCGCCGGATCACGGTCATCCCGGACGAGATCGAGCTGATCGCCCGCGAGGTCGCCACGTTCAGTCGCGATCACGACGTGGTCTTCACCTCGGGCGGCGTCGGGCCGACCCACGACGACGTCACCATCGAGGGCGTCGCGCGCGGGATGGGCGTGAAGCTCGTGCGCCACCCGATGCTCGTCGCGATCCTGGAGCGCCACTTCCGCGACCGATTGACCGAGGCGCACCTGAGGATGGCCGAGATGCCGGAGGGCGCCGACCTGGTCGGGGGGGAGATGGTGCGCTTCCCGACCATCCTCATGCGGAACGTCTACATCCTGCCGGGCGTGCCCGAGATCTTCCGCCAGAAGTTCGAGGCGATACGCGAGCGATTCCGCGATGAGCCGATCCACCTGAGCAACGTCTTCGTCGCGATCGGCGAGGGGGTGCTCGCGGACTATCTGAACGGGCTGCTGGCCGACTATCCAAACCTGCTCCTCGGCTCGTATCCCGAGCTCTCCAATCCCGAGTACAAGGTGAAGGTGACGCTGGAGTCGCGGGATCGCGGCTACCTCGAGGGCGCGCTGGCGGAGTTCCTCCGGCGTCTGCCGGCCGGCGCGCTCGTGAGGGTCGCCTAGCTCGAGCGGTGCGCGGCGTCCCGCTCGGCGTCGCTCTCGTCGCCCTCGGGCTTTATCTGATCGGGCTCGGCGCCGCGCCGTTCCTGGATCCGCCCGAAGGGTTTCACGCCGCGATCGCGCGCGAGATGGCGCTCGACCGCGAGCGCATCCTGCCGCGCATCGACGGCATTCCGTACTTCGAGACGCCGCCGCTCCTCTACTGGCTCCTCTCCGCGTCGTTCGGCGCCGCCGGCGTCACGCCGCTGGCGGCTCGGCTCTGGTCGGCGCTCGGCGCGGTCGGCTGCGCGGCGCTCACGGCCCGCCTCGGGGTCCTGCTCGGTGGCCCGCGCCTGGGGCTGCTCGCCGGGCTCATCGTGGCCGCGAACCTCGGCATGTTCGTCCACGGCCGCATGGTCTCGCCCGAGGTTCCGTTCACGTTCTGCGTGACGCTCGCCTGGACCGGCTTCGCGTTCGCATACCTGGGCGACCGTCGCCGCGGGCTCGCCATCTTCTACGTCGGGCTCGGCCTCGTGGCGCTCGTCAAGGGGCTCCTGGCCGCGCTCGGCCCGTTGCTGGTCGTCGCGGTCTTCTTCTGGCTCACGCGCGAGCGCCCGCTGAGCCCGTGGGGGCCGTGGTGGGGCGTGCTGTTCGCCGCCGTCGTCGCGCTGCCGTGGTACTTGGTGATGGAGACGAAGAGCCCCGGCTTCCTCGGCTACACGCTCCTCGACAGCAATCTCTACGGCCTCGCGCGCCAGCGCACGGTGCCGGACGAGAACGTGCCGCTCGGCTCGCTCGAATTCCTGGTGGTGACGTTCCTGGCGCTCTTGCCCTGGTCGCTCGCGCTGCCGTGGGCCTTCGCGCGCGCTTTTCGGCGCCAGTGGGAGAGCGCGACGGCGCGACTCTGGCTCGTGCTCGGCCTCTGGTCGGCCGCCGTTCTCGCGGTCTTCGTGCTGGTGCCCCAGCGGCTGCCGCACTCGGCGCTGCCGGCGTTTCCCGCGCTCGCGCTCCTGGTGGCGCGCGTGTGGGACGAGCGCGTCGAGGGCGCGCCGGGTCCGCCGTCGGCGCGCGCGCTCCTGGTGCCGGTAAGCGCGCTCTTCACGCTGGTTGCTGCCGGATTCGTCGCGGCCGCCGCCGGATTCTTTCCGCTTTCGGCCGCCGCCTTGTCGAGCCTCGACATCACCACACGCAACCTGACCGCGCGCGGCCAGCGGGCGCCCGGCGTGCCGTTCGAGGCGTGGACGCCGCTCTTCTATTCGGGCGCGGTCGTTTTCGCACTCGGCGCCGCAGCGCTCGCGGTCGCCGCCTGGCGGCGCGCGGTGGCGATGGGCGTGGGAGTTGTCCTGGCGGTGACGATCGCCTTCCTGCCGACGGTGGTGGCCGACGGCATGACCCGGTTCGCGCGGAGCCGTTCCATCCGACCCTTGACGGCGGCGCTCGTCCCGCGGCTCAAGCCGGGCGACCTGGTCGTGCACGAGGGCACCATCGCGGCCAGCGCTTCGATGCTCCTGGTCGTGCCTCGCCCCGTCCACGTCGTCAACGGGCTCTATTCGAATCTGGCGCGGGGCGCGCCGCTCGACGCGGGCGACGTCTTCTGGGACTCGCCCCGATTCGAGCAGGCCTGGGCGGGGCCAGGCCGCCACTTCCTCATCTCGGCGGTGGACCCGGCGCGCAGCGTAGTGCGGGCCCTGCCGCCATCAGGGGTCCATCTGATCGCCGAGGCCGGGGGACGGCGGCTCTATTCGAATCTTGGCGATCAGGGGGCAGAAGGCCGATGATGGCCTCATGAGCGAGGCGCGGACCTTGCCCAAGGTCGTGGTCGTCATGCCCGCCTACAACGCCGGACGGACGCTGCGCCTGACCTACGAGGAGTTGCCGAAGGACACGGTGAACCTCGTCATCCTGGTCGACGACGGCTCCACCGACGCGACGCTCGACGTGGCGCGCCAGCTGGGTCTCGAGATCTTCGTCCACAACCGCAACTACGGCTACGGGGCGAACCAGAAGACGTGCTACGCGGAGGCTCTGCGGGCGGGGGCGGACATCGTGGTCATGGTGCACCCCGACTACCAGTACGACCCGCGCCTAGTCCCGCGAATCATCGAGCCGATCGTCGAGGGCGAGGCCGATGTGGTGCTCGGCTCGCGCCTCAAGAGCGGCTCGGCGATGGCGCAGGGGATGCCCTGGTGGAAGTACCTCGCCAATCGCTTCCTGACCGGGCTGGAGAACCGAGTCTTCGGGCTGTCGCTCTCCGAGTACCACACGGGCTATCGCGCGTTCAGGCGCGACGTGCTCGAGACCGTCAACTTCGTGGCCAACTCGGACGGCTTCGTCTTCGATCAGGAGATCATCGCGCAGGTCGTCGCCGCGCGCTTCAAGATCGCCGAGATCGCGGTACCCACGCGGTACTTCCCGGAGGCATCGTCGGCGAGCTTCCTCGCCTCGGTCGTTTACGGCCTGCGAATCCTCGCCGTGCTCTTCTGGTTCACGCTGAACCGGCGCGGCGTGCGGCGCTCGCGCCGCTTCGACAGCCTCCGCGCCCGCTACTCCCGCCTGCGCTGATCGCGCGCCCGGGCGCGCCCTTCAGTTCGTTTCGGCCCTCTCGTCGTCGTCCGGCGTGCGCGTCAGGATGTGCGAGGCGTGATGGTGGATCAAGCGCCATCCCTGAGGGCCGTGCTCGAACAGGTTGGTCGCCAGGATCGAGGTGACGGCGAGGCGGCCCTGGACCTCCGAGAAGATGTTCTCGGTGCACGTCACCCACCCAAGGTCGCCGCCGGCGGCGGCGCGCACGTCCGAGAGCGTGAAGCGCATCTCGGCGGTGTTCTCGAAGATGGCCTCCCACGAGGAGCGCACCGCCGCCCAGCCGACCAGGAGCGGCCAGCCCGGATGCACACACTGCACGTGCTCGCCGTGCGCCCATACCTGGTCCATCCGCGCCAGGTCGAGCGTCTCGAACGCCCGATAGAAGCGCGCGTTGGCCTGCTCGACCTCGGCGAGGTCGCTCATTGCGGGCCAGTTGTCGCCGCCGGCAGGCGCACGACGAGCGTCTCGCCTTCGAGGTCGAGCGGCAGTGGCGTCAGCCGGTCGCCGACGCACGGGCCGGCCGTGCAGCGGCCGCTGATCGGCTCGAAGACGGCGCCGTGCGTCGAGCAGATCAGCGCGCAGCCGTCGTCGGTGAAGAACTCGTTGGGCCAGAGGTCGAGGGGCGTGCCGACGTGCGGGCAGCAGTTGACATACGCGCGGAAGTGACCGTCGTGGTTCACGACGAAGCCGTTCACGGCGCGCCCGGCGCGCTCGAGACGGAAGACCGCGCTGTGGCCGGGCGGTACCGTCGCGACAGCGCAGCGCCACTCGTCCGGGCCCGCCATGACCCGGATGGTATCATCCATGGGTATGCTCGCCATCGACGCGCGCGACGTCGAGAAGACCTTTCGCTCCGGATGGCCGCGGCGGCGCGAGACCCGCGCGCTGCGCGGCGTCTCGCTCACGGTCGAGCGCGGCTCGATCGTCGGCGTGCTCGGCCCCAACGGCGCCGGCAAGACCACGCTCCTGTCGATCCTCGCGACGCTTCTCACGCCCGACCGCGGCACCATCACGGTCCTCGGCCACGACGTCGTGCGCGAGGCGGGCCTGCTGCGGCGCCGCCTCAACATGGCGAGCGGCCGACCGTCGTTCCTCTGGAGCCTACGCGTCGGCGAGATCGTCGCGTTCTACGGGCGGCTCTACGGCCTGAGCGGCCGCGCGCTGCGCGCGCGGGTCGACGCGCTCATCGAGCTCACCGAGCTCGGGCCATACCGTCGCGTGCCGTACAGCGACCTCTCGACCGGATTGAAGCAGCGGGTGGCCCTCGCCAAGTCGCTCGTGAACGAGCCCGAGCTGCTCTTCCTCGACGAGCCCACGCTCGGCCTCGACCCCGACGTCGCGGCGCGGATGCGCGCCCACATCGCCCGACTCCGGCGCGAGCAGGGGATCACCATCGTGCTGACGACGCACTACATGCGCGAGGCCGACGAGCTCTGCGACGAGATCGCCTTCATCAAGGGCGGGCAGATCCTCGCGCGCGGCACGCCCGGCGAGCTCAAGCGCCAGATCCGCCTGGGCGAGGTCGTCGCGCTCAAGCTCGACCCGCCGCGGGTGCCGTGGCTCGCCGAGACGCCCGGCGTGCTCCGCTGCGTCGAGGTGGACGGCTGGGTCGAGTGCACGGTGGACGAGGCCGAGAAGCGGCTGCCGGAGATCCTGCGCCTCCTGCACGCCGACGGCGTCGTGATCCGTAACGTCCAGGTGCGTGAGCCCGAGCTCGAGGAGGTCTTCGTTGAGCTGGCGCGGTGAGCTCCTGGCCGTCTGGGCGGTGACGCTGCGCAACGCGCTCATGGGCGCCCGCAACGTCTTCTTCTTTTTCGAGCTGCTCTTCTGGCCGATCGTCGGCGTCCTCTCCATCGGCCTGATGTCGCGGTTTCTCGAGCTGACGTCGGCCCAGGCCTCGTTCGTCCTGATCGGCACCATCGCGCTGTCGATCGTCAACGTCTGCCAGCTCGAGGTCGCCTACGCGGTGCTGCTCGACGTCTGGTCGAAGTCGCTGAAGCACCAGTTCCTCGCGCCCATCGGGATTCGCCACCTGACGCTCGGATCGTGGGTCATCGGGATGCTCCGGGGCCTCCTGGTGTTCGGGCTCTTGGCGGTGCTCGGCCGCTGGGCCTTCGGCTTCAACGTGGGTCAGCCGGGCTGGATCGCGCTCGCGACGTTCCTGCTGGGCTGCTTCCTCACCGCCTGGGTGGTCGGCGTCGCGGTGTGCGCCCTCATCACGCTCTTCGGCAACCGCGCCGAGGCGTTCGCGTGGGCGAGCGTGAACATGGTCCTGGTGCTGGCGGGCATCTACTATCCGATCTCCGTCCTGCCGGATTTCATCGCGGCGATCGCGAAGGCGATCCCGCTCACGTACTTCCTCGACGCGTACCGGGCCTACTACGGGTTCGAGTCTGAGTTCGCGGCGCCGATCGCGACGGGCCTCGCGCTCTCGGCCCTCTACGCCGCGCTCGCCCACTGGGCGTTCCTGGCGGCGATCCAGCGGGCGCGCCGGACCGGCCTCCTGCTCAAGATGTCGGAGTAACGCGGCTGGATCCCGCTCTCTCGGCGATCGCCCTCGGCTTCCTGCTCGGTCTTCAGCACGCGACCGACCCGGACCATCTCGTGGCGGTGGCGACGATCCTGACGCGCGAGCGTCGCTTCGTCGACGGCGCGATGATCGGCGTGCTGTGGGGCGCCGGCCACATGACGACCCTGACCATCGTGGGCGCGCTGATCATCGGGCTGAAGCTCACCGTCACGCCCGCCATCGGCAGCGGGCTCGAGCTGGTGGTAGCCGGCATGCTGATCCTGCTGGGCGTGCTGCGACTGCGCGACGCGGTCCGGAGCTTCTCGTCGGTGCCGGCTGGCCATCTGGTCGCGGACCACGAGCACGGCAGCGAGGCCGGGGTCGTCCACAGTCATCCCCACCAGCACGCCGACCATGCCCACGAGCACGCGCACGTCCATCCGTCGAAGCTTTTGTCGGCGCTCGGATGGCGCAGCGGCTGGCCGGCCGGCCGCGCGGTCGTTGTCGGTGCCGTGCACGGACTCGCCGGCAGCGCCGCGGTCTCCCTCCTGGTGCTGGCGACGCTGCGCTCGACGGCGAGCGCCGTCGCGTACCTGCTCATCTTCGGCATCGGGACGATCATCGGGATGACCGTGCTCACCGCGGTGATGGCGTACCCGGTGTCGCTCGCGCTCCGCTTCCGCCGCGCCCGCCAGGCGCTCGCCTTCTGCGCGGGCGTCGGCTCGATCGCCTTCGGCCTCGTGTACGGCTACGCCGTGCTGTAGCGGAGCTGCCCGGCATGCCGGACCCGGCGCCCGCGACCCGTATCGAGACCGACAGCATGGGGCCGATCGCGGTCCGCGCCGACCGCTACTGGGGCGCCCAGACCGAGCGCTCCCTCCATCACTTCGCGATCGGCAACGACCGGATGCCGATCGCGGTAGTCCACGCCCTGGGCCTTCTGAAAAGGGCGGCCACCGCGGTCAACCGCGAGCTCGGCCTCCTGGACGCGCGCCGCGCCGAGCTGATCGCGCGCGCCGCCGACGAGGTGATCGCCGGCAAGCTCGACGCGCACTTCCCGTTGTCGGTCTGGCAGACCGGGTCCGGCACCCAGACGAACATGAACGTGAACGAGGTGATCGCGAATCGCGCGATCGAGCTCGCCGAAGGAAAGCTCGGGAGCAAGGACCCGGTTCATCCCAACGATCACGTCAACATGTCCCAGTCGTCCAACGACACCTTTCCCACGGCGATGCACGTCGCCGCGGCCCTCGCGATCACGCGGCGCCTGGTGCCGAGCGTTCAGGCACTTCGCAACGCGCTGGCCGCCAAGGCCCGCGAGTTCGCCGGCATCGTGAAGATCGGCCGCACCCATCTTCAGGATGCGGTGCCGCTCACGCTCGGTCAGGAGTTTTCCGGCTACGTCGCCCAGCTCGACGGCGCGCTGGCGCGGATCGACGCGACGCTGCCGGGGCTCCTGGCTCTCGCGATCGGGGGCACCGCGGTCGGCACGGGGCTCAATGCGCCCGCCGGCTTCGGCGACGCCGTCGCCCGGAAGCTTGCCGAGCTGACCGGTCTCTCGTTCGTCTCGGCGCCGAACAAGTTCGCCGCGCTTGCGGCCCACGACGACCTCGTGATGGCGAGCGGCGCGCTGCGCACCCTCGCCGTCGCCTTGATGAAGATCGCCAACGACCTTCGCTGGCTCGGCTCGGGGCCGCGCAGCGGGCTCGGCGAGCTCGCCCTGCCCGAGAACGAGCCGGGATCGTCGATCATGCCGGGCAAGGTCAACCCCACGCAGGCCGAGGCGCTCACCATGGTCGCGGTGCAGGTGATGGGCAATGACACGGCGATCGCCCTGGCCGGCTCGCAGGGCAACTTCGAGCTGAACGTCTTCAAGCCCGTCATCATCTTCAACTTCCTGCACTCGGCGGAGCTCCTGACCGACGCGTGCGCGCGCTTCCGCGAGTTCTGCGTGGACGGGATCCAGGCGAACCGCGTGAGGATCGCCGAGCTCGTCGGCCGCTCGCTCATGCTGGTGACCGCGCTCGCTCCCCATATCGGCTACGACCGCGCGGCGGCGATCGCCAAGAAAGCTCACGCCGAGGGGCTCACGCTGCGGGAGGCCGCCCTGGCCTCGGGTCACGTGACCGCCGAGCAATACGACCGCTGGGTGCGTCCGGAAGACATGGTCTGAATCTCACGCGGGACCGCCGGCGTCCAAAGCCCCATGAGCAAGTTCCACGAGGGCGAGCGCGCCGTGCAGTCGCGGTCCGGTGTGGCGGACGAGGCCGGCCGGCTCGGGCGGGGCATCACGAGCGCGATTCCCGACGCCGCGCGGCGGTTTCTGGAGTCGCAGCGCCTCGCGGTCCTCGCGGGTGTCGACCGGTCGGGGCGCGTGTGGGCGTCGATGGTCGGTGGCGCGCCCGGTCTCATCACGGCGCCGAGCTCGAGGATGCTGCGCGTGGCGGCCGGGCTGCCGGACGCGGATCCCCTGAGCGAGGGCGTGGCTCCCGGCCGGCCGCTTGGCGTCCTCGTCATCGATCCGGAACGGCGGCGCCGGCTGCGCGTCAACGGCCGGGTGGTGAAAGCGGACCGTCAGGCGATCGAGATGCGGACCGACGAGGTCTTCGGCAACTGTCCGAAGTACATCCAGGCCCGCGCGCCTGAGCCGGGCGCCGAGCACCAGAGAGCCGGCCTCGCCGTACGCAGCCATGCGCTCACCGAATCTCATCGGCTCGCGATCGGGCGAGCCGACACGCTCTTCATCGCGAGCGTTCACGCCGACGCCGGAGCCGATGCGTCGCACCGCGGGGGCCAGCCGGGCTTCGTGCGAGTACTGGACGAGCGATCGCTGCTGATTCCCGACTACGCCGGGAACAATATGTTCCAGACGCTCGGCAACATCGCGGCGGACCCGCGCGTGGGGCTGCTCTTCGTCGACTTCGATACTGGCACGACGCTCCAGCTGACCGGACGGGCGAGGATTCTCTGGGAGCCCGAGGCGCTCAATGGTGCCGTGCGCGCGGTCGCAGTGGAGATCGACGAGATCGTCGAGATCGAGGGGCAGGGCCCGCTCGGCTGGCGCTTCGTCGGGTACTCGCCCTTCAACCCGCGCTGAGCCGCGGGCGTCTCAGGCGTTCGGCCAGGAATCGACCGGCCGGTCGGGGAGTGACGGGGCGTCGCGAGCGCGTCCAGGAGCAGGTAGCCGACAGCAGGATCGCTGCCGCAGTTCGCGGGACCCAATGTTCAGCCAGTCGCGAACCATTCCGTATGACCCGACGTCTGACGTTTGTCGTGCTCGAGGTCCTGAGCTGCTTCGTGTCGGCCGAGGTTCTGCGATCGCGCTGCGTAGGCCGCGCTGGTACTCGTGGTCAGAAGCGGACGGCGAGGCCGCCGGTGAAGGTGCGGGGGTTGCCGGCGGTGTAGTGGATGTCGGGGACGCCGGCAGCGGGCTCGCCGCCGAGGCGTGAGGTGAAGAAGAACTGCGCTTCACGCCACTCGGTGTTGGTGAGATTCTCGATGCTGAAGAAGGCCTCGATCCACTTGTAGCGATACCGGGCGACGAAGTCGAAAAGGAGATAACCGCGCGCCTTCTGCGTGCGATCCTCGTCGGCCCAGCGGTCGGCCAGATAGCGCATCGCGAAGCTCGCCGCCAGCCCGAATGGCAAGCGGGCCGTCAGGTCGGCGCGGGACGTCACCAGCGGGGCCAGCGCCACCGCCTGGCCCGTGTCGAACTCGGCGTGGCTCGACGTCACGTCGCCCGAGAACGTGAGCCAGTCGAGAAGCTTCGCGCGCATCGCGAACTCGAATCCCTGCCGGTGGGTCGGCCCGCGCGCCTCGGTCGTGCCCTCGTCGCCGACGAATACCAGCTCGCTGGCGAGGTTGAGCCACCAGTACGTCGCCGAGAGCTCGACCCGCGGGATGACCTTGGTCCGCACGCCGAACTCCCAGCCCATTGCCGTCGGCAGCGCCGTCAGGGTGGGATCGGAGATCACCGCCCGCGCGTCATTGCTGTGATAGCCCGTGCCGAAGTTGCCGAAGAACTCGGTATTCCACCACGGACCCAGCACGAGGTTGGCCTTCACGTTCGGGCGCGCCTTCGTGACGTAGCCGTTCGTGTCGTCGCCGGTCGTGTTCACCCGCGTCCATGCGTTGTAGGTGAAGATGTCGCCGCGTGCGCCGGTGACGAAGCGGAGCCAGGGGACCGGTACCACATCGAACTTCACGAACGGCGCGTAGGACTGCTCGACGATGCTGACGTCCTGGGTGCGCCCGGTCGGGTGGCGCTGGATGGACGTGCCCAGCACGACGCGCGGCGTGTCGATGCGGTACTGGAAGCCGGCGGTGCTGATGAGGCTCACGCCGAACGGCTTGCTCTGGTGCTGGTACTGGGCGTCGATGCCGCCGAGCAGGCGGCGGTCGCGCTGGGTGATCTCGTCGCCGTTCTCGGGATCATTGAGGAAGAAGGTGAAGTTGTTGAACAGGTTGAGCGTGTAGTAGCTGCCGTAGCCGCGGACCGCGATCGTCTGGGCCTCGTCGAGGCGCCAGGTCCAGTCCACGTTGAGGTTGAGGCGCTGTGTCTCGCCGCCCTCGTTCGCATCGATGGCGCCGAATCGCGAGATGAGGCCGGCTCGGACGGCCCGCACCGGGATCTCGCCCGAGCCGTGCCAGGTGGCGTAGTAGTACGAGGCCCAGGCGGAGAGATCCATGCCTGGCGTCAGGCTGCCCTTCGCCTTGGCGAGGATGTTGAACCGGTTGTAGCCGTTCGGGTGCTCGAAGGGACCGTCGCTGTGGTAGTACTCGGCCGCGATCAGCGTCTTGAGCGCGTCCTTCGTCGGCGAGAGCAGCGTGAGAAAGCGCATCGTGCTGAACGAGCCGCCGGACGCCTCCGCGTAGTTCTCCTCGACGAAGTCGCGGAGGACGAAATTGACGGCGCCCGCAGTGGCGAAGTCGCCGTACTCCACGAAATAGGGCCCCTTGAAGCCGTCGAGCCGCATGACCGTCTCGGGAATCAGGAAATGGAGATCGGCATACCCCTGGCCGTGCGCGTGGCTGCGGAAGTTGACGGGAAGCCCGTCGACGAAGATGGCGACGTCGGTGCCGTGATCGGCGTCGAAGCCGCGGAGGAAGTACTGCTCCGCCTTGCCGCCCCCCTGGTGCTGGCTGATCACGAAGCCGGGGATCAGGCGCAGGAGGTCGCCCGGCCGGCCCTGCGGGAGCAGCTCGAAGTCTTTCCCGGGAATGAAGACCTCCGAGGACGAGGAGAGCGGCGGCGGCGCGGTCACCGTAACGGGCGGCAGGGGAGTTCGCTGCTCGTCCAGGAAGGTCGGTGGCGGCGCTTCCTGCTTGACGGGCGGCGGCGACTCCTGCTGGAGCGCCGGCGGCGTCTCCGGCACCGGCGGGGGAGTCTGCTGGCCGAATGCAACAGCCGCCGTCAGTACGCCGGCGACCAGAATCAGCCTCGTGACGGCCCGCGGACCAACGGCCGAGCAACGTATGAACATTGTCGAAAAGGTAATACCACACGACGCAGGGCTCATCCAGTACATTCCCGATCCATGGGAGAAGAGCGGGCCGTCCGGTTCACGGTCTCGCTGCCGGCCCGGCTGATGCGGACGCTGGACCGTCTCCGCGCCGGCCGGCGCTACGGCAATCGAAGCGAGTTCGTGCGCGATCTGCTACGCGGCGAGCTCGTCAAGGAAGAATGGGCCACGGTGCCGGGGGAGACGGTGGGGGTCCTGACGCTCGTCTACGACCACGAGACCCATGCGCTCGCGGACAAGCTGGCGGACATCCAGCACCACGGCTTCCGGTCGATCACCGCGAGCCTGCACGTGCACCTGGACGAGCATTCCTGTCTCGAGGTCATTGCGCTGCGGGGCTCGGCGCGGCGCATCCGCACGATCGCCAATGAGCTTCTCGCCGTCAAGGGTGTACGCTACGGACAGCTCGTTCCAGCGACGCGTGGCAAACGTCTGACTTGACCGATTACCGCAGCACCCGCACCAGGTGGTACGGGCCGCGATAGCGAGCGCGCTTCGCTCGGAGCCGCTCGTGGTGCACTCGACCTCGTGGAGGCACGACGCCGAGAGCCGCGCGCTGATCCTGACCCACGTCGCCGTCATCGCCGTGACGAGCTCGCCGCGCGGGCTCGTGGAGCAGCGCGTCGAGCGTGCGCCCCTCGCACGCGGCGGCGCCACGACGCCACCGGCTCGGATGCGGACCGAGGCCGTACTGAGCCACGCGATGGAGCACCTCGCCTCGCGAACCTTAGAAGCTCCGGCACACCTGAAGCAGAATTCAGGTGCGCTTCAGGCTCTCTTCAGCCCTCGCCGCGTAGGGTACGTGCGATGATCCCGGTCTGGTCCTTCCGCCTCGCGCACAGCCTGATCGTCCTGACTCTCTCGATGAGCCTCGCCGACTTCATCGAGGTCCAGGCGCTCTCGTCGGACGATCTCCGGAAGCGATTCAGGCTGCAGCCGTCGTGCGATCCGGCGGTGACGGCCTCGATGACTGATCCGTCCGCCAGCTCCTTGATGGTGGCCATCGAATGTCGCTTCAAGACGCCCTCCTCGACGACCTCAGAAGACTCGAGTACCACCGAGAGTCCCTAGCGAGCCTGCGATCCAGGGCACGACCCACACCGAGGACGGTGTCCTGCCCACGCAGGAT
>DASRIY010000093.1:0-11658 GCA_035649755.1 Candidatus Methylomirabilota bacterium
CGTCGAGCGCAGCACGCGCGCGATCGGCGACCTCGCGGTCGAGGGCGAGGAGATCGAAGCCGTCGCAGGCCGCGAGGAGGCCCAGGAATTCGTCCTCCGGCATGATCTCGCCGTCCGGGCCGAACCGCGCCGCGCCGGCGAGAGGATGGCGATGCCACGGCGTGGGCCGCGCCGCGAGATCATCGACGCCCAGATTGCCGATGAAAACCTGGTTGGGCGCGTAGGCGAGCGCCGCATCCCAGCCGCGGAGGTGCGGCTGCAGGTAGTCGATGGGCTGCTGCACCTCGCGCAGCACGCGCAAGGGCTTCGAGCCCAGGCGCACGAAGCTCGGTGCGTGCGCCAGCACGAGCGAGACCGCGCGGACGACGGGCATGCCGTTCGGCGTCACGCGGGCGGTCTCCACGCGCGGCATTTCACTGGACGGCCCGCGGTCCTGTCAAGTCGAGGGGACGGATCCGGAGGGCACGGTAGCGAGCGGGCGTGAGCCCGAACGCGGATCTGAACACGCGGGTGAAATGCGCCTGATCGGCGAATCCCGCCTCACACGCCACGTCGACCAGGGCCCGCGCCGCGTGGATCAGGTCGCGCGCCAGGGCGAGACGCCGCATGAGGAGATAGCGATGCGGGCTCGTGCCGAGCACCGTCCTGAACTGGCGCGCGAGCTCGTAGCGCGTCAGCCCCGTGATCGACTCGAGCTCCGACGAATGCACGGTGCGCGCGCGCTCCGCGTCGAGGAGCTGTCGCGCGCGCTCGACTGCCGCGACGTCGACGCGCCGTACCGCGGCCGGTCTCGCGCCGCCTCGCTCCGCGCCCAGCAGCGCCTCGGCCAGGTCGACGACGATGCTGTCCGCCGAGAGCGAGTCGAGCGGCCCGCGGAAGGCGTCCTCGACGGCCCGAGCCAGAGCCGGATTCGCCGACACCGCCTCACTCACGAACGGCAGCGGGCCTGGGCCGCCGCGAAGCCCTTGCAGGGCCTCGGCGAGGCGAGTGGGCTCGACGTAGACGATGCGGTATCCGAAGCCCTCACGGGTGCCGGCCCGTCCGTCGTGCGCCTCGTCGGGATAGAGCACGACGACCTGGCCGCGCGTGCTGACCCGTGACGAGCCCCGGTAATCGAAGACCTGAACACCGCGATCCGTGACGCCGACGGCGTACGTGTCATGGCGATGCCGCTGGTAGACCTCGGTCGTGAGCCAGGCGTGGAGGAGCTCGACGCCGTCCACCGGCTCGGGCCCGGCGAGCCAGCCGGCGGCCGTGCCCGTGCACGATCGTTCAAGACCTTCGCCGCCCGATCTGGTGTTCTGGGAGCGCATAGTCCTGGAGGTAGAGTACGACTACAGACCGTGCCGTTGCGTTTCTTCTCTTCGCCGTGGTCGCGGCGATCACTCCCGGGCCCAGCAACATCATGCTCACGGCCGCCGGCGCGAACGCGGGCGTGCTGCGCGGGCTTCCGTGCCTCCTGGGTGTGGTGACCGGCATGGGCGCCATGATGTTCCTGGTGCCGCTCGGGCTCGGCAGCCTGGTGCTCAGGAGTGCCTTGGTGCTGAGCGCGCTCCACTGGGGCGGGGCCGCGGTGCTGCTGTGGCTCTCGTGGAAGATCGCGAGCTCGCGCCGGCTCGAGTCAGGATCCGGCGGCAATCCGGTCGGCTACGGCGGGGCCGCCGCCTTCCAGTGGATCAACCCGAAGTCGTGGCTGGTGAGCGCCAGCGCCGCCGGAACGTTTCTCAGCGCCGACGGCGGTAGCGCGATCGCGCAGTCGGCGTTCCTCGGCGGGCTCTTTGTCGCCGGCGCGTTGCCGAGCTGCTTCCTGTGGCTGGTGTTCGGCGCGGCGGTCCAGCGGGTTCTGCGCGATCCGCGCGGCTTGCGGCTGTTCAACATCGCGATGGGGACGCTGCTCGCCCTGTCGATCGTCCTGATCGTCTAGCGGGCTTCGACCGAGCTCTGCCCCGCGGGCACGCCCGGTCTATCGGCGAGCGGGATCACGCCGCCGGGCTCGCCGGCGAGGATCCAGTCGATCAGCAGGTGATAACGTTCCGTCGGCACCGCGCCCACCACCGAGAGCTTCTCGTTGAGGATGACGGTAGGAAGCCCGGAGACGCCGAACCACGCCGCGCCCTCGGCGCAGTCGCGCAGCACCGCCTCGTAGGCCTCGCCGGCGTAGTCGGTCTCGAAGCGGGTCACGTCGAGCCCGGTCTCGCGGGCGAGACGGCGCAGAACGTCGGGTCGGCCGATGTCGACGTTGTCGCGGAAGTGCGCGGTGAAGAGCCGCTGGTGAAACCGCTCGAAGGCGTCGGCGCCCTGGCGCTCAGCGCACTTCGCGGCGGTCAGCGCCGGAATGCTCGATGACGGCAGCGGCGTGTCGATCTCGGGCGGCACGAATCCGGCCCGCGGCTCCTCGGCGCCCACGCGCTGTCGTCCCTCCCGCGTCTTCTGGGTGACCCGCCGGTCGGGCTGCGCGCCGGGAATGAGCGGGAAGGTGCGCCAGTGGACGCTCACCCGGTCGCCGTAGGCCCGCCGGACGTCGGAGAGCCGCACCGCGGCGTTGAAGCACCACGCACACAGGTAGTCCGAGAAGACGTCGAGCCGGACCGGCGCGGTCATTCGGCGGAGAACACCGTGGGCTTCGCGACCTCGGTCCGGAGCGCCTGGAGCGCCTGCTCCACGATGCGGCGCCGGAGCGCCTTCTCGTCCTCCGGCGAGAGATCGGCGCTGCCGAGCGGGTGAATGATGCCCGCGGCCGACACGATCCGGTTGGCGCCGACCATCACGGCCACCGGCGTCATCGTCGACACCTGCACGGTCGGCAGTCCCGCGCGCTCGAGCTCTCGAGTGATCGCTGCGCCGCAGCGAGTGCTGGTCCCTCAGGTGGAGGTGAGGATGACCGCGTCGACGCCGGCCTCCTTCAGCTTCTCGGCGATCTCCCGTCCCATGCGCGCGCTCTGAGCCAGCGTGGTCGCGACGCCGACCGTCGAGTAGACCGTCTCGTGCAGCTTGCCGATCGCTCCTGCCTGCTCGAGCTCGCGGGCCACGTCGACCGGGACCAGCCGGTGCGGATCCTGCTTGACCCAGGTCGTGTCGTAGCCGCGATGCGGGTTGTCGTACTGCGCGGCGTCGAGGCTCGATTTGCCCTCGATGCTGTAGGCGCCGTAGCGCGTGGCGTTCAGCGCCTCGATGGCGTCCGGGTTACCGCGCGGCACCAGGCCGCCGTCGGTGACGAGCGCGATCGTCGCGCCCTCGAGCGTCTTGACGAGGCGCGGCGGCGGCACCGGCGGAAAGGCGGGGCGAGGGACCTCGGTTGCGACCGGCCGGCCGGCGAGCTTGTCGAGCAGCATGGCCACGGCTCGATCCGCGGCGCTGGCGCCGGCCACGACGTTGCGCGTGACGCCGCGAGTGAAGTACCCCTCGGCGGCCGGCGTGCCGACCGCCTCGCCGCGCGCGAGCTTGAGGCCGAGCGCCACGAGCCGCTTCACCTCGGCCAGCATGCGCGTGGCCTCGGCGCCGGTCTCGACGGTGTAGACCCGGCGGCGGTAGAGCTCGACGCCCGGGTTCTCCGCGTGCATGCCGGTCACGGCCGGAATCTTCAGCTCCGCCTGCACGGCGGCGCAGAGCGCGCCGCACGCGACGCCGTAACGGCCTGCCAGGAAGGCGGGGCCGGCGACGAGAAGGTCCGGCTTCTGCGCCGCCACCAGAGCGACCAGCTCGGAAATCGCGCGATTCGCGTGCTCGGCGGCGTAATTGTCGCCGCAGATGACCGTCGCGACGACGGTGCCCGCGTCGCCGAGCGCCTGCTGGACGGCCCGAGCCGCGCCGATAGCGCCGTCGATCACCTGGGGTCCGGCGCCTGCCTTCTCCTCGCCGCCGAGCTGACCGAAGAACTGATTGACGAACGAGACCACGCGCAGCGTCATCACCGCACCTCCGCCATCACACGGGTGAGCCCGACCTGCTCGATCGCGCCGCAGAGTCCGCCGTAGGTCGCCCGCGACTCGCCAAGGAGCTTCGGCGCCAGGTCGTCGGCGCCAACGACGCGATCCATCGCGGGCAGCATGATGGGCTCCTGGCTGCTGCCGACGTTCACCAGCGAGTCGACGCCCGGCAGATCGAAGAGCAGCATGCCCTCGGCGCTGCCGTCGGTCGACATGTCCTCGACGACGGCCGTGGTCTTCACGCCGAGCGCCTCGCACTGCGAGGCCGCCTGCGCCATGTCGACGTGCGGCGCGCCCCCGCCGATCTTGGTAAGGACGGCGCCGTCGGCGCCCAGGGTGTGGGCGACCAGATCGGCCGCCATGAACGCCGAGCGCACCCGCTCGGGCGCGGTCGCCTGCGCGACGGTGACCACCACGCCCGCGAACCACAGCGTGCGTCCGTGCTCGGCGTAGAGGGCCCGGATCATGGGATGGTTCTGCGTGGCCCACGTGGTGACGCTCCGGCCCATGAAGCCGCGGAGCACGGCGCCGTCGAGCACCTCGTTGGGATGCAGGATGGTCGGCAGCATGCGCCGCACAGGGTCGCCGTACAGGATGCCCTCGTCCACGCCCGTCGGCCGCTGATGGGAATGGATCTGGAACACGTACGCCACGCGGGGCAGGTGGGCCAGCTCGGGCGGGACGCGCGGCGATGGAGGAAGCTCGAACGCCTCGACGCGATCGGGCTTGGCCTCGCGCGCCGCTCGCGCGAGGTAGACTGCCGCCTTCAGCGCCGCGAGCCTGACAGCGGCGAGATAGTCCGCGCGCTCGGCCCCCGGCGCCGGCCACGCGGAAATGACGACGTTGTGAGTGCGTCCGAAAGCCGAGAGCTCGGCGTTCGGCCCGGCCATGTCGATCACCGCGAGCGTGCCGACGTTGTCGGTCTGCTGATCAGTGGCCACGACGGCGACCCCGTCCAGCGCCAGCGTCGTGCCGTGACCCGCCCGCGCCACGGCGCCGAGCACGCCGGGAAAATCGTCGCCGTCCAGCTTCGCGCGTGGCGCGATGACGTCGAAGACGCGTCCGATCCGGCAGCGCTCGCCCGGATGGACCAGATCGAGACGAATGCGGGCGAGTCGCGCGTCAGCCGACAGGAGCGCGCGCAGCCCGTCGACGTCGACCTCGAGCCGCCGCCCCGCCAGGCGCGTGGCGGAGCCGGCCGCGAGGTCGTCGACGACGGACCAGGCGAGCTCGAGCCGCATCGTTCTCCTATCCGACCAGGTCGCGGAGCTCGGGGACCACCCAGAGCGGCGACCGTCCGGCCTCGATCCGCTGGATGTTGTCGAAGCCGTTGCGGTACGCCTTCGTCCAGTTGTCCCACGTCGGCCCGGCGCTGTGCGGCGTGAGGGTCACGTTCGGCAGCGAGAAGAGCGGGTGGTTCGGCTTCGGCGGCTCCTCGACCATGACGTCGAGGCCGGCGGCGGCGATGGTGCCCGCCGTGAGCGCCTGATGGAGCGCGTCCTCGTCCACCACCGGACCGCGGCAGGTGTTGATGAGGATCCCGGTCTTCTTCATCATCGCGAGCTCGCGGGTCGAGATCATCTTGCGCGTGACGTCGTTGAGCGGCACGTGCAGCGTCACGATGTCCGACGTCTTCAAGATCTCGGTGAAGAGGGCGAAGCGGACGCCGAGCGCGTCCTCTTGGTCCTCGGTGAGCCGGAGGATGTCGAAGTAGCGCACGTCCACGTCGAAGCCCTGGACGCGCCGCGCGACCTTCTTGCCGATGTTGCCGAGGCCGATGATGCCGAGCCGCTTGCCCTCGACCTCGTACGTGCGAATCGACGCGAAGTCGCCCGGCCGCCACTTGCCGGCGACGACGTTGTTGTGGTGGTAGACGAGCTTCTTGAGGACCGCCAGCATGAGCATGACGGCATGCTCGGCGACCGCGACCGAGTTGGCGCCCCCGTTGTTCGCGACCGGCACCTTGGCCTTGCGCGCGGCCTCCAGGTCGACGCGGTCGTAACCTGCGCTGGTCAGCTGGATGAGCTTCAGCTTCGGCGCGGCGCGGAAGAACTCGTTGCCGATCCCGGTGCGCGGCGAGCCCAGGTAGTACTCGGCGTCGGCGGCCTTGTCATAGAACTCGGGCTTGCCGGGGTCGACGACCACGAGCTCCATGCCGGGCGGGAGCAGCTCTTTCGCGATGTCCATGATCGGAGCGGCTTGTGGGGGCGTGAGGATCTTGGCCACGATCTCCTCCTGAAAGTTGGGTGCTGAGCCGCCGATAGTATAGCCGCTTCGGTTGGGTCCGGCGGGTCCGGGTGGCCGGGCTTGCGCGAGACCTCGACGAAGCGATAGCGTCAGACTCCTGAAGCCTCGACGATCCTCCTCGCGTCCTCGAGCCACCGCGCCGCGACCGCCTTTCGATCGGCTCCGGTGGGCGCGGCTGGTCGTGGCGGCCGCGCTCGCGGCCGGAGTGCTGCTCGCATCCAGGCTGTTCCTGGCGACGCGCGCGTTTCCACGAGTACCGGTGCTAGATGGCTGGCCACAGCTCCAGCCACCCCTCGACGCGATCGCCCTCGGCGCGCTCTTCGCGGCGCTGTGCGGCGTCGCCTTCGCGCCGCGCCCGCGCTGGTGGGCGACGGCCGCGACCGTTCTTGCGCTTGTCCTGGCACTCGAGGATCAGTCGCGCTGGCAGCCCTGGTTCTACCAGTATGTGGCGATGATCGGGGCGCTCGCCGTCGCTCGGGATTCCGGCGATACGCTGGCGGCCTGGCGCGTCGTCCTCGTCGGGCTCTATCTCTGGAGCGGCGTCCAGAAGCTCAACGTGACCTTCATGGCGCGCGTGTTCCCCTGGCTCGTGGAGCCGGTCGCCGCGGTGCTTCCGGCCGGAACTCGAGAGATCCTCTTGCCCGGCTGGGTCGTTGCGCCGATGACGGAGATCGCCGTGGCCCTGGGCCTCCTGGTGCCGCGGCTACGAAACGCCGCCGTCGTCGCCGCGATCGCGACGCATGTTGTCATCTTCGGCCTGCTCGGGCCGCTCGCTCACGGAACCAACGCGGTCATCTGGCCGTGGAACGTGGCGATGGCTGTGCTGGTGGCGCTCCTCTTCTGGAACGCCCGCGGTCCGTCCGCCCTCGACGCGATCGTCCCGCGCCGGATCGGCGCTCACGCCGCGATGCTGGCGCTCTTCGTGGCGCTGCCCGTGCTCAGCTTTGCTGGTCGCTGGGATTCCTATCTCTCCGGCGAGCTCTACTCCGGGAATATCAAGGTGGGCGCGCTTTCCATTACCGACCGGGTGGCCGCACGGCTTCCCGACGTCGTGCGCCGTCACGTGGTCAGCGACCGGGTCGGCTCCAACATGCTGGATCTTCATGAATGGTCGATGAGCGAGCTGTCCGTGCCGTCGTACCCCGAGGACCGGGTCTTCCGCGCGGCGGCCCGAGACATGTGCCGGCTCGCCGATAATCCGGGCGACGTCGTGCTCGTCGTCTTCGGCCGTCCGGGTATCCTCACGGGTCAGCGCGAGATCAGCCGGAACGACTGCGCAGCGTTGAGGTAAGCTGTGCCGCGGGAGGGCTCGCCATGCTGATCGTCGATTCCCAGATCCATCTCTGGCAGAACGGCAAGATGAGCGCGCATCATCGACAAATCCCGACGTACTCGGTCGACGACGCGCTGGCCGAGATGGCCTCGGCCGGGGTCGACTGCGCGGTGATCCATCCGCCCAGCTCGCTCGGTGAGCCGGTCAACGTGCTCGCGGTCGGCGCCGTGAAGCGGCACCCGAGCAAGTTCTGCATCCTCGGTCACTTCGACCTGCTGAGCCCGGATCGCGAGAAGATCGTCGCCGGCTGGCGTCAGCGGCCGGGGATGCTCGGGTTCCGGTTCACCTTCAACCAGCCGCAGCAGAAGGCCTGGTGGACCGACGGTTCGCTCGACTGGTTCTGGAAGGCGTGTGAGCGCGAAGGGCTTCCGGTCGGGCTCCTGGCCGGCGGGCACATGGCCGCGCTGGCCAAGATCGCCGAGCGGCATCCGCGCCTGAAGCTCCACATCGACCATCTCGGACGTTCGGGCGGCGGCACCGGCGTGACCGACGACGCGGCCTTCGCCGACCTCAAGGACATGCTCCCGCTCGCGAAGTACCCCAACGTCGGGGTCAAGATGTCGGGCGCGCCCAGCTACTCTAGCCAGGCCTATCCCTACAAGAACATTCATGGCTATCTGCGCCAGATCTTCGAGGCGTTCGGGCCCGAGCGCTCGTTCTGGGGCACGGACATCACCCGCATGCCGTGCTCGTACCGTCAGTGCGTGACGATGTTCACCGAGGAATTGCCGTGGCTGAAGGGCCGCGATCTCGAGCGGGTGATGGGCGGTGCCATCGTCGACTGGCTCGGCTGGAAGCGCCCGGCCGCCTGAGAGGTCGTCGATGGCGGATTCCGATCCCGCGAGCCTGATCGAGGCGTACTTCGAGCGCGGCTGGACCGACGGGCTGCCGGTGGTTCCGCCCACCGAGAAGTCCGTCGCGGAGATGCTGGCGGGCGCCGGACTTCGGCGCGACGAGATCCTGGGCGAGATCCCCGGCCGCAACACGGTCGTCGTCGCCGAGAAGGTGGCCATCAATGCCGCGCTGGCCGGCTGTCGGCCGGAGTACATGCCGGTCGTCGCCGCGGCGATCCGCGGTCTCTGCCACCCGGACTTCGCGTATCACGGCCCGGCGTCGAGCACCGGCGGCTCGGCGATGGTGCTCATTGTCAACGGGCCGATCGCGCAGCGGCTCAAGCTCAACTCCGGCAACAACGCCTTCGGCCAGGGCTGGCGGCCCAACGGCACGATCGGCCGCGCCGTGCGCCTGACCATGATGAACGTCATGCAGACGCGTCCGGGCCTGCTCGACCGCGCGGTCCTCGGCAACCCCGGGAAGTACTCGTTCTGCTTCGCCGAGAACGAGGATGAGCATCTCTGGGAGCCGCTGCACGTCTCGCGCGGGCTCAACCCGGCGCAGAGCGCGGTGACGGTCTACGCGTCGAACAGCCTCTACCAGGTCTACAACCAGCTCGCCGCCGAGCCCGAGCCGCTCCTTCTCTGCTTTGCCGACGCGCTCTCGAACCTCGGGCTTCCCAACATCAAAGGGTTCAACCAGGCGTTACTGGTCGTCGCGGGGGAGCACGCGGAGATTCTCCAGCAGAGCGGGTGGTCGCGGCGGCAGGTGCAGGACTTCCTGATCGAGCACGCGCGGCGTCGCGTGGCCGATCTCAAGCGCGCCGCGCGCCTGCCCGGCGAGCCGACGGCTGCGGACGAGACGACCTGGCGCTATTTCTTCGAGAAGCCGGGCGACATCTTGATCGTTCGCGCCGGCGGCCGCGCCGGGGCCTGGTCGGCATGCCTGCCCGGCTGGGGCAACAAGTGGACGAGGGCGGTCACCACGCCGATAGGAGAGATCCCATGAGCTCGCCTCTCTTCGATCCCACTGCGGGGCCCGTTGGTCGCGAGGCGCCGATCGCGCCGCGGCCGGCGAGGCTCGACGGGCTCCGGATCGGGCTCGTCGAGAACACGAAGTTCAACTCGGACAAGCTGCTCCTGCGGCTCGCCGATCGCCTCGGTCGCCGCCACGGCATGACCGTGTCGCGCATGGTGCGCAAGCGCTCGCCGAGTCACGAGGTGGACGAGGCGGCGATCGACGCTCTGCGCAAGCAGAGCGACTTCGTCGTCTCCGGTATCGGCGACTGAGGGTCGTGCTCGTCGAGCAGTGTGCTCGACGCGATCCTCTTCGAGCGGGCAGGGATACCGGCCATCGCGGTCGTGACCGAGCCGTTTCGCGCCACCGGCAAGGCGATGGCGACGAGCTGGGGGATGCCGAGCTACCGCTTCCTCGAGGTGCCGCATCCGATCGCGAACCTCGGCGAGAAGGAGCTCGACGAGCGCGCCGACCGGCTGGTGGAGCAGGTCCTCGCGCTCCTCAATTCATAGGCGGGGCGGCTCAGCGCTTGAAGGCCGGCATCACCTGGGCTGAGAAGCGCTGCAGCTGCTCCAGGATCACCGCCTGCGGCGTCCCCACGGGCTGGCCGACGTTGACGACCTCGAGGCCGGGGTACTTCTGCTCGATGTCCTTGAGCTGCTGGGTGACCTGCTCTGGCGGGCCGATCAGCCACGTGCCGGCCTTGATCGCCTGGCGCAGGGTCGGCAGCCCCGCCTGACGCGCCCGCTTGGGATCGGCCGTGGCCTCGATCTGCTCGGGCGTCAGCCCGTGCACGAAGCCGAGCGGCGCGAACATCTTGATGTTCTCCTCGAAGAACGGCGTCGCTTCCTTGATGCCCTGCTCGACGCTGTCGGCGATGTAGAACGAGAACCCGATGCAGAGGTCGCCGCCCAGCTTGGTTTCCTTGCCGGCCCGGGCCCGCGCCTCGCGGAACGCGTGCACGACCTTCTCGTTGGCGCCCCCCTGGGCGGCACCGCCGCCGATGATGCCCTTGATGTCGTGCTTGGCCATGAAGTCGAGCGCGCGCGCGCTGGCGCTGACGACCGGCTGCCAGCACTCGACCGGCAGAGTCTTCGGGCGCGGCACCAGCGAGATCTCGGACAGCTCGTAGCCGCGGTAGGGCACCTGGGGCGGCGGGATCGTGTAGTACTTGCCCTGGTGCGAGAACGCGCGCTGGTTGAACGACTTGAACATGACCTCGACCTGCTCCTCGAACAGCTCGCGGTTGGCTTCCTGGTCGCGGAGCGGGGCTCCGAACACCTCTACTTCCCGCGTGTGATAACCCCGGCCGACGCCGAAGACGACGCGGCCGCCGGTCAGCCAGTCGGCGGTGGCGTAGTCCTCGGCCATCCGGAGCGGATGCCACATCGGCGCGATGTTGAAGCCGCAGCCGATCTTGATGCGTTTGGTGATGTGGCAGAGGTGTAGGGCCAGCATCAGGATGTTCGGAATGCACTCGTACCCTTCGCGCTGGAAGTGATGCTCGGCCAGCCAGAACGTGTCGTAGCCGGTCCGGTCCATCAGCTTCGCGATCGCCTCGCTCTTGGGAAAGACGCCGGCCAGCTCCTCGTCGGGCAGCCAGCGGTCGTTGGCGGCCGTACCGTCCAGCCCCTCGTGGTCCAGATCGACGTGGCCCGCGAACAAGCTTCCGAATCTCTTGATCATGGTCCCATTCCTCCGGTCGGAATCACTTCAGCGTCGGCTTCACGCCAGATGCTTCTTGAAGAACGCGATCGTCCGGTCCCAGGCCAGCTTCGCCGCCGCCTCGTTGTAGCGCGGCGTCGAGTTGTTGTGGAAGCCGTGCTGGGTGCCAGGATACATGTGCATCTCGTACTGCGCGCCGGCGGCCTTCAGCGCCGTCTCGAACGCCGGCCACATCGCGTTGATGCGCTCGTCGTTCTCCGCGTACTGGATCAAGAGCGGCGCCTTGATCTCCGCGACTCGCGCCGTCTCGGCCGCCGCGCCGTAGAACGGCACGCCCGCCTTCATGTCGGCGCCGAGCGTCACGGCGAGGAAGTTGGTGGTGCCGCCGCCCCAGCAGAACCCGGTGACCCCGAGCTTGCCGGTGGAGAGCGCCTGCGCCTTCAGGTGGCGCGCGCTGTTGACCATGTCCGTGCGCAGCTTCGCCTGATCGAGGCTGGCCTGGAGCGTGCGGCCGTCGTCGTCATTGCCCGGGTAGCCGCCGACCGGTGAGAGCCCGTCGGGGGCCAGGGCCAGAAAGCCCTCGGTGGCCGCGCGCCGCGCCACGTCCTCGATGTAGGGATTGAGCCCGCGGTTTTC